>JAHJCM010000013.1 GCA_018812945.1 Gammaproteobacteria bacterium | reverse complement strand
TTTCCTTGCCTTGATACTCGTGAATCTTCATTTGAATTCCTTGCTGGGAAAGTTAATGCAAATCGGCTAGACGCAACAAGGCGGCTGAACTGACAACATTGTAAAGTGGAGAGTGTTTTTTTCGCGTGACAGCGCAAGCGGGTTCTCGGACGTAAAGCCGAGGCAAGGACGAGGCATGCCGAGCATGCTATGAAGGTTTTTATCCATCTCTTTCTTTGCTTCTTGTGTCGTTGAATAACGCTTCGTTATTTAACTAGACTATCACTTCTATGGAAACACATAAGCCGACCGGAATAATATCACGCATTGGATTTGAACTCAGCCAGAATGCGCCGCCAAGCGCGTTCAATGTTGCCAAATTCAAACCCTCGGGCTGAAAGCCCGCGATAAACCTTGGACTTCAAAACCAACAATTGAGCTTGATCAACAGCTGAGTCAACACCCAAAACGCTTTCAAGGCTTGAAAGCTGTCTGCGTTTTATCCAGTCATAGGCTCGGTCTTCTTCACTGCTGGGGATTTGGGTTTCTGAATCATCGTCCGAAAGGGACTTAAGGTCTCCCAAACCGTGTTGCCCCAATTCGGCGGAAATTGCACGATCCCCAAAAGTTGAGGCACGCCTTCTAAACAAACTCAGTTTGAAACGCTCATCGGATTGAAATTGGTGTGAAGTTGCCCATTCAATGGCCTCTTCTACCTCACCGGGCTCGTAACCGCGCTGCAACAACTTTGCTCGAAGTTCGCTTTGACTGTGTTCCCTGCGGGCGAGCAAGGCTACAGCCTTGGACTTGACGGAAACCACGGGCTTGCTAGAGCCCGTAGTACCTCCGAATGAACGCCCATTTGACTTGATGGGCGACTTGATTGACAACTTACTCGGCGTCTTCGACTTCATTCTTCTTTTTGGCAGCAGGCGCGGCTGACGCTTCTTCAAGCAGACGCACACCCAGCTTTTCACGGATTTTATTCTCGATCTCTGCAGCCATCGCCGGATTGGCTTTCAGGAAATCGCGCGCATTGTCTTTGCCCTGACCAATTTTCTCGCCGTTGTAGGAATACCAGGCGCCAGCCTTGTAGACAAAATCATGCAACACGCCGAGATCAACGACTTCACCCTCTCGGGATGTGCCCTGACCATACAAAATATCGAACTCAGCCTGTTTGAAGGGAGGACTTACCTTGTTCTTGACCACCTTGACGCGAGTTTCGCTGCCGATAACTTCCTCACCCTTCTTGATGGAACCAATTCGGCGAATGTCCAGACGGACCGAGGAGTAAAACTTCAGGGCGTTACCACCAGTTGTAGTTTCAGGGCTGCCAAACATAACCCCGATTTTCATTCGAATTTGGTTGATGAAAATAACAAGGCAATTGGTGCGCTTGATGTTGGCCGTTAATTTGCGCAAGGCCTGGCTCATTAGACGGGCTTGAAGACCTGGCAGGGAATCGCCCATGTCGCCTTCAATTTCAGCTTTGGGTGTCAGGGCAGCCACGGAGTCAATAATTACCAGATCAACAGAACCGGAACGAACCAGAGCATCGACAATTTCCAAAGCCTGCTCGCCAGTGTCGGGTTGGGAAATCAACAAGTCAGGCAAGTTAACGCCCAACTTGGAAGCATATTGAACATCGAGCGCGTGTTCAGCATCAATGAAAGCACAGGTACCACCCAGTTTTTGCATTTCCGCAATCACTTGCAAGGTCAAGGTGGTTTTACCGGAAGATTCCGGGCCGTAAATTTCGACGACACGACCGCGTGGAAGGCCACCAATGCCCAAAGCAATGTCGAGCCCCAAAGAACCGGTTGAGACCGACTGAATGTCGTCGATGATCTCGTTTTCCCCAAAACGCATGATACTGCCCTTGCCAAACTGCTTTTCGATTTGGCTGAGCGCGGCGGCCAGGGCTTTGACTTTGTCTGAGGATTGGTTTTTGGTTCTGAGATCTTCCATGGTCTGCCTTCAACTGAATTGGGTTGCGATTTTCGAATTATTGCACAGTTTTTACTGTAAATCTATACAGCCTTTTTGAGTGATACTTTTGACAGGATGGTTAACCCGGCTAGTACTGCCTGTTGGCGAACGGCATCACGATCACCATCAAAAACATGCTGAAAAGCCTCAATCGACTTGTGCCTAACGGCCAAACCAAACCACACCGTACCAACTGGCTTACCGGCCGAGCCACCTCCCGGGCCAGCAATGCCTGACACCGAGAGACAACAGTCCACACCCAAGGCGATCATTCCACCATTGGCCATTTCCTTGACGCATTCTTCACTCACTGCACCGTGCTGTTCCAAAGTGGACTCGCGCACATACACCGACTTCATTTTGACTTTGTTTGAATAGGTGATCAGCCCACCCTCGAACCAGTCGCTTGAGCCGGGTAGGCTAGTCAAGGCCGAACCAAGCCCGCCCCCCGTACAAGACTCGACCACACCGAGTTTGCCAGCCGATGCATTGAATATGTCTGCAATTTGCAGCAAAAGTGCTTGGTCTGGATTGCTCAAGAGGCTCCCCGTTGAGTGTTTAAAATTGAATTCACTTCAAAAAATACAAATAGACCGACAGCGCCAACAAGGTCATGAAAGCTGCGACGATGTCATCAAACATTACACCAAAACCATTTTTCCAGTGCCGGTCGAACCAGCGGATCGGGGGCGGTTTTACCATGTCAAAGAACCTGAACAGAAGCACACACGTCAATTGTTCAATGGGGCTGGAAAAATGATTCGAGGCCACAAACAACACCAGCCAGATCGCAACGATTTCATCCCAGACAATCCCGCCGTGATCGATAACCCCCAGTGCCTTCCCAGTGATCTGGCAAGCCCAGGCACCCGCAACGAAAGCGCCAACAATCACCCAAATCCACTGATTCGCAGCCAGATAGGGGTTCAGCCAAACATACAAGAGCCAGCCCATCAATGTACCGAAAGTACCTGGTAAAACCCACGCCAAGCCACTGCCAAATCCCAAGGCCAACAAATGCGCGGGGTGGGCCAGCATAAAGCGCCAGTTGGGTCGTAAACGGGGTATCGAGCTCAATTCTGGATCTCGGCAAAATGATTGTAGGAACAATTTGACACGCGCTCTCGGCTTGCACCCTGGGATTGAAGCCAAATGCCACTTCCGGACTCGATGACGCCGACGCAATGCAGACCCGCCTTCCAGGATTGTATTTCATCATGACAGTTCGGGTGGGCTGTCCAGCACAATTCGAAATCGTCACCGCCCGTCAAGGTTTGCGCGAGCAAGATTTTCAACAACCCGGCCGCATTGGCCTGTTGATCTATTTCAGGCCAAAGTTCTCGCCACATTGATTCTAGAGACGATTGAAAGAGTATGGCGGACACTTCGCTTGCACTGGAAATGTGGGCCAGATCGCCACTCAAACCGTCGGACAGATCAAGGCAGGCGCTTGCAAGCCCACGCAACTGCAATCCAAGTTCAATGCGCGGAACTGGCATGCGAATACGACCTACTGCATTTTGCTGCAACTGGGCTGGCATCGCAGCAAGCAGGGCCTGAACCTGCGACAACTCGATGCCCTCACATAGCTGCTCCAAGCGACCCCGTTTTTGGAATTCAAGCAAAAGCCCCAGGCGAGCAAGCCCGGGAGTGCCACTTAACCAAACTTCTTCACCAATTTTCGCGTGCGCCCGGTTGAAGCCACGGTGTGCAGCAGGCGCCTGCCCAAACACGGTGATTGACAGGGTTTTCAATGGATTGGAGCCGGCTGAAGTGGTGTCACCACCCACCAACGGGCAATTGAAACGGGTGGCGATGTCGAGCAATCCTGCCGAGAAGCCAGCCAGCCAGTTTTCATCAATTTCGGGCAAACTTAAATTGAGCGTGAAGCCGAGTGGACTCGCCCCACTGGCAGCGAGATCGGACAAGTTACTGGCCAAGGCCTTCCAGCCTGTGACACGAGGTGGATCATCTGAAAAAAAGTGAACACCCTCGACCAAGGTGTCGGTAGAGGTGAACAGGTTGAAATCGGGTGCAACTCGAAGCGTGGCGCAGTCGTCGCCGATACCAAAAAGTACCGTGTCGGGATTGGCCTGTGCAAGCCCACCAAAAGGAGTTTTGAAATAGCGATGAATAAGGTCGAATTCCAAAACGCCTCTTGAGTTTTAGCTTGACTGACTGTTTGCCTGAGCCTTGATTTCGGAATCACGCGCCTGGGCGGCCACTTTATCAAGCACGCCATTGACGAATTTGAACGCGTCGGTGCCGCCAAAAGTTTTGGTCAACTCAACCGCCTCGTTGATCACCACCCGGTAGGGAATTTCTACATGCGTATTCATTTCATGACTGGCCAACACCAACACAGCTTTCTCGACCGGACTGAGCTCGCCCCAAGGACGATCAATGAACGGCTGAATCTGATGCATCAATGCGTCAAGGTGATGAACCGAACCATGCAAAAGAGACTCGTAGTGCTCGCGATCGGCCTTGTCGAAACCGGGCGCATCCCGAATGTGCGCATCCACTTCACCCACTTCAGTGGGATTCAAAAACCACTGATACAAGCCCTGCAAAGCCAATTCGCGAGATCGACGGCGAGCGTTGCGAGTGTGTCCTTGCCTCTTGCCCGAATCGGGCTTGCTGGCTTCACTCATCGTCTTCTTCCTCGTCATCTGCGCCAGGCAGGTTGTCATCCAGCGTCATCATTAAATTGCCCATTTCCACAGCGCAACGGGCTGCATCAACGCCTTTGTCCTCGATACGCTCAATGGCCTGGTCTTCGGTGTAGGTAGTCAACACCATGTTGACTACAGGCACATCGTGAGCCAAAGCCACGCTTGAAATGCCGCGGGCGCTTTCGCCACACACAATCTCAAAATGGTAGGTATCGCCCTTGATCACGGCACCCAAAGCAATGAGTGCATCAAACTCGCCCGAGAACGCCAGGCGCTGCAAGGCGATTGGAATTTCCATCGCACCAGGTACAGTAATATGCAGAATGTCTTCATTCAACACACCCAAGCGCAGCAATTCACTGCAACAGGCGGCCCAAAGGCCATTGGTAATTTCTTCGTTGAAGCGGGCCTGAACCACACCCACACGAATGCCATCGCCATTCAAATTAGCAGGCACACTTCCTGGACTGTTGCTCATTTCGTTTCTCCGTTGACATAACCTGATACTTCCAAATCAAACCCGGTCATGCTTGGCATTTTCCGTGGTCGGGACAGCAATTTCATCTTGTTGACACCCAGGTCGCGCAAAATTTGCGCCCCGATACCATAGGTACGCAAATCGGGGTTTGATCCCGCACCCTTGCGTGCAGTAGTACCGCGCTGCTCGATGTCGTCTAGCGAGGCAAATTGCCCCAACAAGCGGTCAGAGGACACATCACAATTCAGAAGCACAATAACGCCTGCGCCCTCATCCACCACTTTCTTCATGGCCGCGGGAATTGAGAAAGAGTGTTCCGACAAATTCACTTCGAGAAAATCGATCAGCGAGGTGGGTTCATGGACGCGTACCAAAGCCTCGGTATCGGGGTTTAATTGGCCATACACCAGGGCAAAGTGTGCGCTACCAGTGGGCTTGTCGCGGAAAGAAATGCACTTGAATTGGCCCTGCACGGTGTCAATGACACGTTCGTGCATGCGTTCGATCAGTGACTCTTTGGTGCTTCGGTACTGAATAAGATCAGCGATGGTGCCAATTTTCAAATTGTGTTCTTTGGCAAACTCCACCAGATCAGGCAAGCGGGCCATGGTGCCATCGTCTTTCATGATCTCGCAAATGACCGAGGCTGGGCTTAGGCCGGCCATTGCAGCCAGGTCGCAACCGGCTTCAGTGTGACCAGCTCGCATGAGTACCCCACCATTCACTGCGGTCAGGGGAAAAATGTGGCCCGGTTGCACCAGATCTTCTGGTTTGGAATTTTTGTTCACTGCCACACGAATGGTGTGGGAGCGATCTGCTGCAGAAATGCCAGTCGACACACCTTCTGCGGCTTCGATGGAGACCGTGAAATTGGTACCGTGAGAAGAGCCATTGGCTGCCACCATGGGGCGCAAGCCCAACTCGCGACAGCGGGTCTCAGTCAATGTCAGGCAAATGAGGCCACGGCCGTATTTGGCCATGAAATTGATGGCCTCTGGCGTAACAAAATCGGCGGCCAACACGAGATCACCTTCATTTTCACGGTCTTCCTCGTCAACGAGAATAACCATGCGGCCTGCACGCATTTCTTCAACGATTTCGTTGACTGGACTAATTGACATGGCTTTTTAAATTTTACAGATTGATTGAATGGGCTCTATTGTAAGCCCTCAAGCGCCATTCGCGCACGCACAGCAGTAGAAGGACTGCTCCCCAAATTGAAAACCACAGGCGATCGCCCCACTTTGCGAAGAAGGTTTGCCCCAATCGACCTTCGATTTGCCCCGACCAAACCAGGGCTTGCCCAGGCTCAACGCGCTGGGTCCACTGACCGTTCGCGTTCACAATGCCCGAAACACCGGTATTGGTCACACGCAGGCCTGGCTTACGGTGTTCAGCTGACCGGGTACGGCCCATTTGAGCATGCTGATCAAGCGCCCAAGACTGGCCAAACCACGCAAGATTGCTCAAATTCACAAACATGGAGGGCTCTTGGGTGGAATTGGCGACCAACCCAGCAAACTCACCGCTAAAAATATCTTCGTAACACACGGTGGAGGCCAAAGCATTGCCATTGACCAAAAAGGGCTTTAGCGACCCTGAACCGGAGGTGAACTCCCCCATCGGCATGTTCAACATGGCCACAAACCACTTGAAGCCCAGCGGAATAAATTCACCAAATGGCACCAAGTGCCGTTTGTCGTGGCGTGTTTCAGGCACCTCTAGCGCTTCCAGTGCTTCATCACCTTGAAACATGACGATGGAATTGAAATACCGTGACCCCTCTTGTATGGCCGACCCCATGATGACGGCCGTCTCGCCAGGGGTTGCAAAGTCGCGAAAGGTGGTTCGCCATTCAACGGGGGTATCGGTCCACACCAAAGGATTCACGGTTTCCGGAAACACGAGCAAACCGCCCCCCTGATTCGCCAACTGTTCCTTGGCCATGTCGCCCAAAGCGAACGCTTTTTGCATGTTCGACACAATCAGATCAGGATCAAACTTGATGCTTTGATCAACATTGGTTTGCACACCCACCACGGTCAAAGCACCAGCGCTTTGGGTGTTCACGGGAAGTTGAACCAGCACCAGCAAACCGCCCAGCACAGCAGTTGCGGCCAGCACATTGCCGGGCAGGCGATTGAATACAAAAGACAGGAAAAGGTGAGCAAACAACATCAAGGCAAACAAGCTGCCGTAACTACCCAACCAAGGCAACAGGTCGGTAAACGGGGAATCTACCAGCGCGTCGCCCAGCCCCAGCCAGGCAAAACCGGTCATGAATGTGCCCCGAGCCCACTCGAAAAAAGTCCATAAGGCAGCCCACAGCAGCGCATTGAACACCGTGCCCGGCCAAGACTGGGCGCGTACCGCCGCAAAACGACTGTAAAACCACAAAGCCAAGGCAGGAAAAAGTGCCAAATAGAGCGTAAAGGCGGCAATGGCCGCCCAAGCCAGCATAGAGGGTAAACCGCCGTAAGTGTGCAGACTGATGTGCAACCAGGAAACGCCCAAGCCATATGCTGACCACCCAAATGCCAGGCCGGCCAGCCAAGGGTGGCTGGTTTTCAGGGCTACAAAAGGCAACACGGCAAGCAAAAGCAGCCCAAGCCACCACAGGGAAATCGGGGCGAACGACAGCACCCAAGGTGCCCCCAAGAGCGCGCCGGCCAGAAAGGAATACATCAAGTGGGCCTGTCGGAGTCTGAGTTCTCGGTGGATGAATTGGTATCCGTGTCTTCGGGCACAGGTTCAATTTTCTGAACACGAAGTAAGTGCACTTGCCGGGCATCTGCACGCAACACTTCAAAACGGAAAGGCGGTAACTCAACGACATCACCACGCACGGGCAGGCGCGCCAGGTGATCTGTCAACAAGCCGCCCAATGTATCGGCATGTTCATTTGAAAACCCGGTTCCAAATGTTTCATTGAACTGTTCAATCGTCGTTAACGCCTTGACGCGGTATAAACCCAATTGGTCCCCGCCGAGGCTCACGATATTGTCAGCTTCTTCATCAGAGTCATATTCGTCTTCAATGTCGCCCACAATTTGCTCAAGTACATCTTCGATAGTGACCAATCCAGCCACGCCACCATATTCATCAACCACCAGAGCAATGTGGTTTCGGTTCAATCGAAAATCATGAAGCAACACATTCAAGCGTTTGCTCTCTGGAATGAAGACTGCCGGGCGTAACATGTCGCGCAAATTGACATCCGAATCGGCGTGTATGCGAAGAAGGTCTTTGGCCAGCAAGACTCCGATTACATTGTCACGCTCGCCCTCGTACACGGGAAAACGGGAATGCGCCTTTTCAACGGCAAAAGCCACGATTTGGTCGATCGAGTCTTCCGCGTTGATCGCATCCATTTGGGCGCGGGGCACCATGATGTCGCCTGCTGAAAGGTCACTGACCTGCATAACACCCTCGATCATCGAAAGCGCATCCGCATCCAGCAAATTTCTTTCATGGGCCTGTTGCAGCACTTCCAACAGCTGCTCTCTGTCCTCTGGCTCGCGAAGTAGCAACGACGACAGGCGTTCTAGCAGGCCCCGTTCTTTTTTATTGGGTACCTGCAACGGACTCGGTTCTGACATACGGGAGGATAAACCTCTGCTAACAATAACGGCTCAAGGATAACCGAAAAAAATGACGGATATCAGGCAGCCGTGATTGGCACTTGCCCCCTCAGTGAATTGGGATAGGCCTCGACAATGTCCAATTCAACGATCTGTCCCACCATTCGGGCATTTCCGGCAAAGTTGACCACCCGATTGTTCTCGGTACGCCCCGCCAACTCGGCGGGGTCTTTTCTGGATGGCCCTTCGACCAATACCTTCTGACGAGTGCCAACCATCGACTTGCTAATGCTGGTGGCATGGTCTTGGATTGTTTTTTGCAGGCGGGCCAAACGCTTGAGCTTGGTCACCTGGTCGACACCGTCTTCCAGATCCGCTGCGGGCGTTCCAGGGCGCGGGCTGTACACAAAAGAAAAAGAGGTGTCGAAACCCACGGCATTGATCAAGTCCATGGTTTTTTCAAAATCGGCCTCGGTTTCACCAGGAAAACCAACGATGAAATCGGACGACATGGATATATTGGGGCGAATTTCACGCAGCTTGCGAATGATCGACTTGTATTCAAGCGCGGTGTACCCACGTTTCATGGCGGCGAGAATGCGGTCTGAACCCGCCTGAACCGGCAAATGAAGGTGATCCACCAGCTTGGGCAGCTTGGCATAGGCTTCAATCAGGCGCGGGCCAAACTCTTTGGGGTGCGAAGTGGTAAAGCGGATCCGTTCGACGCCAGGCACTTCCGAGACGTACTCAAGCAGCAGAGCAAAATCGGCTATCTCGCTTGTATCGCCCATTTTCCCGCGATAAGCATTCACGTTTTGCCCAAGCAAATTGATTTCTCTCACGCCTTGGTCTGCAAGATCTGCAATTTCAGTCAGCACATCTTCAAACGGGCGGGAAATTTCTTCACCGCGCGTGTAGGGGACCACACAGAAACTACAATACTTGCTGCAGCCTTCCATGATGGACACAAATGCAGTGGCACCGGTGTTTTTGGCCAAGGGCAAATTGTCGAACTTCTCGATTTCGGGAAAAGAAATGTCCACCTGCGGTCGGTGTGTATCCCGGCGCTGCTTGATCAATTGTGGCAATCGGTGCAAAGTTTGAGGACCAAACACCACATCGACATACGGCGCACGCTCAACAATGGCCTTGCCTTCCTGGCTGGCCACACAGCCGCCCACACCAATGATCAGGTTGGGGTTGGATTTTTTCAGGTGCTTGACACGCCCTAAATCGCTGAACACCTTTTCCTGCGCTTTTTCACGCACCGAGCAGGTGTTGAACAAAATAATGTCTGCATCATCTGGGGTGTTCGTTCGCTCCAAGCCGTCTGAACTACCCAGCACGTCGGCCATTTTGTCGGAGTCATACTCATTCATCTGGCAGCCAAAGGTTTTGATGAAGAGCTTTTTCTTGGAAGTCATGGTTTGCCTAAAATGTGCCACCATGAAGCAGACCGGCTTCAGAACTGAAACAGGAGCCAACACGGGGACGTTGTAATTCGTTGCGCGTTGTCTCGGATTTTACTTGTATCCCTTGCTAAAATGAAGACTTCATTGAAAAAACTCAGGATTGGTGCGTAGTAATGCCAAATCAACCTCCCCGCTTTCCTGGCCTTCCCGGCTTTCCAAGCCTCCCGAAGCTGCCTTCTCTGGATGCAGTCATTGGCGAACTGGACAAAGCGTTGAAAACTTTGGCCGCAACGCCTGTGGCACAACGGCCCAACCCAGCCGAACAAACCTGGCCGGTAGAGCAACTCAGCGATCCAGACAAAGAACAGGTAATTGGCCTGATGCGTGTAAACCACGTGGGGGAAATCTGCGCACAGGCGCTTTATCAGGCTCAGGCACTGGCCAGCAAGGACCCTGAAAAAAAGGCTTTGTTTGATCATGCTGCAAAAGAGGAAGCCGATCACTTGGCATGGACTCAAGAACGGCTGGACCAATTGGGTGCACGCCCAAGCCTGCTGAACCCGTTTTGGTATGGTGGCGCATTCGCGCTGGGCTTTGTGGCGGGCACCTTGGGCGACAAGGTCAGCCTCGGATTCATGGCTGAGACCGAGAAACAGGTTGAAAAGCACCTGAATGACCACCTGGGCAGATTGCCTGCCGGAGACCAACAATCCCGAGCGATTCTTGAGCAAATGCGACAGGATGAAATTGAACACGGGCAGACTGCAATAGACCACGGCGCCAACAACCTGCCCATGCCCGTGAAGCTGGCCATGACCGCCATGTCGAAGGTCATGACCACGCTGGCACAGAAAATTTAATCTTCGATAATTTCGTGCGTAAACACCAACTCAGCTGTTTTGCCCAACATGGCGGACGCTGAACAGTACTTCTCATGCGACAACTTGATGGCCCGATCAACCAAATTGGGCTTTAGCCCCCGCCCAATCACCTGAAAGTGAAAGTTGATTTTGGTAAACACCTTGGGGGCCTCTTCAGCGCGCTCGGCACTCATTTTCACCTTGCAATCACGAATGTCCTGGCCGCTTTTACGCAAAATCAACACCACGTCGTAGGCTGTACATGCGCCCGTACCCGCCAGCACCACCTCCATGGGGCGCGGAGCCAGGTTATTGCCGCCACCATCAGGCGCGCCATCCATACACAACATGTGCCCACTGCCGGTTGTGGCCACAAATGACATGCCGGGCAACCCGGACCAGCTAACTTCGGCTTCCATAAAACTCCTTATTTATGATTAATCACTCATTATGCATTGCACAATATTTCAAGAAAAGAATCTGAAAAATAGCTCTATTTTTCCCCGCCCACTTAACAAATAACCGGTCAGTCACTTGTTTACTTCTTAAGCTGTTGTTTTCATTTAATATTTTTAAACCATTTTGAGATTGTGGAATAAGTTGCTTTTTCCGGACAACAAAGATACGCCCTTGCGCTGCAACAGAAATATCTCTAGAATTTGAAATGTAGTCACTTGGATGAACCACTGAGTCTTTCAGCAGAGCTTCTTTCACAGTGCAAGGTTGTCTCCTCCACCCTCCTCCTTTGGTGGATTAAACCCAAGCACCTCACAGTGCTTGGGTTTTTTTTTATCTCACATCCAAAAAAGTTTAACCGAAAGCAAAAAACTTTGCTAAAATCGCGGGTTACCTGTTGGGAGAGCCCCTCGGCTGCAGACCTGCATAGTAATTCCGGGCTGTATGTACAAGTGGGGAGACAGGTAAAAAGCACTTTTTTATCTTTAAGGAAAAATCATGAAAACCTACTCAGCGAAACCCGGTGAGGTTAAACAAGAGTGGTTTGTGATCGACGGCACCGACAAGGTGTTGGGACGTGTAGCCA
>JAHJCM010000128.1 GCA_018812945.1 Gammaproteobacteria bacterium | reverse complement strand
CAACTACACAACACAGGTTAGAACATCACCATGTTTGGGTTTCTACGCAGCTACTTATCAAACGACTTGGCCATTGATTTGGGCACGGCCAACACGCTAATTTACGCCCGCACCAAAGGCATCGTTCTCGACGAGCCTTCTGTGGTTGCCATTCGTCAGGAAGGCGGCCCCAACGGCAAAAAAACCATCACCGCGGTTGGCCTTGAGGCCAAGCAAATGTTGGGCAAGGTGCCTGGCAACATCGAGGCCATACGTCCCATGAAAGACGGCGTGATCGCTGATTTCACCGTGACCGAGCAAATGCTCAAACAATTTATCAAGATGGTTCACGAAAGCCGCTTGTTTTCACCCAGCCCCCGAATCATCATTTGCGTGCCCTGTGGGTCTACTCAAGTAGAACGCCGCGCCATTCGCGAAAGCGCGCTAGGCGCTGGTGCATCTCAGGTTTACCTCATCGAAGAACCCATGGCTGCTGCAATCGGCGCTGGCTTGCCGGTGTCTGAGGCATCGGGCTCCATGGTCGTCGACATTGGTGGCGGCACCACTGAAGTGGGCATCATTTCCCTGGGTGGCATGGTGTACGCCGGCAGCGTGCGCGTGGGCGGCGACAAGTTTGATGAAGCCATCATCAGCTACATTCGTCGCAACTACGGCATGATGATTGGTGAACCCACGGCTGAAGCCATCAAGAAACAGATTGGCTCGGCATTCCCCGGTTCAGAAGTGAAAGACATGGAAGTGACCGGCCGCAACCTGTCAGAGGGCATTCCGCGCCGTTTCACGATTTCATCGAACGAAATTCTGGAAGCGCTGACCGAACCATTGAACGCAATCGTTTCTGCGGTGAAGTCTGCACTGGAACAAACACCGCCCGAGCTGGGTGCTGACATTGCCGAACGCGGCATGATGCTGACCGGTGGTGGTGCCTTGCTGCGCAACCTGGATCGGCTTCTAATGGAAGAAACCGGTTTGCCGGTGCACGTGGCCGAAGACCCACTGACTTGTGTGGTTCACGGTTGTGGCCTTGCACTGGAGCGCATGGACAAATTGGGCACCATTTTCACCAGTGAGTAAGTAACGTAAAACGGTTCTAACTCCGGCTTGTTATATAGCCCAGCATTGAACCGGCTAAAAGCCTATGGAGTACACACCACCACCGTTGTTCAAACAAGGCCCATCCGCACGCGTGCGGCTGGCCTTCTTTGTCGCGCTTTCGGTGGGGCTGCTGTTTCTGGATTCACGATTTGCAGCCATGGAAGTAGTGCGCAAAGCAGTAGGCACAGTACTTTACCCCTTGCAAAAAATTGCCAGTCTGCCCATCGAATGGAGTCAGGCTGGTGTGGACTACGCCACAACGTTGGACACACTCCAATCCGAGAATAAAACCTTGATTCTCGAGCAACTTCAAGACAAGCAACGCCTGCACGAACTCGAAACCTTGCGCCAGGAAAACGAAAAGCTGCGCAAACTCATGAATGTGGGTAACACACTGAAGGTAAAGCGCTCCATTCTCAGCGAAATTGTCAGCGACGCACGCGACCCGTTTTCGCGCAAAATAATCATCGGCAAAGGTTTGATCCAAGGTGTCAAAGAAGGCATGCCGGTGATCGACGAGCTGGGCTTGTTGGGCCAGGTGACCCGTGCATTTCCAAGCCGGGCCGAAGTCAGCCTGATCACCGACAAAGAACAGATTATCCCCGTTGAAAACCTGAGAAATGGCATTCGCAGCGTGGCTTATGGCGGGCTGGATGGTGGGCTGATTGAACTTCGCTTTATGGCGGCCAACGCTGACATTGAAAACAATGACCTGCTGGTGACATCGGGGCTTGACGGCGTATACCCCAGAGGAATTCCCGTGGCGAGGGTCATTCGGGTCGAGCGAAATTCGCGCTATGCCTTTGCCAGTATTTTCTGTGAACCCATTGCGGGCGTAGAGCGACACCGGTTTGTGTTGGTGCTCGACACCTTCCGCGAGAAAATCGCAACCGACGTGCAGCCAGCCACCAGTGCACCCACACCGGGGAATAATGCACCGAACACAGGATCAGCCAGCCCGCCCACAACCAACGCAGCACCCGCCACCGCCCCCAACCCGAAAAACACCACGGAGGCTGGCAATGGGAATTAATCCGTTCGGCAACTCTGAAATTTTGCGCCCGGTAAACCCTTGGTTCATTGCATTCTCGCTGCTGGCTGCCCTGCTTTTCAAATTCATTCCAGTCGACCGAAATTGGGTTACGCCCGATTTACTGGCTTTGGTACTGGTGTTCTGGAATATTCGGCAACCGCGACGAATCGGGATTGGCGTGGCCTGGTGCTTCGGCGCGGCAGTTGACGTGCATTCAGCAAGCGTATTTGGTGAACACGCACTGGCCTACACCCTGCTCTCTTACTTCGCGATCACCATTCACCGCCGGGTGATGTGGTTTTCCCCGATGATGCAAGCGGCCCACATTTTTCCCTTGCTGCTGGCGGCCCAAGCCATCACAGTCATTATTCGCGTAATGTTCGGCGGCACCTTCCCGGGCGCCTGGATATTCGCGGAGAGCGTGCTGACCGCCGCCTTGTGGCCGCTGACACAGTTTTTGCTGCTGGCCCCACAAAAACTGCCAGAAAACCGTGACAACGACCGCCCGATATGACCGAGTTTAACCACCCAGAACAAGCCATCAAACAGTTCCGGTTTCGGTTGTTTCTGGCCGGGCTCTTTGTGGTGTTGCTGTTTTTGGTATTGGTGGCGCGCTTGCTGTGGTTGCAGGTGATCAGCTATGACAAGTACCAATCCAAAGCGGAAGACAACCGCATTACGATTGTGCCGCTGGTGCCGAACCGGGGCCTGATTCTGGACCGCAATGGCGTGGTGCTGGCCAACAATTATTCGGCCTACACGCTCGAAATCACACCCTCCAAGATCGATAATTTGAACGAAATGATCGATGAGCTGGGCAAAATTGTAGAAATTTCAGCACTGGACCGCAGACGGTTCAAAAAACTGCGAGCTGAATCCAAACGGTTTGAGTCCATCCCGATTCGTACACGCCTTACCGATGAAGAAGTGGCCCGTTTCGCGGTACAAAGCTTCCGCTTCCCAGGTGTGGAAATTCGCGCTCGCCTTTTCCGCCAATACCCATACGGTTCCCACGCAGCGCATTTGCTAGGCTACATTGGTCGAATTTCGGCGCGAGATCAGGAAAGGATCGAAGAACTGGACCAAACCAACAACTATCGAGGTACTGCCTACATAGGCAAAGACGGCCTTGAGAAGCGCTATGAAACCCAGCTCCATGGACGAACAGGTTTTGAAGAGGTAGAAACCTCGGCGGGCGGCCGGGCTGTGCGAGTGCTGTCACGCTCACCCGCGGTGCCAGGTGAAAACCTGATGTTGTCTATCGATATTCGCCTGCAAGAAGCGGCCGAGAAAGCCCTGGAGGGCAAACGTGGCGCCTTGGTGGCAATTGACCCGCGCAACGGTGACATTCTTGCCATGGTGAGCGCACCGAGTTTTGACCCCAACCTGTTCGTGGAAGGTATTGATTCCGAAAACTGGAAATTGTTGAACGAAAGTATTGACCGGCCATTGCTGAACCGCCCTTTGGCGGGCACCTATCCGCCAGGCTCTACCTTCAAGCCCTTTATGGCACTGGCCGCGCTGGAGCGAGGCTTTCGCACCGCATCGAGCACGCTGCGTGACCCTGGCTATTTTGATTTTGGTTCACGCCGGTTCATGGATGACAAAATTGGTGGGCACGGCATGGTGGACATGTACAAGTCGATTGCCGAGTCGTGCAACACCTACTATTACATGCTGGGCAGCGAGATGGGCATCGATATTATTTCGGAGTTCATGGGGCGCTTTGGCTTTGGATCGCACACAGGCATTGACCTGGACGGCGAACGCACGGGTGTGCTGCCCTCCAGGGAATGGAAAGCAAGCGCTTTCAAGAAGACCGAGGCGCAGCGTTGGTATTCGGGCGAGACCATTTCAGTGGCGATTGGGCAAGGCTACAACAACTACACCCCGCTGCAATTGGCCCACGCCACAGCGGTGCTGGCCAGCGGCGGTATGAACGCAACGCCCCGGCTGGTTCGGGCCTTCCAGAACCCGGTCAGCGGCCAGGTGACTGAAAAACCACTGGAAGCTTTCAAACAGCTAAACTTGCAACAAAGGCATGTTGATTCAGTCAAACTGGGCATGCGAGGCGTGGTGCTTGAAGGCACGGCACGCGGCGTTTTCAAGGACGTAAGCTATGAAGTGGCGGGGAAAACAGGAACTGCACAGGTGTTTGGACTAAAGCAGGGCGAAACCTACAAAGACCGCGCTGCCTCGGCTGAGCGCCTGCGCGACCATGGCTGGTTTATTGCTTTTTCACCCATGGAACAACCTAGAATTGCCTTGGCCGCAATTGTTGAGAACGGAGGGTTTGGCAGCCAATCTGCCGCCCCCGCCATTAAAAAAGTGCTTGACACTTACTGGCAAATTGAAGCGGAAAACGACCCCTCGATTGCATTGCCGCCATCCCAGGCTCCCGAACAGGCTGCCGATCGAACAATCAGCGGAGAGTCTCTGCCGTGAACCGAAACCGCGCCATTCAACGTGAACCCATTTGGCCGCGAATCAAGCCATTCCTGACCGTGTTTGACCCGGTACTCAGCACGATTTTGCTGTCATTGGTTGTGTTTGCCTTGATCACCCAGTACAGCGCGGCATTTGATTTCGAGGGGCGCTTCATTGACCATTCGAGGAATCTGCTGATTGCCTTCATGGTGATGTGGGTAACGGCTAACCTGAAACCCCAATTTTTGATGCGAATCGCAGCGCCGCTGTATGTGGTGGGCGTGGTTTTGCTGATTGCCGTTGAACTGTTTGGCGACATTTCAAAAGGTGCGCAACGTTGGCTTAATCTGGGTTTTATCCGGATTCAACCGTCGGAGATCATGAAAATTGCCATGCCACTGATGTTGGCCTGGTTTTTCCAGCAACGGGAGAATGTTTCCGGCTGGCGTGAATTCGCGGTGGCTTCGGTTATCTTGGCCATTCCAGGTATTTTGATTCTGAAACAACCCGACTTGGGTACAGCACTGCTGGTATTCGGTTCGGGCTTCTTCGTGATTTTCTTTGCAGGTTTGTCATGGAAAGTGTTGGGCTGGCTAACGGGACTGTTTCTAGCCAGTTTGCCCCTATTCTGGACGCTAATGCACGATTACCAGCGACAGCGGGTGCTTACCTTGCTCGATCCCACCCAAGACCCGCTTGGAAAAGGTTTTCACATTATTCAATCGACAGTGGCCGTGGGCTCGGGCGGATTTACCGGTAAAGGGTTTTTACAGGGTACCCAAACTCACCTGGAATTTATTCCCGAACGCACCACCGACTTTATTTTTGCGGTGCTTGCAGAAGAATTCGGCCTGCTGGGTTGCCTGGTGCTATTGACGCTCTACACCTGTCTGATTGTGCGAGGCTTGGTGATTGCCGGCAACGCGCCCACCCTGTTTTCACGCCTGATGGCAGGCGCCATGGCCTTGATTTTTTTCACCTACGCCTTTGTCAACATTGGCATGGTCAGCGGTATTTTGCCTGTGGTGGGCGTGCCTCTGCCTTTGATGAGTTACGGCGGCACGGCCATGGTGACGCTGGGTATGGGTGCAGGTATTTTGATGAGCATTCAAAACACCAAAAAACTGATTCAAACCTGAAGGCCTTGCCATGATTGACGCGAGCAAAGCCTGGTTGCAAAACACATTGCCAGTGCAGTTTCAACCCTTCGTCAGCCGCTGGCGCGACAACACCAGCGCGCTGGCCCGACAATTTATTCCATGGTTGCTCAATGGCGAGCACCTGGGCCATTGGGACACCCAACACCAGCAAACCTTTGAGAAAGTCTTCAATGCAGCGGGCCTGGTCTGCGTGAGTACTGGCCAAGGCATTGAGTGCAAACATACAGAAGGATCACAGGCACTGAGCGCCAAACTGGCCACCGCCGGAAACATGCTGAAGGCCATGGGCCTGGTGCCGGGCTGGCGCAATGAAGAACAATTGTTGCAGACCAGGCAAGGACAGGTGTTGGCCACCGCAGAGCGGGCCTTGTTCAAAACGCTGGGATTTCGCAGCCGAGCCGTGCATGTGCATGTTGAGAATCACAGAGGTTGCGTGTGGACGGGTGTGCGCGCCGCGACCAAGCACGAAAACCCGGGCATGCTGGACAACCTGGCGGCAGGCGGCATTGCCAGCGCTGAGGGTATTGACAACACACTGTGGCGGGAACTGGACGAGGAAGCCGGGCTGAATTCAGACGATTTTGCCTGGATTGAACCTTTAAACCACCATGAACTGGTGTTAAGCCGCCCCTTGCTGTATGGTGGCTGGCATTACGAAACAGTCATTCTGTTTCATGGCCAGTTAAAGCCGGGGCGCCGCCCCAAAAACCGCGATGGCGAAGTGGGCGCATTTCAGTTAATGACATCCAATGCCTGCGTTGAAGCAATCAACGCCTGGCAGTTCACCCCCGATGCTGCCCTGTGCTGTGCATTGGCACTGGCCACTACCAGACAAATACGAAAGGAATAACCATGTTGTTGGGCTTAAAAGCCGCCACGTACCGGATAGGTACCACTGTGCTGCTGGATCAGGTTGATTTTTCAATTGAAGAACGTGAGCGCGTGGCCTTGGTGGGCCGCAACGGCACTGGCAAAAGTACACTGTTTCGCATTCTGACAGGCGAAACCACGCCCGAAGATGGCCTGGTGATTAAACAAGATGGCCTGCGCATGACCTGCCTTGAACAAGCCGTGCCCCAGGAACACGATGACACCATTTTTGATGTAGTGGCACAAGGCTTCGGTACCTTGGGCAAACACATCAGCATTAGCCGCACACTGGGCCCGCTGGATCACGATTCCTTGACACCCGCACAGGCCAAAGTGCTTGAAGAAGCACAACATGAGTTGGGCGAACATCACGGCTGGCACCTTGAAAGTGAAGTCGACCAAATGCTTTCCCGCATGAAGTTGCCTGCGGATTTACCTTTTGCAAAGCTGTCGGGCGGCATGAAGCGCAAAGTGATGCTAGCCAAAGCCATGGTGAGTAACCCTGACGTGCTGTTGCTGGATGAACCCACCAACCACCTGGACATTCCCAGCATTGAATTGCTGGAAGAGCAGATCCGCCAGTTCAAAGGCGCTGTGATTTTCGTGAGTCACGATCGTTCATTCATGCGAAAGCTGGCCACACGGGTGTGCGACCTTGATCGCGGCATGCTGAAAAGCTGGTCGGGCGGCTACGAAGGTTTTCTGAAAGGCAAAGCGGAATTTCTGCATGCCCAGGAAAAGGCCAACGCGCTGTTCGATAAAAAACTGGCTGAAGAAGAAGTGTGGATTCGCCGTGGCATTGAGGCGCGCCGCACCCGCAACGAAGGCCGCGTGCGCGCCTTGATGGAAATGCGCAAGCAGTTTTCAGATCGACGCAATGTGGTGGGCAGTGCGAAAGTACAGGTGCAGGAGGCTGAACGCAGCGGCAAAGTGGTCGCTGAGCTGACCGACATCAATAAACAGTTGGGCGACTTGCCAATTTTGCGCAACTTCACCAACACCATTTTGCGCGGTGAAAAAATTGGCTTCCTGGGCCCCAACGGCATTGGCAAAACCACAGCGCTGAAAGTACTGCTGGGGCAGTTGCCACCCGATTCAGGCCACATCAAATTGGGCACAAAACTGGAAATTGCCTACTTTGACCAGTTGCGCAGCCAGTTCAACGAAGAAGACACCGCAGTTGAAATTATTGGCGCCGGCAAGGAATTCATTACCATTGATGGGCAAGCCAAACATGTGATCGGCTATTTGCAAGACTTTCTGTTCACACCCGACCGCGCCCGCCAACCAGTGCGTAGTTTGTCGGGTGGAGAACGCGCAAGGCTGATTCTGGCACAGTTGTTTTCAACACCCTCGAACGTGATGGTGCTGGACGAACCCACCAACGACCTGGACATTGAAACCCTGGAGTTGCTGGAAGAAAAACTGATGGCCTACCAAGGCACACTGATTTTGGTGAGCCACGACCGGGAATTTTTGAACCAGATTGTGACCCGTTGCCTGGTTTTTGAAGGCGATGGTGTGGTGGGCGACTACGTGGGCGGTTATGACGACTGGTTGCGCCAACGCACCACCGACCCCTGGGCCAATGTGGGCAAGACCAACACGCCCAACGCTGCACCGCCTGCTCCAACCGCCGTTGCGCAACCAACAGCTGCAGCGACGGAACCTACACCCGTCAAGAAGACTAAAAAACTGGGTTACAAAGAGCAACGTGAACTCGAAATGCTGCCTTCGCTGATCGAGAAACTGGAAACGGAACAGGAAGCACTGGTGGCAAAAATTGGTGACCCTGACTTTTACCAGCAAGAGACCAACATCGTGACTGCCGCGCAAGCCCGCATGGTTGACCTGGAAAATGAACTGCTGAAAGCTTATGCCCGCTGGGAAGAACTGGACGGCTAGGGATTTACCAGGCAGCGACTAAGGACGAATTCGGCTGGGTTGCCCCTGCGCGGTCAGTACCATGCCCAAAGACGCCCACACCTCATTGGCTTCCTTGTAGGCCTTGGCCAGTTGAAGGCGCATGGCATAAAACAACTTTGCCTCGGGCAAAGTGCCCGCAGTGTCTGGCACCCTTGCCTCCAGCAAACTGCGCGCAGTTTCTTCACTCGCAATGTGAAAACTGCCACTGATCACGCGGCCACCGGTCAGGCGCCGTACTTCCCAGGTAAAACTTTGACCCCACTCAAATTTTGCGGCGGGCGGCAAACTGACATACTCGCTCTCCAGGGGCTCAACCCAAAATCGCTTGCCCCTTGAATCAAACAACATCAAGTTGCCTTCTCTCGGCAAGTCGCCCTGGAACACGAATTCCGGGTTACGGGTCAACAGCAGCGATCCGTCGATGGGTTGTAAAACGCGAAGGGGATTAGTCTCAATAGCGTCATTTTTATCCGCTTTGTGTCCTTTAACTGGCGACACACCACGCGGTCGGGCGAACAAATTAATCCATTGACTAATCAAATCCAGGTGGGCTTGCTCCAGAGGAAAGACTTTCACAGCTGGCCCGCTCAACACGCGAACAGTATCAGCGATTACCTTGAGCCGGGCTGGTCCGTTGTAGACCCTTCGATTGCCGGTGTTCAAGATCAACACAGAGAATCGCTGGCCTTTGGGCACTGCAATGGTATGACCATGCAACAGGCGTTGGGTAGGGAGGGCACTGTATTGCTGACCCTTCGGATTGGTGACCACCACGTTCTCAGTGGCGGCCAAGACAAAAATAACGGGCTCATTGGCCTGCGCCACCCCGGTGAACAACAGGCAGGCGACAAAAGCACACTTCAACCACACGTTCAATACCACCCCACCAAAGACAAACCAATACCCAGGTAATCCGATTTGTAATTGTAATCAATCAGGCTTTCGCCATAACCGGTGAAGTATTGCAAATGACCACGCAAGTTACTGGTGAGCGGGAATGCCCAGTCGAATTGAACAGCGCCCCGAGATTCATCGCCACCGCGAAAGTTATGGCGGGTCAGCAGGGAATATTCATGTCCATTGTGTTTGTGAACCAGCAACATGTCGCCACGGCCCATGAAGTCGCTGATGTCGGGGTTGTCGTCTTCGGCGGCATCTTCCGCAATACGCAACCAGGGCCTGAATTGAACCATGGTGTTTTCACGCTCAAAACCGATCATGCCGATCAAGCGATTCCAGGATCGTGACAGTGGCAAGGCCCGCCCGTTGGACTGGTGATTCAGGCTCAAGCCCAGTAGGCGAGGTTCCCAACCAGTGGCCTCCCTGAACTCGCTCCAGCTGGAGCGCCAGGTGAAAATCAGTTCTGGTTCATAATTTGTTTCCCGAAAAGGGCGGGAAATGTCCTGGTTCATCACCTGCCAACGGCTGGACTGCGTGTAGCCAAACCACAAATCACCATTGTCACCAAACATGTTCTCCATCACCTTGGTTTTCAGGCTGAGTTGAAATTTCAATTCATTGCGATCGAGATTCTCGGGTGCATCACCCGGCTGGACCGTGTTGGCGGGGTTAGGGCTGGTGGGGCGAATGTTCGGTGATTTGTTGTGATACACCGGCAACAGGTAAACAGGCTGATACGGGCGTATGGAAAAGGTGCCTCTTTTGGCTGAAGGGGCTAGCTCCCAGCGGCGATCCAGCCAGCTCAGGGTGGTGTCTTCGCTGCGTTTGTACAACAACAACCCCCCGTCAATGGCCGCAGCGGCCTCAGGAGCAGAACCATCTTTGACCACCAGGCTTCTGCCTGTGGCATCATCAAAGCAGCGCAGGCGAAGTTGGTCGTCTTCGAGAAACAGGCAGGCACGAAGTGCCTCTTCGTCCAGGGTTTTATTTTGAATATCTTGGGCGTTGGCCCAACTGCCCAAGCCGAAAAGGCCCAGCGCAACAAGTAGGGTTTGGTTCATAATCACGTACTGCGTCAAGCTTGGTTGGCTAGATACTCTCACATTTGGTTACAATTCTTAAATGGTTTCATTCCGCTTCAAAAAATCGTCGGTAAACAAAGACACTTCCACCAGTGGGCAGGGTCGAGAGTTCACCATTGATGAACTCGCGCGCACCGCCAACACCACAGTTCGCAATGTGCGTGCCTATCAGGACCGGGGGCTGTTGGCCCCGCCTGAAAAACGTGGGCGCGTGGGTTTTTACAGTGAAGACCATTTATCGCGACTCAAGCTGATTGGGCAAATGTTGGGGCGCGGTTACACCCTGAGCAATATTCAGGAAATGTTGGACGCCATTGACAAGGGTTACGACCTTCGCCAGCTGTTGGGTTTAACGCATGCAATTACCAGCCCGTGGACAGATGAAATACCGAAGAATTACAACCCGGTGCATTTGGCCACCCTGTTTGGCACCAGCTTAAGCCGTGGTGCCCTGGCCAAAACAATTGAGCTGGGCCTGCTGGAACCCGATGGTTTGCGTTACCGTGCACCCAGCCCGAAAATTTTGCACGCCGGTGCAGAAATGGCCAGTGCCGGTTTGCCCTTGCTGGACTTGCTGGATTTGATTGCGTCGTTGCGCGGTCACCTTGAAAGCTTTTGCGACCAAGCCGTTTCGCTGTTTGTGAAAGAATTGGACCAATACGGCGACAACCTGCCACCCAAGGAAGAATTGCCCAGGCTGGCGCAACTGATCTGGAAAATTCGCCCCTTGGCCATGACTGCGATTGAATCCGAAGTGTCGCGGGCCCTGCAAAAATCGGCCAGCAAATTTGTGGATGAACGAATTGTGGGCTTGATCGACAAGATGGCAGAGGAAATGCCGAACAATCCTGAGTTTCAACCCACGGGCTGGGTACCACCTGAAGCAACTGCTCCGGGCGAGGACAAGAAATAAACCCGTTCTTACAGCAAAAGCAACAAGCGATTTCCATGCTGATTCTGCTTGTGCTGATACACAAAACGCTGCGACACCATGCGCATGAATGCCAGACCCATGCCACCTTCAGGCAAATCGCCCAAACTCAGGTGGTCTTGAAATGAATGCTCGTGGTGCATTTTGCTGAGCACATGGGCGGGAATACTGCTGCCCCAGTCTTCGATCAACACCCCAACTCCGTGCTGAAAGGCCAGCACGGTAAGCTGTGCCGGCTCGGGACGCTTGTCTTTGAAACCGTGTAACATCACGTTGGTCAAAGCCTCCGACACCACAAGATCGGTGTTGTAACAAACATCCTCGGTGTAGGCCAACTCTTCTACAAATGCCCGTACAGCACTGCTTAATACTCCGATGTTTACGGTATCAGCAACAGCAGTGAATGCAGTGTAATTCAGGAACTCGCCCAATTTAAAGGATTGCTCGTGCGATGAAAACTCGTCTTGCAGGGTCAAGCCAGTTTGCACAAATTCATCGGCCAATTCAGATACCCGCGCAGAAGGCAAAGCAAGGCGCTGTACTTCAAAACTTTCACGCCACTGAATCCCAAGCAGCGACAGGTCACCTTCGACAACTTCTAGATTGCGACCCGAATCCAGCAGGCGGGAGAACTCCCTGGTCAGCACATCCCCTTGTGTGTCGTCGAGCAACACGGACTGTTGCCAAACCTGGATATCGGGTACACCCAAAGTGTTTGCGCATTCTCGCGGGTAAAAATAAAGTCGGCTGCCCGGGGCGATCACGCCTTGATAAATAACCTCCCCAACGCCATAGGCTGACTCCGGCTTGCCGTGCGCACCCAAAAATGCGGGTGCCACGCCAGGTTGCGCCATGACCATGGCCCAATTGCCAATCCCGGCGACCAACAAGGTGCCTTGGTCAAGATTGATCAAGCCATAGAGCAAGTCAAATTGTGGAGGCTCGTCTTTCAGGGACGGCGAAATGCTTGAAAGTTGGGCCAGCACCTGCTCGGGGCTAGCCAGGTAACGCCGAATTTTTGAACTGGTTTCCTCCACAGGAAACAACACGCGCGTTGCACGGGCCATTGAAAACCACCTTGCCAACGCCATGGTTTGCAACGCTGTTGCCGTGTCCTGGCCAGCCATGTTCAGCATGAAAAACCCATGCTCATTCGCCTGGGTTTCAAGCAAACCCATTTGTTTGCCACACACATAACCCCGTGGCTGATAAATGGTTTGAATTGCAAATGGCCAGGGGTACTGCTTGCTTTTGGGCAACAGGGCCCGCTGAATGCGTGACACTTCACGCATGTCACGTTGCAAGGCTTCATACAGCTGGCTAAGCTCAGTGTGTCTGCGCTCTAAGCCCGTGTGCAAATCTGCGATTCGCTCGGCGGTTTTCAAACGCACTTTCAGCTCGCCTGGATTGACCGGCTTGGTCATGAAGTCATCGGCCCCCACGCGCAAGCTGTTCAAAAGGTCGTCCCGGCTTGCGTAACCCGTGATCATGATGATATATGTGTAGGCATTTTGTTTGTGCGCGCGCACTTGCTCACACAACTCAATGCCGCTCATGCCAGGCATGTCCCAGTCAGTGAGCACAAAGTCGGGTTGATGTTTTTCAATCAGGGCCAGCGCTTCATGGCCATTCTTGGCGGAATGCACGGTGTAACCCCAACTGTGCAACATGGCCTCGAAAATTCTTAAAAAGCTGCGGGAATCATCAACAATAACAATCGACTTGCCCGCTTTCGCAAGCAAGGGGCTAGGTTGATTGGCCTGAATTTCCTGCAAGCGAAACACCAGTTCGGGCACCTGCCGGTCCGCGTCCACCACATCACGCTGGTCCAATACACCGGGGCGCGGGGCAAGCATCAGGATAGACACGTCGTCCTCAAAACCCTTTTGCTCAATGACCGAGCCACCCCAATGCTGAACCCGCATTTGAATGCGCTCGGGCAAATCAGACCAACGCCCCTGACTGCTTTGCTGATTAACAAAATCGAGCAGGCGTTTTTCTCCAAACGCTTCGGAGCTGGCCGACAAAACTTCAGTGACACCGTCGGAATACAAAATGAGGGAGTCTTCATTGCCCAGTGTCAGCTCAATGTCCTCAAACTCATCGAAATCGAACAAACCCACTGGGTACCCACCGCTGCCCAGCACATTGGCTGGTTTTCCGGCTGACAACAACAAAGGGGAGGGGTGGCCAGCCTGGCACAGGGACACCTGTCGATTGGCAGTGTTGAACACGCCGTAAATCATGGTGAAATAAGAAAGGTCAGATTCAGTTTGCTGAAACAGGCGGTTCAGGCGCGCCACAACGTCGCGAGGGCGCGAGACCAAGCGTTGGCCGTCCGATCCCAAACGTCCCTCAAAAACAATGCTGGTGACCGAGCGGTCTGCAAACATTTGAACCAGCTGCATGGACTTCACAGCAGCAGGTATGCCATGACCGGATACATCAAGCAGGTAAAAACCATACACGTCGCGTTGCAGCTCGAACACCTGCAAGTGATCGCCCGACACATACTTGGAAGGCACCGACAACCACTGGTAGTTCAAGCCTTGAAACGGACTGTGCACCTCGGGCAGAAAACTACGTTGAAGACCGGACACGGCCCGAAGGTCATGCGCAATCACATCGTGGGCATGCGCCAGTTCATTGGTTTTGCGAGCCAGCCGGGCTTGAAGTTCAATACGGCGGACTGCCGACTGCAACCGCGCTTCCAGTTCATTGCCATCGACGGGTTTGGTGAGTACGTCGTCAGCGCCTGCGTCTAGCGCCTTGATGAGAAACTCTTCCTCATTTTGGGCTGACATCAAAATAATGTAGGTGTATTGCCCCAGATCTAGCTGGCGCAAGGCAAGGCAAAGCTCAGTGCCCTGCATGCCGGGCATTTGCCAATCGGCCAGAACCAACTGGAAGCGATCACGCTCAACAAGTTGTATCGCTTCCTGACCGCTGGCTGCAAACTCAACCGGATAACCCCACTTGGCCACCATGTGAACGAACAGGTTTCGTTCCACCACCGAATCATCAACAATCAGAATTCGGGGAAACAATTTGTTGGCGTCGTCCGTCACTGTGAATCAGGCCTGCTGTAGAAAGGCAACTGCCTTGGGCATGTCTTCCAGCAGGGAAAATTGTCGGTCCATGCGCGAAAGCTCAAACATCATTCGCACAGATTTGTTCATGCCCACCAAGGCCAGCTTGCCTTGGTGATTGGTGATGTTTTTCAGCAGGGCAACCAAAGACCCCAAACCACCGGAATCCACCAATTTAACGGCCCCAATGTCCAAGGCGAATTTTCGCGTGGAGTCCAGTTTGGAAACCACCGCGTTGCGGATGATTGTTCCCACTGCACTGTCCAATCGAACTGCGTCTACGCGCAGTACGAAAATATCCCCCACCTCTTCTGTCGAAACCATGTTGTTCGCCCTAAACTGTTAATTCTCTTTTCTTAAAGTGTGCTCTTTCAGACACTTCACGCAATAATTATATAAAACAAGCCATCGAAAATGAGCATATACAAAAACAATAGGATAACGTTTTAACCAATGCTGCATAATTTTTAAAATTTGATAATTATTGCTCAATTACTTCCAAATGCAGTGATTTAAACAGGCACTTATTGAAAACCTGTTCTTACATTCAAGCCGACCAGCGAACCCACTTATGCGACACCTACTATTCTCAGCGTTTTTTCTATTTTGCCTGACAGGGTACTCACAAGAAAGAGGAGAACCCGCTACGGTATCAACCAGCCAGGAAACTTTACCTGCCGTTGAGCGAACCCGCACACTGACATTTGCCCAAATGGGACAGCCCAACGGGGTTCGGTTGAGTGGGATCAACCGCTTTGTGGACTTGAATTCAGGCATTCGCCTGGACGAATTGGTAACCCGCGCAAGCCTTAGCCTGCGGGTGCTTTACCCACAAGGCATGCGCCATGACCAGTCCTTTGTCCGGGTGTACGTGAACAACCAGCTTTCAGGATTATCGCAATTAAGTGCGGCACGCGCCGGTGTACCGCACACGGTTCAAATTGAACTGGACCCATTGTTGTTTTCCGATTTTGCAACCATTCGCGTGGAGTACGACGGCACCTACGACAGTGAATGCGTGGACCCGGGCAACCCAACACTGCGGTTTGACATTCGCCCTGAAAGCACATTAACTATTGGCTCAGCACCGCTGAACCTGGTGAACGATCTGGCTTTGCTGCCGGCGCCTTTTTTCGACCCCCGCGACAACCGCAAACTCCGGTTGCCTCTTGTGCTGCCCGTGGAACAAACCGAAGCCAGCATGAAAGCCGCGGGTATTCTGGCCTCCTGGATGGGTGCGCAAGCCTTTTACCGCCAGGCTGAATTTGAATTGTTCGAAGCTGCATCACCAACGCGCCACACCATTATTTTGACCAAAGGCAAAAAAATGCCTGAAGGCATGAGCGAGGCCGACATTGAAGGCCCCTCACTGATGATTGTGAGTGCCAAAGAAAACCCTTGGATAAAACACCTGTACGTGATGGGCCGCACCGACGAGGAACTGCTGCAAGCCGTGTATGGCCTGGTGATTGAAGGCCAGGTGCTGAGCGGCCAGAAGGCCCTGGTCAAAAAAGTGGACTTGGGTGCCCCGCGCAAGCCTTACGACGCGCCGCGCTATGTGCCCACCAATCGGCCTGTGCGTTTTGCCGAGCTGATTGATTTTCCCGGGCAACTGGAGGTGAGTTCTGACAAGCCACGCGCCAGCATCAATTTGCGCCTTCCACCTGACTTGTTCAGCTGGGCAGGTCGCAATATTCCGATGGATTTGAAGTACCGCTACACAGCCCCTTCCCGTTGGAATGATTCGCTGCTGAACATTGAAATCAACAACTCGCTGATTCAATCCTTCCGTCTTGCCCCACGCTCGGAACAAGTACAAAACAAAATCAATATTGATTTGCTGGGCCAGGCTGAACTGACCAGTGAAGAGGCGCTACAAATTCCAGCCTTCCGGGTGGGTGGTAATAACGAACTGGCCTTTGCATTTGGCTTTATGGCCGAAGGTGGTGGTGCATGTACACGCGTGTCGCAGGTGGCCAGGGGATCCATCGATCCAGAATCGACGCTGGATTTCTCCAACCTGCCCCACTACACTCGCATGCCGAATTTGACTGCCTTTGCCAACGGCGGTTATCCCTTCAGCATCATGGCAGACCTCTCGGACACGGCCATTGTACTGCCCGCCAATCCCACACCGCTTGAAATTCGTTCCTACCTGAATGTGATGGGCCTGTTTGGACAGTGGACAGGGCTGCCGGCCACTCGCACCACCTTGATTGTTTCTGACAAGCCCGAAGGCATTGGAACCAAGAACTGGTTGGCCATGGGCACCAGCGATCGCCTGGGTTGGCTGAATAATGCCAACATGAACTTGCCCATGGTATTGAACGCCACCGAACGCAGCATGGGCTTGCCACCTGCCGTTCAGTGGTTGAAGGGTTTGTGGCAAAGCGATACGGAATTACAACCCAGCGACAGTGCACGTGCCTTGATTCAAACAGCAGGCTCGCTTGGGGCGATTGTCGGATTTGAGTCGCACCTTGCACCCAAAAAAGCTGGGCTGGTGGTGACTGGCACCGACCAAGACAGTTTCGAGCGCGCAGTGGCTGCCCTGTCGGATTATGGCGATGTCGCTAAAATCAAAGGCAGCGTGAGCCTGATTCGTGGCGATGACATTCAAAGCTACAGCCTGGGCGAAACATACATCAGCGGCGCCCTACCCTGGTGGCTGCGTTTGCGCATTGCGTTTTCTGAATACCCCGCCTTAATTGCGGTAGGTGGTGCCCTGGCTGGGGTGATCTTGGCGATTCTTGCATTTGGCTGGTTGTCTGGCCGGGCATCACGCCGCTCAAAAGGCAATTGACATGGTCTTGTGGCGTAGTTTGTTGAGACGCTTGGGACTAGGCGCTACGCTGCTTGCGGCCACCGCAGCATGCAGCGCCGCGCCCGCACAAGCCTGGCCTGCATGGGACGGGTTTAAAAGCGCGTTTGTCAGCGAGGACGGGCGCGTGATTGACCGAAGTCAGGAAGACCTGCGCACCGTGTCAGAGGGGCAGTCCTACGCCCTGTTTTTTGCCTTGGTGGCGCAAGACCAAAAGGCGTTTGACGCCATATTGAAGTGGACTGAAAACAACCTGAGTGCCGGCGACATGGGCAAACAATTGCCCGCATGGATTTGGGGCAAGAAAGGGGAAAGCTGGGGCGTGATTGATGCCAACAGTGCATCAGATGCCGACCTGTGGATTGCCTACGCCCTGCTTGAAGCCAGCCGCGTGTGGTGCAACCCGGCCTATGCCGACAAAGCGCGCACATTGGGTAATTTGATTCTGAACAAAGAAAGCATGGAAGTCAGCGGCCTTGGCTTGAGCATACTGCCAGGCCACACCGGCTTTGTGCTGGACAATGGTGCGGTGAAACTGAACCCCAGCTACCTGCCGCCTTTCATGATGGCCCGCTTTGCCAATGCCTGGGCCGACGACACACGTTGGGCCCAAGTTTACCTGGCCAGCCAGAAATTGCTGCTGGACACCGGCCGCACTGGCCAGTATCCAGACTGGGTGCTGTACAACAACGGTGAAATGAGCTTGCCCGACGATGAGCAACGTGGCGACTACGATGCCATCCGCACCTACCTGTGGATCGCCATGAGCAGCGAAAACGACCCCACAACAGCGCCCTTGCTGAAACAACTGTCGCCCTTGGCGGCCTTGCTGTTGAAACGCCAGAATATGCCCGAGTGGTTTGAACCACTGAGCGGAAAATTTTCCACAGAGCGTGGGCCTTCCGGTTTTCAAGCCAGCATGGCACCTTTTCTTCAAGCCATCGGCATGCCCGAGCTTGCGAAAAAATTTCACGCCCAAAGCCTGAAAACTGCGAACAAGGAAGCGTGGCTGAAATACGGTTACTACAACGGCGCCTTGAGCCTGTTTGCTCAAGGGTACATGGACAAGTTTTATCGATTCAATTCACTGGGCGAATTGTTACCCCGTGGCAAAGAGGTTAAAAGCTGTGGCTGAGTGCAAACCAATTTCTGGCCTGCGGGCCCGCACGCTTGCATGGGCAATACACGCCGGCTTTGTGGCAATGCCTATGGTATTGCCCACGCAGGCGCATGCCAATGTGGATACACAGCAAACCAATATTCGTACACTGAGTGAAAAAGGAGTGTACTGGTACGAACGTTTTCGCTTCGATTTGGCGGCACAGTCGTTCAACAAAATATTGTTGATTGAACCCACCAATGCGTCAGCCCTGCGCTGGCAAGGCTTGATTGACCTCGCGCGTGGTGACGTACAGGCAGCCAATGTGTGGCTGGGCAAACTGCAACTGGTACACGGCAACAATCCGTTTTCAATTGAGTTACAGCAAGCCATTGCCTTGGCATCAGACAAGCGGCAGCAATTTGCCGAGTTGCGTTATATCGCAGACAGCGAACAAGTTCCTGCCAACCTGCCACAGCGTCTTCGGCAATTGCTTGCACAGCCCCCCTTGGGTGAAGCTGCCGTACAAATATATCGCTTGATGAACCGCACCCCGGAAGGCCGCAGCTATGCCCGCGAGCAAGTGACCGAGCTGGCCAGGCAATACCCGGACGACCGCCGTTACCGAACCCTGTTGGCTGAATTGGGTGGTGCGGGTGCCAGCACGCTTGCGCAAACGCCAACACCCGGCGCGGCGCAAACCACCCGCCGCCCAACCAGTACCAACCGTACAAAACCCGCGCCGGCAGCTTTAGCCCAGCCAACAACGCCCGAGGTTGCGCCCCCCCCGCCTGCTGAACCTGAAGTACCCACAACCCCGGTACTTTCTGACTTTGAACAGGGACAACAACTGGCTGACAGTGCACAAAGGCAGATTGATCAGGGCAACAAACCTGAGGCCGCCAGGCTGCTACAGAACGCAGTAGACCTGAACCCGGGCTACCCCTGGTTTCGCTACGACCTGGCCACCCTGCTGGATGACCAAGGCGATGCGGGCAGCAAACAGGCTGCCAGGCGAGTAATGGATGAAGGCCTGGCGCAGGACAAAGGGCAGGAAATGCGATTTGCAGCTGCGCTTCTGGCAGCCCGCCAGGACCGTGGTAATGACGCCATAGCATTGATTGATGCCGTACCCCGTGAAAACTGGACTGAGGGCATGACTGCTCTGGCAAAGCGGGTGCAATACGGCCAGTACCTCGATGGCTTGCGTGCGCAAGAAAGGAACGGCGAGTTCAACGCACTGGCCAATTCAATTGGCACAACACCCAAGTGGCGAGCCGAACCGGAGGTGCAGGCACTGGAACAAAACCTTCAGCGCAAACGACAGGTACGCTTGCGGATGTCCTATGAAAACGCAATTATCGATGGCGATGAAGGTGTGTCCCGCATCGACAGTGACGAAATCCCCTTGCAACTGGATTTGCCACTCGATTTTGAACGCACCCTGTTTTTGCGCGCAGACACACTGAATGCGAATTCGGGCCGAGTGAACCCCGCCACCGCCAGTAACTTTGCAAAACTGGGCACCACCCTGCCCACCGACCCTGCGATAGCCAGCAACCGACTGGATCAAAACTACAAAGGCCATGTGGTGGGTGTGGGTGTACAAACCGAACAGTACCGAGTGGATGTAGGTACCACGGTGGGCGACTACCCGGTCAATGACTGGGTGGGTGGCGTGCAATGGCGCACCAGCCTGGGTGAAGGCTCATTGCGGCTTGAAGTGGCACGGCGCATGGTCAACGGCAGCGTGCTGTCGACCACGGGGGCAATCGACCCCTTGACAGGTGAACGCTGGGGGGGCGCACGGCGCAACGGTGTCAGCGCGGTGTATTACCAGGCATTCAACCCCACCCTTGACTTTGTTGGCATTGCTCGCGCCAACCTGATTACCGGCAAAAACATACCCGACAACACCGAGTACAACCTGCAAGGTATTGTGGGCAAAACCGTGTTTCAGCGCCCGGGGCATGAGGTAGAAATTGGTGCATCACTGTTCTTGTGGTCGTTCGAAAAAAACCTGCGCTTTTACACCTTTGGACAAGGCGGTTACTACAGCCCACAGGCTTTTGGTTCGCTCACATTTCCAATTACGTGGACAGGCAATGTAAATGGCTGGTCGTGGCAGGCTCAAGCCCGCGTGGGTGCCAGTGAATCACGAGAAGACGACACCGCGCTTTATCCGCTGAACCCGGAACTTGCCGCTGCAGCTGCAGCACAAGGCAACCCCACCTTGCAAATTGGTGGCCCGGGTGGCGGCACCAGCACCGGTTTGCGCCTTGCACTTGAACGCCAGGTGTTAAAAAACTTTGTGGCAGGCGGTTATTTTGAGATCGACCGATCTGAAGGTTACAACCCCGACAGGTTACAACTTTATGTGAAATATTCGTTTGGTGACTTTTTCGAATTGAGTGTGCCACCTGAAGGTGTTGCACCCTACTCGAGGTTCTAAATGATTGACTTGCCCAAGCCCGGAGCCTACGTTGTGCGCGCGCCCCATGCGAATCATTTTTCGCAAGGCTTGGTAGAACATTGGCTGAATTCTCAGGAAGAAACGCCGTTCAAGTCGTGCCTGTGGCTAACGGCAAGCCCAAAGAATGAAGTGCGTAATCTACTTGAACCTTACCTGCTCAAACGCGCTGGCGCCCCCAAGGGCCTGGATGTGGTCTCGGTTCGAAGTTTATGGGCCAAAGGTCATGCCAAAAACGGCATTCGCCAACTTTGCCGGTCCCTGAACACCTTGTGTGTACTCAAACCTGCATTGGTTGTGATTGAACATGCAGAACTTTGGTTTGACGACAGCGACGAACCCCTGAACCAGCAAAACCCGCTGGCGCAAATGCGCCTGTTGCATCAATGGGCTCACCATGTACAGGCCCATGTCGTCACCACGGTGCAAGGTGATTTGCCCGAATGGAGCACATTTGCCGACGGGCTTGCCGATGTCAGCGACCTTGGCGAATTCGAGTTTCGTCCTTGGTGGCCAAGCCAGTGGGGCTTGCAAACCAACTTGTGGAACGACACAACGGCGCTGTCAAAACTGCCCATGCACCATGTTCTGGACAGTGGGGTATTGGGTAGCCTGAAACAACTGGCACAAACCTGCCACAGCCTTCGTTTTGGCACGGACCAACAACACGGAATTCACATACAGGCACACGGCGAAATGACAGCACAAGATGCATCTGTGCTGCTGCGTATGGGTGCTGACACTGTGTGGCTACAAAACGAAAGCATTGAAACCTGGCTGGGCCTGAGCACCGGGCAGGTGAACAAACCAGCAATGAACCTGACCGCCACGGACAATCACCAGAACACGTTTGCCCGAGACTTGCACGAAGTGTTCATGCCTGGCCTGTTGACTGTGGTGGCCAACCCCACATTCGCAGCACAGGGTTTGATGATGATGCAACTGGCCAAACGATGGTCAATGCACTGCACGCTGACACGCCTTTCCCTGATGCGTCACATGACCGCACAAACCGCGTTGCGCCTGGCCAATTGGTCGCAAGCCACCTGTGTGTTCACGGCCACCAGGGAAGCTATTTACCTGCTGAAAGTTTGGACCAGTGAACCCGATGAGGCCAGCTATCGCAGCTGGCTTGAATCGTGTTTCCGGGAAAACCTGCCAGTGCTGTTCAGTGGCGACATTCAGTTTTTGGGTGAAGAAACCCAAAGTGAATTGCTTGCCGATTTGCACGAAGAACTGGAACCTTTGTCGGTGCAAGACCTGATGGGCGCCGACGAAAACAAGCCAGTGAAATTGGCGGAACTGTGGGATGAAGCCCCAGAAGCCCTGAACCAGAATCGCCCATGGACACAACGCCTGAACGCACTGCTGAGCGAGGATGCAAAATGATAGTGTTTGCGCTGATCGTGAGTGGTTTGTTGCTGGGTGTCTTGCTCACCATTTTGTTGGTGGGAAAAATGATGAAAAACCCGACAACGCGTATCTGGTTAAGTGACTGGGTAAACTGGAGCAACAACCAGTTGCCCGACGACTGTTATCAGTTGGTGCGGCATGGCAAGTGGATTGCCAGCCCCGATGACAAAGAGGATGCATGATCATTATTGCTTTGGTTTCCCCCACTGGGGGTGCAGGACGAACCAGCCTTGCAATTGCCGCGGCCACCCACCTCAACATGTTGGGGCGCAATGTCACGCTGGTGCAGGCTGACCCGGCCAACAACATTGAATTTCAATTGGGTTACTCCAGCCGTAGTGCTCGCGGCCTTGCGCATGCAATCTTGAAAGACGAGCCGCTTGGACAGCTTGTGAACACCAGCAATACTGGTTTTAAATTATTGTCTTTTGGTGAAGTGTCGGTGGCACAGCAATTGGCAATTGACCGCGTGTTGATGGAACAACCACGGCGCCTGACCGAGCTGTTTCAAAAAGACGAATTTGCTGACGATGCTGTGGTGATCATCGACTTGCCGCGCTGGCCCGCCCCTTGGTGCCAGAAAGTGATGGCACTGTCTGACCTGAACCTGATCACCCTGATTCCAGACTCCGCCTCCATTTTGGGCATTGATGCACTGTTGCCACATTTGTTGGAAAGCCGGGGGGCGTCGTACTTTCTCATGAATCGCTTCGACTCAGCCAAAGTACTGCACCTGGATTTGTGGACCTTGTGCAAAATGAAACTAAGCCACCGCCTGTTGCCATTTTATTTGCATGAAGACCAGGCCTTGGCAGAAAGCCTGGCCGCCGGCCTGGCACTGGCCGACTACGCGCCACGCTCACAGCTGGTGGAAGACCAGCAAAAGCTGTGCAACTGGATTGATACGGAGATCGGATGAGTACCTCATCAAGCTGGATCAATCGACTGGAGCGCTTGCTGGACCTGCGCGAGTTTCCAAACCTGAAAACCAGGGTGCGTTTGTTGCGCCTTTTTCAGGCACTTTGGTTACGCCCCAACAGTTTGAATAGTGCGCTTGAAGCATCGAACGGCCAACAAGGCCGAAGTCTGCCAGGCTTCGTGTTCCACATTGTTGTCGTGGCTTTGCACGACTTGCTAAGCCCCGTAGCGTATCTGTTCAAACTAATGATTCAACGCCCCTACCGGGCAGTGCGCGCCTTGTTTAGCAGGTTCACTGACTATGCCGTGCGCGCTGCAAGGCTTGAACAGCGAATAGAAAACGCCAGCCACATTGTGGTGCGCTTCAAATGGTTACGCTGGGCGCTGGGCCTTTCTGCCTTGGCCTTGTTTCTGTTCACTGCGCAAGCCTCCTTGCCTTTGGCTGGGCAGTGGGTTTTCATTGTGGTGTGTTATCTGTTTGCCATGTTGTTCAAACGCTTGCCAGAGCGCTTTGCAAACTTGTGCCTGATGGCACTGACCATGTTACTGCTGGCGCGCTATGTGTTTTGGCGCTTCACCAGTTCACTTGACCTTGAAACCGGCACCGAAATTTTCTTGGGCTACACCTTGGTGGCAGCTGAGGCTTACACCTGGATTATTCTGATATTCGGATTCATTCAGACCGCATGGCCCTTGAAACGCAAACCCATGCCGCTGGAACTGAACCTGAATGACTGGCCCACCGTGGACGTGTTCATCCCCAGTTACAACGAGCCTTTGTCCGTGGTGCGCCCCACGGTTTATGCGGCCAAAGGTTTGGATTGGCCACTTGAAAAAATAACGGTCTACATCCTCGACGACGGGCACCGCCCCGCCTTTGAAGAATTTGCCAAACAAGCTGGTGTTGAATACATTTCCCGCCCGGACAACTCCCATGCCAAAGCGGGCAACATCAACTACGCCTTGAAACACACGCATGGCCAGTACATTGCCATTTTTGATTGCGACCACATACCCACACGCTCGTTTTTACAAACCAGCATGGGTTGGTTCAGCCGTGACCCCAAGTGCGTGTTGGTGCAAACACCTCACCATTTTTTCTCGGCCGATCCGTTCGAGCGCAACTTCAATTCATTTCGACAAATGCCCAATGAGGGTTCGCTGTTTTATGGCTTGATTCAAGACGGTAATGACTACTGGAATGCATCATTTTTCTGTGGCAGCTGTGCAGTGATTGAACGAAAAGCCTTGCTGGAAGTAGGTGGCATTGCAGTGGAAACCGTGACTGAAGATGCGCACACTGCCTTGAAGCTGCACAGCCTGGGCTACAACAGCGTATACCTGAATAACATTCAGGCGGCTGGCCTGGCCACCGAAACCCTGGCGGGCCACATTGGCCAGCGCATTCGCTGGGCGCGCGGCATGGCGCAAATTTTCCGCACAGACAACCCGATGTTCAAAAAGGGTTTAAACCTGTTTCAGCGCGTTTGTTATTCCAATGCCATGCTGCATTTTTTCTATGGCATACCCCGCATGATCTTCTTGATCATGCCCATGGCTTACCTGTTTTTTGAGCAACACCTGATCAATGCTGCGGCAGTAACCATTCTCAGTTATGCCTTGCCACAGTTGATGATTTCCAGCTACACCAACTCGGTGATCCAGGGCAAATACCGTCGATCATTCTGGTCTGAAGTGTATGAAACCGTGTTGTCCTGGTACATCATTTTGCCGACTACGCTGGCCTTTATTAATCCGAAACTGGGTAAATTCAACGTCACCTCGAAAGGCGGCTTGATCGAGAAAAGCTATTTCGACGTCAACATTGCAAAGCCCTACCTGATTTTGCTCTTGATCAATGTGGTGGGCTTTTCCGTGGGCTTGCTTCGCCTGTTTGTGTTCAATACCCATGAAACAGGCACCGTGTTGATGAACTTGTTGTGGTGCGGTTTCAACCTGGCCATTCTGGGTGCTGCCGTGGGTGTTGCAACCGAGTCGGTTCAGAAACACGTGCACCACCGTGTGCGCATGGTGATGCCTGCCTTTTTGAAACTGCCCGGCGGCTACACAGTCAGTTGCTACACCGAAGAATATTCAGCAGCGGGGCTGACATTGGCTGTGGCCGATACCACAGGCATCAGCGAATTCAGCCAAGTGCAGGTTGGCTTGCACCGGGGAGACCGAGAATTTCTGTTTCCAGCCAAAATTCACTTCACTGAAACAGGGCATGTCGAGGCTTTGTTCACCAACCTCACCCCTGAGCAGGAAACACAGTTGATTCAGTGCACCTTTGGCCGGGCCGACGCATGGCTCAACTGGCAAGAAGACCAAACCCGTGACCGTGCACTGGGTGGTCTGAAAGATGTGTTTGCCAAAGGCATGATCGGTTACGTTCGCCTGTTTGCCTGGCTTAAAGACGGTGCTGTTGATTTGGGCAATCGCCTGATGGGCAACAAGAACCAAACCGAGAAGTGGGAGAACTAGGGCCATGCTGTTGTGGAACCTGTACTTCCTGATCAAGTTTGGCTTGCACTTCGCCGGGCAACTGACCATTAGCCCCTTGTGGAATTTGGGTCTGTTTGCCCTGTTGATTGCCACCAACCCGGCGGCTTATCAGAACAAGCAGCTGATGAAGGTACTGCGCTACCTGGTGTTCACCGGGCCAGCGATCGCTTTGCTCTTGCATGAGTTAGGACTGGTGGTATCGCTGGCACTGGTTGATCAAATCAAGGCACTGTTCGGTTTTTCCCCAGACTATTTGTGGGAACTGCTCAAGCGCACCATTCAACCCTGGATGCTGTGGGGCGCACTTCTGGGCTTCATGGTAGTGCGGGTGCTGGATCGTTACATACGCATCAGTAGTTGGGTCGGCTTTGGGCTTGTCTGCATCCTGGGTATTCAGGCACTGCCGTTTATTCAAGAGCAGACCCAAACCAACAACACCGCAACCGTGCTTGAACCCCAAATACAGGCGCGTGAAAACTTGTCGCCCGCTGAACTACTGGCGCTCGGCCAAGTCGATTTTCAAAAACTGCGGGTAGCGCGCGACCAGGAAAGTCAAACCAAACTTCGAGACAACGCCTATGAAGGTGCGGGGCCGGGCGCCGTTCTCGCCGGCTTTTTTGAAAGGCAACGCACCATTGCACTGGCACCCTTTGCACCCCAGGCCAGTCCGGATTTCGATGTGATTGTGCTGCAAATCTGTTCGCTGTCCTGGGCTGACCTTCAGTACGCAAAACAGAGCCAACACCCGGCCATTCGGCAAGCCGATTTCGTATTCGAGAACTTCAACTCAGCGACCAGTTACTCGGGGCCAGCCGCCATTCGTCTGTTGCGCGGAAAATGTGGGCAAACACCGCACGATGCACTTTACAGCCCGGCGAACAACAGTTGCTTGCTGTTCGAGCAACTGAGAAACGTGGGCTTTGAAGTGGAAATGGGGCTGAATCACGATGGTCGTTTTCAAGACTTCTCAAAACTTGTAAAAACAAACCTGGGTGGGAGAGCCACTGAACTGGTGGCCCATGATGAAGTGCCCGCCGGGGTGCAGGCCTTTGATGGCTCACGCGTGGGTCGCGATGGTGATTACCTGCGTGCATGGTGGAACAAACGCGTTCAGCAAAGCGGGCCCGCAGTGGCTTATTACTACAACAGCATCACCTTGCATGACGGCAACCGTTTACCCAACAGCAACCTGAACAGCTTGAACAGTTACCCCTTGCGCCTTGAGCGGATGTTGAATGACATTCAATCCGTACTTGGGGAAATTCGACGCAGCGAACGCAAAGCGTTGGTGGTGGTAGTACCCGAACATGGCGCTGGATTAACTGGTGAATTTGGACAACTGGTGGGCCTGCGTGAATTGCCAACCCCCGCCATCACCAAAGTGCCTGTATTTGGATACTGGATAGCGCCTGGTTACGTGCCCGCCGGCACAGGGCCTGTTACCGTCAAACAATCCGTCAGCTACACGGCGCTCAGTGAACTCTTCTCTCGCTGGCTGGCACAGACAGCCGAGCAACAGCAAAAGCCTGCTTGGCCGGTTTTGCTAAGTGATCTACCCAGCACTAGATTGGTGTCGCAACAAGGCAATATTACCGTCATGGAAAGCCAAGGGTCTTACTGGCTCAAAGCCCCGGGTGCTGCCTGGAAAATGCTGGGCCCAGTTCAAACCATTGCGGCATCAAACTGAGGGGGCTCAATCAACCATGGCACAATTTGACCCCAACACACCTCCTGCCCTGTTCATGCCGCCCGCTGACATGGCGCATGACATTTACGCGCTCAGTGCACAGCTGGAGGGTTTTGACCACAACATGTATCAGGATATTCAACAGGATCAGGCCATGTACGACTCATTCCAGCGCTGGCCCTTCCTGTTCGGTATTGCAATGGCCTCGCGTTTTGGCGAGGACTGACCTTCAAGCCGCGTTGCGCTTTTTCAAATTGGCTTTGGCTTCCTTGGCCGCCGCTTCTTCCAGCTCAACCAATCCGTCTTCCAGAAACTGCAACAGTCGCTGCATGGAAGGCATGGTTCTGCGGCACGCCACCAAACCAAATTCAAGCTTGCCGGCATAGCTGTTCAAGGTAATGTTCAAAGCCTGACCGTCGAGCAACAGCGACACCGGGTACACCCCGTCCACTTGTGCACCGTTGAAATACAGAGTGTGTTTGGGGCCGGGTACATTCGAAATCACAATGTTGAAAGCCTGTAACTTGGGTGCCAAACCGGTCAGCATATTAAACCCGCTAATGCCCATCATGGTGGCCACGTAGTTCATGATTTCAGTTTGATTCATGCTGGCAAACCGTTCTTTGGAATGGTTCACTGAGCGGGCAATGGTTTCAATGCGCTCCACGGGATCTTCGGTGTCAGTGGCCAAATTGGCCAGCAACAGGGCCACATGATTTCCGGTTGCAGTGTCGTCTTTGCGAAGCGACACTGGCACCATGGCCACCAGCGGGCGCGCAGGCAGGGCGTTGAGCTCGCTCAAATAAGAACGCAAGGCCGAGCCACACATGGCCAGTACCACATCGTTCAAGGTCATGTTCAAGCCGGTCGCACAGGCCTTGATTCGCTCCATCGACCACGACTGGGCGGCGACCCTGCGTGAGGCCGTGATACGGCGGTTCAACACGCTGCGTGGCGCTTGAATGACCGACACGAAATCTGGATCAGCAACACTGGTTTGCCACAAGGATCGTCCGACTTCTTTCACCACCTTGGGCAGACTGAACAGTTGGGTTTTCGCAGTGTCCAGCACTTGGCCCAGCATGGTCACCAAACCTTCCGATGCCTCGGAACGGTGAACCGAGCCACGCAAATTCGGGTTGGCCCACAGCGGCGGAATGTCCATGATCTCTGGGTTATCGGCCATGGAACGCTGCAACATTTTCATGCAGGCCACACCATCCACCAACGCATGGTGCACCTTGGTGTACAAAGCCACTCGACCATCTTCAAGACCATCGATGACATAGGCTTCCCACAGGGGCTTTGCGCGGTCCAGTGGCGCGGCATGCAGCTTTGAAGTTAACTCCAGCAATTCACGAATGCGGCCCGGCTTGGGCAGCGACAAATGAATGAAGTGTGCCTCCAGGTCAAACTCATCGTCCTCCACCCAAAACCACATTCCCAATCGCGACTTCAAACGCAAACTGAAAGGTGCCACCGGCTGGGTGTACGTGCGCATGTCGGCCACCACCTTGTGTACATAATCGATTGTGCTCTGGCCCTTGGGTGGTTTCAGCAGCACCAACCCACCCACGTGCATGGGTTGGTTGCGGCGCTCCAGCCACAAGAACAATTGGTCATTGGGGGTCAGGGCCTTCATGGGTATGTCTCCGTGTTGTATTTTTTATTCCCGAATCTGTTGTTACTGCATGAAGTGCGCCGCTGGATGCGGCACACCCCGAGATTTCAACGAATTTGTCGTTTGGCAAACGGCATGGTGGGTTGCTTGCTGTTTTTCACAACCGAAATACGCTGGTTTTTAAAACCAAGCACGCGGCGCTGCCAGCGTCGTTCCTGAGTCAAGTGTGCCGCCTCGTCAATACCAAAAATCCGTTGCAACATGAACTTGCTTGCCGCCACTGAATCGGGTGAGCGGGTCAAAATTTCCTGCACCAAGGCCTGCACTTTTTCTTCCGGATTATCTACCACATGGGTCACCAAGCCCAATTCCTTGGCTTGCAAACCGTTGATTACGCGGCCCGTCATGGTCAACTCTTTGGCCACATCCACCGGCAACAATTCACGCACCAGCGCCGCACCGCCCATGTCGGGTACCAAACCCCACTTAGCCTCCAGAATGGACAATTGCGAATCGGGTGTACACACCCGAATGTCCGCGCCCATGGCATATTGAATACCTGCACCGAAGCAATTGCCGTGTATTTGCGCAATCACTGGAACGCCAAGGTCACGCCAACCCATACTCCAGGTCTGGAAAATATTGCGCATGGGCAACCACAGGTTGGCGTACATGATCAAACCGGTTTTCGGGTTGCTCATCACCGATTTCACATCCAGCCCCGCACAAAAAGACGGGCCTTCACCTTTCAAAATCACAGCTCGCAGGGTTTCGTGTCTGGCGAGTTGCTGCTGCACCTTGCGCACTGCTTTCAGCATGGGCCAGTCCACACCGTTGTGTTTTTCAGGGCGATTCAGGGCCACAGTGACCACGGTGTTGTCGCTGTTGAACTGCAGGTTTACTCTGTCCATGTTACTCTCGGCTGTTTTTTTAAAATCGTGGTATGGCTCGACAGCCATATTAACCTTGAATATTCTGAAACCCAATATGATCTTTAAAGTGTTGGCTCTGGTTTTGGCCCTGCTGGGCTATTGCATCAGCCCTTACGGTCCAGACATTGGCATTGGCGGCCCAATCGCCTCGGAAAGCCAGAACCGGCAAGGCTCAGCCACATCGGGCAGTTTTTACCTGGCCACCGTGACGCGCGTGGCCGATGGCGACACAATCACAGTGCGAAACCGCGATGGTGCGACCCACAAAATTCGCATGCACGCCGTGGATGCACCTGAATTGAATCAGGCGGGCGGTGAGCAGTCCAAGCGCTGGTTGACCGAAAAGGTGCTGAACAAAAACGTAAAAATCATCGTAAACAACACCGACCGCTACAAACGACAAGTGGCCAAAGTAGTGTTGCCCCTGGAAGAGTGCCAGCAGCGCTTGTGTGATGGTGAAACCGACATCAACCTGAAAGCCATTGAAGCCGGGCAAGCCTGGTGGTACCGGGAATTTGCGCGCAGCCAAAGCAGCGAAGACCGCGTGCTGTACGAAGCTGCGGAGGACCAGGCCCGCAATGCACGCAAAGGCCTGTGGCAACAAACAGCCCCCCTTGCCCCCTGGCAATGGCGCACCGAACAACGCAACCAGCGATAAACCATGAACGAAATTTACTCCACCACCGTGCCCCTGCGCTGGGGCGACATGGACCAGATTGGCCATGTGAACAACACCGTGTACTTCCGTTGTTTTGAGCAGGCCCGCGTGGAATGGATAGACCTTTTCCCCGCTGAAATCGACAACAACCCAGCTTACGTGGTGATCGTTCACACCGAATGCAGCTTCCTGAAAGAACTGAAAGCACCCGGTGTGGTTGAAATCAAGGTGCTGGCGGGTGAAGTGGGCCGCAGTAGCTTGGTGCAAAAATACGAGATGCGCCGCACCGATGCACCTGAGGTACTGGTGGCCACCGGCAGTGCGAAAATGGTGTGGGTCAGCCCGGAAACGGGTCGCTCTACGCCCATTCCAGACCGCTTCCTTCGTACGCTGAACCAAGGGTAAACCCGCAGTATTTTCTAGAAGGGGTACTCAGGTTTTGCTATTGTGGACACGAAACTTTATTGTTACATTGCTCAATGTCACGGTTAAACGTGGCAACAACAATAAAACAAGTGTAGGAGTCAAACCATGAAGAACATCATGCCTGTACGCCGCGATGTCAAATTGAATCTGCCTGAAGAAAAGGTATCCAATTGGCATGAGCAAGGTCCCCACGTGACCCATTTCATGAACGCCCTGTCGCTGTTTTTCCCGGCTGGCGAGCGCATGTTCATGGACGCTGTGCGCAACTACCGCGACGACATCACCGACCCTGAATTGAAAAAAGCCGTGGTGGCCTTCATTGGCCAGGAAGCCATGCACAGCCGTGAGCATGTTGAATACAACGAGATGCTGGATCGCGCAGGCCTGCCCGCTTCGCAGCTGGACAATTTCCTGTGGGGCTTTCTGGCCTTCATCAAGAAAACCTTGGGCAAACGCCTGACATTGGCTGGCACCATTGCGCTTGAACACTACACCGCACTCATGGCCGACCAGTTGCTTCGCAACCCCGACGTACTGGGCGAGAAATCAGACCCAGCCTACAAACAAATGTGGATGTGGCACGCCTACGAAGAAACCGAACACAAAGCCGTGGCCTACGACGTGTGGAACCATGTATTGCCCAACAATACACACAGCCGCTTCAGCCGCCGCCTGGCGATGGTACTGGCCACTGCCATATTCTGGCCACTGGTGGCTTATTTCCACATGCGCCTGGTGTTTGCCGACAAAACAATCAAGGGTGGTCATTTGAAAGGCTTCTGGACCGTGACCAAAATGTTGTGGGGCAAAAAGGTGGGGCGTATTGCGCAACCCGGTGGCCAATGGCGAGTTCATGGACTATTTCAAAGCCGACTTCCACCCCTGGATGCACGACAACAGCCGTTTCCTGACCGAGATCGACAATTTTGTGGCGTCTGTTGAGGATTCTGGCCGCAAGCCGAACACTGAAATTGCGAACGCCATTCGTGCCCGCATGAACAGCCAGTTGAAAGCAAACGCAGCTTAATCAATTTCGTGACAGAAACTTTGGGCTGAACAGCCGGTGGGAGAAGTGAGCAGCCCACCGGTTTTTTTTCGCCTAACTTACCGGGCCTGCCGGTAGTAGTCGCTTTGCTCGTAGTGCGCAAAGGCATGCAGGTAAGCTACCTTGAAAATTGCCGCCAACGGCAGCGCAAGGAAAACGCCCACCAAACCAAAAATTGCACCAAAAAATGCCAGAGCGAAAATAACCGCCAGTGCAGACAAACCAATTTTGTCGCCCACCACCAAGGGGGTCAGCACAAAACCTTCCAGAAACTGGCCCACCACAAACACAAGCAGCACCAGAAAAATTGGCAAGAAACCCTGCAATTCAAGTGCGGCCGTCAATAAGCCCACCAGCAAAGCCACGGCAAAACCAAGGTAAGGCACCACACACAGCACGCCCGCCAACATGCCCAAAGCCCAGCCACTTTGAAGCCCCACCACACTCAAACCGATTGAATAAAAGGTGCTAAGAAACAGCATCACAATCATCATGCCCTTGATGTACTCGGTCATGACGGAGTCAATTTCGCTGAACAAGGGTTGTGTACGCTTCCACAGATGCGGCGGAAAGACCTGCTGAAACTGCTTGGTAATTTGAGTCCAGCCGGGAAGAATGAACAATGTGGCAATGACAGTCAGCGATACAAAGCCGGTAATGCCCAACACCGACTGCGAACCCGAGCGCAAAATTTTTGTACTGATCTCGGCCAACGTGCCTCGGTTTTCGCTGATGTAAGCGGCAATGCGGTCTTTCATCTCAGTGCTGTCCACCACCACAGCGAGGCCAAACACCTCATTGAGCCAAGGCAGCACCGTGCGCTTCACGTTCACAATCAGCTGCGGCAAATTGTTCTGAATCAGTTCAAGCTGAGTAAGCACTACCGGAATGAACAGCAAACCCACACTGGAGAAAATCAGCAACAGCGCAAAAAAAGTGAGCACAGCACACACTGGCAAGGGAATACGCCCGCGCAACTTGCCATGCACCCAACGGCTGGGGGCGGCCAACAGGTAAGCCAATACAAAAGCAGCCACGAAAGGCGCCAACACAGGCCACAAATTGATAACCACCGCCAACACCAAGGCAGCACTGAGCAACAAGCCCCAGTGTTGCAGGTAAAACTGCTTAGCCAAGGTTGAAAGGCTTGAAGGTGTTGGCACCGCCTGCCCTACAGGCTGGGTGTTCTCATCTTTGGGTTTCGAAACTTCATTCATCGATTCAATCTTCAGCCAATTTGAATTTAGAAGACTTTAACGCTTGGCGCGCAAAACCAGATACACGCCGCCCAGCGTCATGACCATGGCCACCAATAAGGTAACAGTCACAGACTCGTTCAGGAAAACAACGCCCGCCAGCGCCGCTATCACCGGTACGCTCAGCTGCACACTGGCTGCCGAGGTGGTGGGCAAAGCGGGAAGCACCTTGTACCACACCGCATAACCAATGCCGCTAGCAAGGCAGCCCGAGGCCAAGGCGAACAACACACCTGCCACGGTGGGCGTTGGCAAATACACGGTGTAAAGGGCCAAGCCGCGCTCCACTGTAACCCCGGGAATGTGCACGCCCGCCTTGGCTGAAAAGTACACAGCCATCCACACCAACACCATCAAGAATGCTGCCCTGGAAAAATTACCCGCGGTATCGGCCAAAGGGGATTGGGAGCCCTTGCCCACCACGGAATACAAACCCCAACAGGCACCTGCCAAAGCCATACTTGCAGCAGCCAGCACCGAAGCTGGCGTTTGCAGGTGTGGCCACAACAACAAAACCAAACCCGCTGCCGCCACCACTGCACCCAAAGCACGCAAGCCTTTCAATCGATCACCCTGTGTGGCGGCATAGGCAATCATGCTGAGTTGTACACTGGCAAACAAAATCAGCGCACCCGTGCCCGTACTCATGTACAGGTAAGCCATGGAAAACAGCACGGCATAACCAAACAATGCCCAAGCACCCACCCAACTGCCTTGCTGTCCGCCCTTGTTTTGAATGCGCAAACACAACCACAGCGTAACGGCCCCGCTGATCAGCCAAATGGCGGTGAAGCTGGCGGGGTCTATTTGCTCAGCGCCCAAGGCCGCACGGCAAAAAAAGGAATTGGCTGCAAACGCACACATCGCGAAAGCCGTAAAAATTAGTGTGTTGACCTCAATTTTTTTCATGCACCCAAGCTACCATGTGACAACAATAATTTTCAATTTAGAACCACCGGAGACCCCCACGATGCGCATTGAACTTCGCGACCCATTAACCTTGCCCTGCGGCGCCACCCTTCCCAACCGCTTGGTGAAAGCCGCCATGAGCGAAGCCTTGGGCACGCGCGACAACCGTGTTACACCACAAATTGTGCGGGTCTACCAGCGCTGGACAGCCGGTGGCATTGGTTTGAATATAACCGGGAATGTGATGATTGACCGCCGAGCACGTGCAGAGCCGGGCAACGTCGTGATTGAAGACGACCGCGACATGCCCCTGCTGCAGCAGTGGGCCAAAGCGGGCCAGGCCAATGGCAGCAAAATCTGGGTGCAAATCAACCACCCCGGCAAACAGTGCCCCAAAGGCATGAACAAGGAAACCGTGTCGCCTTCCGCGGTGCCTTTTCACAAAAGCCTGCAAATGATGTTTGCCACGCCGCGCGAGCTCACCGAGACTGAAATTCTGGACCTGATTGCGCGCTGGGGCCGCACCGCCAAGGTGTGCAAAGACGCTGGCTTTGACGGCGTACAAATTCACGGCGCCCACGGCTATTTGATCAGCCAGTTTTTAAGCCCGCTGAGCAACCAGCGCAACGACCAGTGGGGCGGCAATGCTGAAAACCGCCGTCGTTTCGTGCTGGCCATTTCCGACGAAGTGCGCAAACAGGTGGGGCCCAACTTCCCGGTGGGCATCAAGCTGAATTCCGCTGACTTTCAAAAAGGCGGTTTTTCAGAGGAAGAATCACTGGCCGTGATTCAGGAACTGACCGCACGCGGCATTGACATGATTGAAGTGTCTGGCGGCACCTACGAAGCGCCCGCCATGACAGGCGCAAGCGCAAAACCCAAAAAAGAAAGCACCGTGAAACGCGAAGCCTACTTCATCGACTTCACCGAGAAGGTACGTGCCGTGTGCAAAGTGCCTTTGATGCTGACGGGTGGCTTTCGCACCGTGGGCGGCATGAAAGAAGCATTGAACACAGGTGCTGTTGATTTGATTGGCCTGGCCCGCTCGATTGCCATTGAACCCGATTTGCCCAAACGCCTGTTGGACAACTAAGAAGCCTTGCACCCCGTGAAGCCTTTGATCACCGGTGTTAAAGCCGTGGACCGCACCGGCCTGCTTGAAATTCAGTGGTACACCCGCCAAATTCACCGCATGGGCAAAGGCAAAAACCCTGT
>JAHJCM010000127.1 GCA_018812945.1 Gammaproteobacteria bacterium | reverse complement strand
CCACCGTGAATTTGGGCACCTTTGCACAAGCCACCGCCATCACCATTTTTGCACCATGGCGTGCAATGCCTTCGTTTTCTACTTTCTTGCCCACCATGAAGCCCGTGATGTTTTGTAAAAACACCAGGGGAATTTTGCGCTGGCAACACAGCTCGATGAAATGTGCACCCTTCTGGGCAGACTCAGAGAACAAAATACCGTTGTTGGCCACAATGCCCACAGGCATGCCATACAGGCGAGCAAAACCGCACACCAGCGTGCTGCCAAAACGGGCCTTGAATTCATCGAATTCGCTGCCATCGACCATGCGGGCAATAATGTCGCGCACGTCGAAAGGTTTTTTCGCATCCACTGGCACAATGCCGTAAATTTCTTCGGCGCTGTACAGGGGTTCTCTGGATTCGCTCAAGGCCCATGGGTAGCGCTTCTCGGGGCGACCCAAATTGGCCACAATGCGGCGTGCAATTTCCAAAGCATGTTGATCGTTCTCGGCCAAATGGTCGGCCACACCGGAAAGGCGTGTGTGCACATCGGCACCACCCAGTTCTTCGGCACTGACAATTTCGCCCGTGGCGGCTTGCACCAAGGGTGGGCCACCCAGAAAAATCGTGGCCTGGTTTTTCATGATGATGGCTTCATCGCTCATGGCGGGCACGTACGCACCACCGGCGGTACAGCTACCCATGACCACCGCAATTTGCGCAATGCCTTGCGCACTCATATTGGCTTGATTAAAGAATATGCGACCAAAGTGATCTCGGTCTGGAAACACCTCGTCCTGGTTGGGCAGGTTGGCCCCGCCAGAGTCGACCAGGTAAATACAGGGCAAATTGTTTTCTGCGGCCACTTCCTGCGCGCGCAAATGCTTCTTCACGCTCAAGGGGTAATAGGTGCCGCCTTTTACGGTGGCGTCATTGCACACAATCATGCAATCCACACCGCTGACGCGACCAATGCCTGCAATTGCACCGGCACCCGGCGCAGCGCCACCGTACATGCCCCATGCAGCCAAGGGTGCCAGTTCCAGAAAGGGCGAACCCGGGTCAAGTAAACCAGCCACGCGTTCGCGGGGCAGCAGCTTGCCACGCGCTGTGTGGCGTTCGTTGGCCACTTTGCCACCGCCTTGTGCCACCACTGCCAGGTTGGCCTTTAACTCGTCGACCAGTTTTTTAAGCGCTGCTGAATTGGCCGCAAAGTCGGGGCGGTTTTTAACATTGTTGGAATCAAGAACGGCCATGTTCAGAAAGGCCCCTGCACAACCCAGCGACGCAATTGTTCCATGCGATCCTGGCCCCAGAAGGCTTCACCATCCACCACAAAGTACGGTGCACCAAACATGCCGGCATCGATGGATTCTTGCACTGCGTTCTTCATTTGTTCCTTCACCGCATCCGTTTGGGCACCTGCAATCAAGGCTGCACCATCCAGTCCGATGGAATCGGCCACCGCCTGCACAGTTGAATCTTCGGTAATGTCCTGCCCATCTACAAAGTAAGCTTTGTACAAAGCACGGGTCAGTGCGCCGGCCTTTTCAGGCTGGGTGTTCAGCACCTGCAAAATGGCACGCGAACCGGTTGTGGCATTGATCGGGAATTTTTTGGGCCAATTGATTTTCAAGCCATGAAAGCGCGCGGTGCGAGCGAAGTCTTTTGCGGAGTACTTGCCCTTGGCCGGGTTCATCATGGGCGCGGTGTTGCCTGTGCTTTTGAACACGAAGCCCAGCAAGGTGGGCTTGTAATTCACACTGCGGTTACCTGCGGCAGCAATTTCCTCGATTTGCTCGGCGGCCACATAGCTGTAGGGGCTGGTCAGGTCGAAATAGAAATCAATCGTTTGTTTGGTAGTCATGGTGCTATTTGGCTCCAGATTGGGGTGTTTCTGTGATTCTATCGAACTTAAGCCCGTGTTCGCAGCAACGGCTTGCGCCTTGTCAGGAAAAAAGCCAACCGAGCCACTGGCTGGCCCACGGTTGCTTAGATACCCACACAAACACGGCATAGCCGCCCCACCACAACAGCACCACCAGCAAAGCCGCCAGCACCGTGAACACGTAGCCCGCCAGCACCAGCCTGCCGTCCCGAACCCTAAGGCCAAAAGTGATGCACACCATGGCCGCAGCCGGCAGCACATTGTCGAATGAGGCAAAGGGCACAGGTGCAGCCATGCACAAGCCCGCGAACGCCAAGACCAAGCCATTCACCGGGCGCATGCGTGGGTGGCTCATGATGAACAGGCGCGGCTTGCTGTGCGGCGCAACCCTGCGAATAAACACACCCAGAATGGTTTTCAGCACACTGGCTGCCTTAGGTGGCAGGCGTTTTTCCCCAATCGAATTGGGAATGGGCACACCAAACCCCAGGGCATAACCCACACCCAAGAGGAAAGTGAGATAACCAAGGCTGGTCGCAATGCCTGGAATGCCGAAGGGCAAGAGCAAAGGCAAAGCGGCCAGACCGATCCACGTAAGCTGTTGCTTGGGACTGCGGCCGATGGCATCGGCCACGGTGGCCTGCGCCATATTGTCAGCAAACAGCACCACACGCCGCCATGCATAGGGCAGTTCTTCGAGCTGTCTGTCTTGATCGGTCGGGTTAGACAAAGGTGATAAATAGGGTGATCGGCCAGCTATCTTAGGCGATATTGCGCTTACCCATGGACTGGCATACCTATTTCGAGCGAAGGGTAAGCCCGATAGACAACATCATCACCTAAGCATCACTCTAGATGATGAAAACATATCCATCGCGGGGGTCTTCATGTTCAAACACACTTGTCTCTTAATTGCCCTGGGTATTGGCGCTGCGCTCATCCAACCCGCCTTCGCAGAACGCTTTCCCGAAGTGCCCCGCCCGATTGATTACTTTGTAAACGGCGAGGAAATCCTCGCGGTGAATACACTTCGCGACGACATTCGCGCCCAAGGCAATTTCCCTTTGGCAAAAGCATTGCTGACCATCGGCCGAGACGATCTGCTGGGCTTGAACCGTGGCCAGGACAGCTTTGACACAGGCACCCTGGAAACTCCCCTGGGCGGCGAATTCGAGGTGGACAAGGAACAGGTGGCGCAATTTCGCACTGCACGTGCGCAGCGGGCCAGCCGCGGTTTGAATGGCGGCTTTGACACACCATTGGGCGGCAATTTCAGCGATGGCAATATGGAACAGGCGGTTCAGTTTCGCAGTGAGCGCGCAGTGCGCGCGACCCGTGGCTTGAACCGTTTGGGGTACAGAAGCGGATTCAATTGATTCAAACAACAAGGGCTGCATTACTACAGCCCTTTAATCAATCAGGTGAACAATCAAGCCGCCTGCTTGGCCTGTGACTTACGACCTGAAGATTTTTTGCCTGTTGCTGCGCCCGCTTTTGCAAACTCCAACACGCCATCTTCAATCTTGCCTTTTTTCAACACCGGGCGATCGGCCAGGTAGTTGTTCACCACAGTCCAAGGTGCAGCCGGACCCTGCTTGGGCAAGCGGTCAGCTGCACGTTTCATGTAGCCGGCTTCCAGGTCAAACATGGGGGTATCATCGGCCTCAACGCCTTCGGCGTTGGGCACCACACGGTTATAACCATGCTTGTCCATGTGATTCAGCACACGGCAAACAAATTCCGCGGCCAAATCCGCCTTCAAGGTCCACGAGGCATTGGTGTAACCAAACACCATGGCAAAGTTGGGTATGCTGCTCATCATCACGCCCTTGTAGCTCATCACTTCGCCCACGTTCAAGGGCTTGCCGTCCACATGTGCAGTCAGGCCACCCAGAATTTGCAAGTCAAGGCCGGTGGCAGTGATGATGATGTCGGCCTCAAGAACCTGACCACTTTTCAGCTTGATGCCATTGCTGACAAAGGTATCAATGTGGTCAGTCACAATGTCGGCTTTGCCTTTCTTCAGCACCTTGAACAAATCACCGTCGGGCACCACGCACAGGCGCTGATCCCAAGGGTTGTAACTGGGGGTGAAGTGCTTCATGTCGAAGGTTTTGCCCATGCGCGCACGGGTTGCCCCCAGCAGCAAACGCTTGATCGCCTGCGGGCGTTCTTTGCTCAACTTGAAGATCAGGCGTTGCAAACCAATGTTGCGGGCACGGCCGATGTTGTACACCCAGGTGTCGGGCATGAATTTTTTCAGCACCACGGAAACTGGGTCCACTGACGGGATGGAGGCAATGTAAGTGGGCGAACGCTGCAACATGGTCACATGGCTTGCTGTGTCGGCCATGGCTGGCACCAGGGTAATCGCGGTTGCACCACTGCCAATGACCACCACGCGCTTGCCGGAGTAGTCCAGGTTTTCAGGCCACTGCTGTGGATGTACCACAGTACCTTTGAAGTTTTTGATACCCGGAAATTCGGGGCTGTAGCCCTTGTCGTAATTGTAGTAACCGGTGCAACCCAGCAAGAAGTTGCTGGTAAACACCTGCTTCTCGCCAGTTTCCTCGATGATGCCTTCCACGGTCCACTGGTTGGCTTCTGAATCCCAATTGGCGGCAGTCACCTTCAAACCAAACTGGATATCCTTGATTACATCGTGTTCTTTGGCGGCTTCGGTCACATACTCACGAATTTCCTGGCCATTGGCCAAAACCTTCTCTCCCTTCCAGGGCTTGAAGCTGTAACCCAGGGTGAACATGTCGGAATCAGACCGGATACCGGGGTAGCGAAACAAATCCCAAGTGCCTCCAATCGCTTTGCGACGCTCCAGAATTTTGATGCTTTTGCCTTTGCATTTCTGCTTGATGTGGCATGCTGCACCAATGCCAGACAGACCGGCGCCAATAATCAGTACGTCTACGTGTGGATTGTTCATTGTTTTGTCCCCGTGGTTTGACCGTTCATGTGACTTTTTGTATTGTCAGTTGAGAGAATAGTGGCGAGCCGGGCCTGTTGGCTAGTAAGAAATACTCTAAACTGGGCCAACTATTACACAGAGCAAGGGAAAATGGAATTTCTTGACACATTGAAACAGCGCCACAGTGTGCGTGCTTTTGACCCCAAACCCGTGCCTGAAGAGGTGCTTGAACGCCTACTTTCACAGGCTGCACTGTCACCGAGTTGGTCGAATACGCACCCTTACCGAATCGCCCTGGCCACTGGCGACGTGCTGGAAAATTTACGCGCTGAGCTGTATTCAAGATTTCAAGAAACCATCAAACTGCAACGCGGCGGCAAGCTGACGCAAATTAAAGGACTATTGACCCGCAGCAAGGGCATTCCCGATGGCGATGTAAAACCTGTGGTGAACTACCCCAAGGATTTGCAGGCTCGCCGGGTGGAGTGTGGCAAAGGCTTGTACGGTGTATTGGGTGTAGCCCGAAACGACTTGAAAGCCCGCGACCAGGCCATGGCCGAAAACTTCCGCATGTTTGGGGCCCCCGCGGCTGCATTTGTGTTTGTTCACGAGGGCGTGGGAATTTACAGTGCGCTGGACGCCGGCATTTTTCTGCAAAGCCTGATGTTGGCAGCCACGAATGAAGGTTTGGGCACTTGTGCACAAGGTGCGCTGGGCCTGTTCCGCTCGCCTTTGGATAAGCACTTCGACATTCCGAAGCAATACAACTTGCTGTGCGGCGTGGCCATTGGCTATGAACTGGATGTTCCGGTGAACAAGTTTCAGCCCGAGAAAATTGCGGCGAGTGAATTGATGCTGCCCAAACGAGGGGCTTGAATGCACGCTGTTTAACAGCTCAATCGGCTTGGGTTCCGATCTCTAGGCCTGCCGGTTAGCTGCCCGATCGGCTTGGGTTTCAATCTCTCGCTAGAAAACCTGTTTCTCCCTTGCTGAGCCTTGCGATGCCTGAGAACGACCCTCCTAAAGTGCGGGTCGGGTTCGTTCTCTGTCGCCCATCCTAGGCTACACTGTTCTCGATGTGCCTGGCCAGCTTATCCCCTACATTTTTCTCTTTGCCCGTGGCGCTG
>JAHJCM010000126.1 GCA_018812945.1 Gammaproteobacteria bacterium | reverse complement strand
GCCGTCTGCGAGCGCGAGCAAGGCGCGCGGGTGGGCGCTTGCGACTAATTTCGACAAGGGAAACTCCAATAGATGCGACAAAACACCCGGGGACAAATAACACCCGCGCAGGCTTTTTGCCTAAGAATCATTCAGCTAGCCGAGAATTATACCCGTAACGGCCGGGTTCGGCCACACCGAAGTGTGGCCTTGGGTGAACTTTGGCGCACTTTAAGAAATTTACGCGCTTGACTGGCTTGAGATACGACGACCATACCAGCACAGCAAAGCAACTGTGACATACATCAACAAACCATAAACAACAACCGGAACAGCAATTTCGGCATTGCCCAACAAAGACAGAGCAATGGTTAAACCCAAAGTTGAGTTTTTGACACACATCTCAATCGACACGGTCAAACTGTCCTGAGCGTTCAAACCGCTGAGTTTGCCACCCAGCAAACCCAAAGCAATTGCGGCCAAGTTCAGGGCAACCACCGGCATCCAGGCCTGCGCAAACCAGGCAGGCATGTTCTCGGATTCGCTCACACCGATCAACACAATGATTGCAACCAGCACAAACACTGCGAACTTGTTGATGGCAGGCTCGAACTTCTTGGACAACTCCGGCTTCTTGGCGCGAATGAACATGCCAATACACACCGGAATGATCACGATCACCATCATGGTAATGAGGGTTTTCAGAAAAGGAAGTTGCAGCTCGGTGTTGGCCCCGACAAACAGCGGAAGCGCGTAGGACATGTAAAAGGGAATGGTGAGCACTGTCAACAGGCTGGCAATCACAGTCAAGGTGATGGACAAAGCCAGGTTGGCTTTGGCCATGTAAGTCAGGACGTTCGAAGTGGTGCCGCCAGGCATGACCGCCGACAAAACCAGACCAGCCGCCATGACCCCGCCGCCGAAAAGACCGCCGATTGCAAACCCCAGCAAAGGCACACCAAGCAGTTGCAACACTGTACCAACGATCACCCCTTTGGGCTGTTCTTTGATGCGTCGAAAATCTTCCACGGTCAGGCTTAAACCCATACCGATCATGATGATAAAAAGGGAAACCGGTAAACCGATCGTGATGTAGGTGTTGCCGAGCATTGTGTCTCCGAGAATATTTTTTGTTGTTCAGCTAATGTAGCCGATGGCTGAAAGATTCGCTGTCAGCAAAATGCGGTTTAATCAGCCTTTTTGAATTCTGTGCGAACAATTTGCTCCAGAAAGTCGGCGACCACCCGGGTTTTCAGGGACAACTGGCTGCTTAAACCCGGTGGAAACACCAAGTACATGGGCAAACCGCCTGTGACCGGGTTATCGCAATACCAATCTGAAAGAATTTCAACCAGTTCGCCACGTGCCAAGGCGCCCTGCAGCATCCAGTCTGCGCTTCGACCCAAACCCAAACCCGACTGAATGGCACGCACCACCATCATGGGACTGGAACAGGTAAGCCATGAAATCACCCGGTGCTTTTGACTGGGCTGCACGCCATTTTTAGGCCAGAACTCCCATTCCTTTTGGTCGCCTCGCTGAGAAAATGCAATGCACTGGTGGTGAACCAGATCGGCCGGAGTTTGCGGCACACCATGCTTTTCAAGGTAAGCGGGTGCGGCATACAACTTTCGCCAAATGGTGGCCACTTTGCGGGCCCGCAAGGTGGAGTCTTGCAACAAGCCAACACGCAAAGCAATATCAAAGCCTTCTTCCACAATCATTGCGTTGCGGTTGGAGAGGTCCACTTGCAGTTGCACATCGGGGTACTTGGCATGAAATTCAGGCAGGCGGGGTGCGAGTATTTTTTCACCCACGATCACCGGAAGGCTGATACGAACGGTTCCGTGCGGTTGCCCGCTTTGCAGTTGGGTAATCGCATCACGCGCCTCTTGCTGACTTTCCAGCATGCGCTGCGCATACAGTTTATAAATTTCGCCCGCCTCGGTAATTTTGACCTGCCGCGTGGTGCGGTTAAGCAGACGGATATTCAAATGAGCCTCGAGCTGCGCAATGGCCCGGCTGATACTGGACGGGTTCTCGCCTTTCAGCTTGGCCGCAGCCGCAAAGCTGCCTGTGTTGACCACCATCAGGAAAGTTTCAGCGGCTTGAAGTTCATTGAAATTGTTGCTCATGGCGCAATGGTGTAATTCGATACCGGTAGTTTATTTGCACAATGTACATCAATACCATGGCTTCACACCATCTCAAAAGGAGTGTGAATCATGAACGAATGGCCCGAAAACCTCACTGGCCTGGACCTGAACTGGAACCTGTTTGAAACCGCAAACAAGGCACTCAGGACAACATTAATTTTACTGCTTGTTTTGGCTGGAATTGGTCTGGCCCAAGCCACTGAACTACCCACAGTACTTGTGACTGAAACTGCGGATTTACTGGACTTTTCAGGCTGGTTCTCCGACGGCGCGATCGGTGGATTTGATGCTGCAGGTGCCGGCATTGGGGGTTGGTAAGACCAGAATGACACAACTGTAATCATGCAGTGGGAAGTTTGTCATTCGAAAGGTCGCACAGTAGAACTGGATTCGGTACGAGGTCGTACCGAATCTTCAACCACTGGAGACCCCCATGAAAACATTCGCACAAACTTGCTTTGCAATCGCCATAAGCGCAGCATCCACCCTTGCTTTGGCAAACAACCCGGTGAATCAACCGATGAACGAATGCGACAAAGCCAAGGCCACCAAGACAACGGAAATTACTGAACAAACCACACACCATGATGTTGTAATTCAAGCGATTGCCAAGGCAATGCATGAGCCAAAAACAAAGTATTAACTGTAAATTCGCTGCGGCGGCCAGCGCAACCAAGCCGCCACGACCGCAAGGGCAAACAGGGTGTAGGCCAAGGCAAACACCCAGCCCGGGGCTTGGTAGAACATCACGCTATGCACCCAGTGTTGAATGAAGCTGCCCTGATAAACACCCTGCCCTGCCTGCAGGCGCAACCAGTTTTCAAGCGTGGTGAGCGGGCATTCAATGCCCAGCCAGCTTTCAAGAACAACCACTGAAATTGCGAGCAAGTGCATGGCCCTGAACCACCAGTGGTTCACCCAAGACCAACGCAAGACATTGCCCAATACGATCAGCAGCAAGCCACCCGCCACGAATAGCACAATGGCAAAGTGGATCAGCAACACCAGGTCAGCGAGGTGAGAATAATTCATGCATTCAGCATAAACAAAAAGCCCCTCGATGTGAGGGGCTTCTCAATGACAGAACAACCAGGGTCAATTAGAAATTGGCAACAGCCATTTCTGTAACACCCTGGTAACCATTCACAATGCTGTCGCGCAAACCGGGCACTGTGTTCAATACATGGTCAGCGAAGAAACGAGAAGTCAAAATCTTGTCGCTGTAGAAACTGTCTGTTTCGCCGGCCTTGATTTTCGCTTCTGCGGCCAACAGCGCACGCGCCATTTGCCAACCAGCCACAGTGGTGCCAGCCAATTTCAAGTAAGGCACTGAACCGGCAAACACTGCGTTTGGATTACTCTTCATGTTGTCGACTACAAACTGTGCTGCGTCCAGGAAGGAAGCGCGGGCCGCATCAAGGCGCGCTGCGACTGCCTTGGCATGAGCAGAACCTGACTCATTGAGCTGAACCACAGTGCGTGCAATCTCGGCACACAAGGTTTTAACCATTGCACCACCATCGCGTGAGGTTTTGCGACCAACCAAGTCGTTGGCCTGAATTGCTGTAGTGCCTTCATAAATGGTCAGGATTTTCGCATCGCGGTAGTACTGGGCTGCGCCTGTTTCTTCAATAAAGCCCATGCCGCCATGCACCTGTACACCCGTGGAGGTGACATCGATGCTCATTTCAGTAGACCAGCCTTTGACCAGCGGCACCATGAATTCATACACAGCCATGTTCTGTTTGCGTGTGGCTTCATCAGAGTGGTAATGGGCGGCATCGTAAGCTGCGCCAGCCACGCAAGCCATGGCGCGCGCAGCTTCAACCTGACTACGCATACTCATCAACATGCGTTTCACATCGGGGTGGTGAATAATGGCAACCGCTTCGTTTGATGAGCCATCAACAGGGCGGGATTGCACACGGTCGTTGGCATACTGCACGGCTTTTTGATACGCACGTTCGGCCAAACCAATACCCTGAACACCCACCTGGAAACGGGCGGCGTTCATCATCACGAACATGTACTGCAAACCCTTGTTTTCTTCACCTACCAGGTAGCCGATTGCACCTTGACCCACTTCGCCCTTGTTGTCGCCATACAGCAGCACAGCAGTTGGGGAAGCCTTGATGCCCAGCTTGTGTTCGATAGATGCGCAGTACACATCGTTGCGCTTGCCCAGAGAGCCATCATCATTGACCATGAATTTGGGCACTACAAACAAACTGATACCCTTCACACCTTCCGGCGCATCGGGCGTACGGGCCAGCACCAGGTGCACGATATTCTTGGCCATGTCATGCTCACCGTAGGTGATATAAATTTTCTGGCCAGAAATGCGGTAAGTGCCATCGCCTTGCGGAACGGCCTTGGAACGCACCAGCGCCAGGTCTGAACCGGCCTGTGGCTCGGTCAGGTTCATGGTGCCGGTCCATTCGCCGGAAATCATTTTGGGAATATAAGTTTCTTTCAGTTGCTGGCTACCTGCCACCAACAGCGCTTCAATGGCGCCATCGGTTAGCAACGGGCACAGCGCAAAACTGAGGTTGGAGCCGTTGACCATTTCCATGCATGGTGTTGCCACCAGCTTGGGCAAGCCTTGACCGCCGAATTCGGTGGGGTGCTGAAGGCCCTGCCAGCCCTGCTCGCCAAAGGCTTTGAATGCTTCTTTGAAGCCTTTGGCTGTGGTTACAACGCCGTCTTTCCAGTTGGCGGCTTCTACGTCGCCCGACCAGTTCAGAGGGGCTACCACTTCGCTGGTGAACTTCGCGTTTTCATTCAGAACAGCATCTACAGTTTCCTCGGTTGCATCTTCACAACCGGGCAACTGGGATACTTGATCCAAGCCGGCCAATTCTTTCAAGACAAACATCATGTCTTTGACTGGGGCGTTGTAACTCATTGTCGTCTCCTGATACAGCTTTGCGTTTTGTGTTGTTTACAGTTTCTTGATTACAACTTCTCGGTCAGTTGAGGCACCACGTCGAACAAATCGCCCACCAAACCGTAATCGGCCACGCCGAAAATTGGTGCTTCGGGGTCTTTGTTCACGGCCACAATCACCTTGCTGTCTTTCATGCCAGCCAAGTGCTGAATGGCACCGGAAATACCAAAAGCCATATACAACTGGGGTGCCACGATTTTGCCAGTTTGACCAACCTGCCAGTCGTTGGGCGCATAACCTGCATCCACCGCTGCGCGTGAAGCGCCAATTGCAGCATTCAGTTTGTCTGCCAAGGGATTCAGCACGCTGAAATTTTCAGCCGAACCCATACCACGACCACCAGAAATAATGGTGCTGGCGGCGGTCAGTTCAGGGCGGTCGCTCTTGGCCACTTCGCGGCTTACAAATGTGGACTTGCCAGAATCAGCAGCTGCACTGAGGTTTTCAATGGCAGCAGAGCCGCCCTCGGCCGCAACTGGGTCAAATGCGGTGGTGCGCACGGTAATTACTTTGGTCGCGTCAGAAGACTGAACCGTGGCGATCACGTTGCCAGCATAAATTGGGCGTGTAAAGGTGTCTGCGCTTTCAACGCTGATGATGTCGGAAATTTGTGCAACATCCAGCTTGGCAGCAACGCGCGGCAACACGTTTTTACCCACGCTGGTTGAAGGTGCCAAGATGTGACCATAGTTACCAGCCACGGCCAGAATTTGCGCGGCCAGATTTTCTGCCAACTGGTCACCCAGTGAATCAGAATCTGCAAGCAATACCTTGGCCACACCGGCAGCCTTGGCAGCCTGCTCAGCGGCAGCGCCACAACCCTTGCCGGAAACCAGCACATGGATATCGCCACCAATTTTTTGGGCCGCAGCAATGGTGTTCAGCGTAGCGGGCTTGATACTTTGATTGTCGTGTTCTGCAATTACGAGTACTGACATGATTTGTGCTCCTGTATTCCCTGTGTTAGATCACTTTCGCTTCATTCTTCAGCTTGTCGACCAGCGTAGCCACATCGGGCACGGTGATACCAGCGGAACGTGTGGGGGGATCGCTTACTTTCAGGGTTTTGATACGTGGATCAACATTCACGCCCAAGTCAGCGGGCTTGATGGTGTCGATCTGTTTTTTCTTGGCCTTCATGATGTTGGGCAAAGTCACATAGCGTGGCTCGTTCAGGCGCAGGTCGGTGGTTACAACCGCTGGCAGGCTCAGGCTAACCGTTTCCAGGCCACCATCCACTTCACGGGTTACATTCACTTTGCCACCTTCAACAACCACTTTGGATGCGAATGTGCCCTGTGGCATGTCTGCCAGGGCAGCCAACATCTGGCCGGTCTGGTTGCAATCGTCGTCAATGGCTTGCTTACCCATGATGACCAGGTCAATGCCTTCTTTTTCAACAATCGCTTTCAGGATTTTTGCAACGGCCAAGGGCTGCAGCTCAACATCGGTTTCAACCAGAATGCCACGGTCAGCACCAATGGCAGCGGCAGTGCGCAAGGTTTCAACACATTGGGCCACACCACAGCTTACGGCAATCACCTCAGTGGCCACGCCAGCTTCTTTCAGGCGGGTGGCTTCTTCAACGGCGATTTCGTCGAAGGGGTTCATCGACATCTTCACGTTGGCGATATCCACGCCAGAACCGTCGCTTTTGCAGCGCACTTTTACGTTGTAGTCGACTACGCGTTTAACGGGTACCAGGATCTTCATGCAAGCCATCCCATAGTTGAAATTGATAATGTGTGAATGTGATTATACGAAGCGTTT
>JAHJCM010000125.1 GCA_018812945.1 Gammaproteobacteria bacterium | reverse complement strand
CGAATTTAAAAAATTGACGTCTGTTCATGAAGCTTCTGTTTATACCTTGCGGGTCAGCAGTTTGGTCATGAAGGCAAACATTTTGTTGTCATAGGGTGGCGACAACATTTCCATGACATGGAAACGGCTTTGTTTAAAAATAGGCTTCAGTTTGGTCATGGTGTCAAAACCAAACTTACCGTGGTAGTGGCCCATGCCCGAATCGCCCACGCCGCCAAATGGCAGGTTTTCCTGTGCAATGTGGAACAAGGTTTCATTCAGGCAAACACCACCAGCAATGGTTTGTTTCATCACCATGTCTTGGGTTTTTGATTCATCGTCAAACAAATACAAAGCCAGCGGGCGAGGGCGATCGTTGATGTAATCCAGGGCTTCATCCAGACGTTTGTAGGTGATCACAGGCAGCACCGGACCAAAAATTTCTTCTTGCATCAGCATGGAATCTGGTTTGGCGTTGAACACCAAAGTCATTGGGATTTTACGGCCCGGGCTGTCAGCAGTTTTCATGAGTGTCACCACGCGCGCACCTTGTTCCGCGGCTTCGTCAATTAAACGCTGCAAACGGGTGGCATGGCGGTCAGAAACAATGCCGGTGAAGTCTTTGGACAAAATGCCGTCCGGGAAGCGGCGATCAATAATTGCCTTGGCGTGTGAAATCAATTGCTCTTCGCAGCCTTCCGGCACCATCAGGTAGTCTGGGGCAATACAGGTTTGCCCGGCATTAATCGACTTGCCAGACAATGTTCGTGCAATCGCATTTTCGAAACGGCCTGGGTTGGCCACGGTGGGCGCGGTGATGATTACAGGGCTTTTGCCGCCAAGTTCAAGCGTCACCGGCACCAAGTTTTCACTGGCTGCCTTCATTACCATTTTGCCCACTGGGGTTGAGCCGGTGAACAGCAAATGGTCGAACGGCAGGCGAGAAAACTCGGCAGCAACCTCGGGGCCACCGTTGATCACCTGCACAACCTCGCGGCCCAGGGCTTTGGCCAGCAATTCATCGAGCAGGGCACTGAAGCGGGGGGTGTATTCGCTCATCTTGATGAACACACGGTTTCCCGCCGCAAGTGCGGCAATCATGGGACCGATGGATAAAAACAAGGGGTAATTCCAGGGCACGATCACACCCACCACGCCCAAAGGTTGGGGCATCAGGCAAGTGCTCGCCGGCTTGAACCAAATGCTGGCGCCTTCATTGCGAGGCTTCATCCAGCTTTTACCGTGTTTGATGGCGTGACGAATGCCTTCCAGCGAAGGGAATACTTCAGCTAACAATGTGTCATTTTTTGAGCGGTAGCCAAAATCTTCTGAAATGGCCTCAGCAATTCTCAGCTTGTTGTCGTAAATCATGTCGCTCAACGCCATCAGCCAGGCTTTGCGTTGGCTCCACTCCGGGTAGGGGTTGATGCGGTAAGCTTGCTTTAAGGATTCCAAAGTTGCTTTTAGTTCTGCTGCTGTCAATTCTTGGCCGTGTGCTTTGGATGGGGCGTTCATTGTTGTCTCACTCTCCGGTTTAACATTAACGGATGTAAACATAAATTTTGACTATTTTCCATGTCTGATTTGTGCTGCTGTGCAACAAACGATGTGGAGCTTCACCATTTAACGGCAATTGAATCCCTATGATTGATATTCAAAGCTCGCCCTTGGAATTACAAAAAGCCATTACAGCCCTTCGACAGGGGCAGGGGCGTACCACTGAGTTTTTGAGCTTAAAAAAAGAAATAAAATTATTTCAAAACAATAGATTAGGGATTACATATAAGGACTTACTTGAAGATAAAGGTATGCGGGCAGCTTGTCGGTTTTTCCTGGATCAACTGTACTGCACGCACGATGTCAGCACGCGAGACCATCAGGTCGAAAGGGTATTGCCCAAATTGGAGAAGTTGCTGCCGGGTGGGGCGGTAGATACGGTTCGAAAAGTGATTTACATGGATTATCTTGCTGAGCTTTTGGATGATGAAATAACCATGTTTATCAATGAGAAAGAGTTTTATTCTGATAATTTACGTAAAGAAAAATCTTACATTGAAGCTTTTAGAAAACAAGGGCAATTTGATTTGCGAGAGCGTCAAATTTTGTTGGTTCGCGAGGTGGGTGAATCCTTGCGCAAGTTGATGCGCCTGCCTTTTTTAAGGCCATTGATGAAGATGACACGTGGTGCAGCGCAAAAGGCGAGTTTAGAGGATTTCCACGATTTTCTAAGTCAAGGCCTGGATGCCTTTGCCTCGCTTGAAAAGCCAACCCTGTTTTTCCAGTTGATTCAAGAGCGTGAAATGTCCATTCTGGAAGGGATTCGACAAGGCACCTTGTCGAAATTTCCTTGATCGCGTCTTTGGTGCAGGTACACATCGCAATCGTAGTGCATTAGAATCCATGCTCTTTGATATTCCGGTATTGTTTTCCATCAATACAAAACAGTTGCGAAGCACGGCAGTGCCCACAAGAAGGAGACATTTGTGACAGATAAAGCCTGGATTCAGAGCTACCCACCGGGCGTACCTACGTCGGTTGATTTGGATCAGTACCCCTCTATTCGGGATATTTTTGAGGACGCAAGTCGCAAGTTCGCCGATAAAACCGCATTCAGCAACATGGGTACAGCGCTGACCTACGAGCGCTTGGATTCTTTGACCCGTGATTTCGGTGCCTACCTTCAAAGCTTGCCCGGCATGAAAAAAGGCGACCGTGTCGCCTTCATGATGCCCAATCTGCTGCAATACCCTGTGGCCATGCTTGGCGCAATTCGCGCTGGCTTTGTGGCCGTGAATGTGAATCCGCTTTACACACCCACGGAGCTGGAACACCAGCTGCGGGATTCTGGTGCCAAGGTGATCGTGGTGTTCGAGAATGTGGCCCACACGCTCGAAAAAGTGATCAAAAACACCCCGGTTGAGCACATCGTGCTGGCCTCAATGGGTGAAATGCACGGTTTCTTCAAGCGCGTGTTGCTGAATTTTGTAGTGCGATATGTCAAGAAGTTGGTGCCCGCGTTCAACATTGCCGGGGCCATTACCTTCAAGAAAGCCTTGGCACAAGGGCGCAACAATGAGCTACGCAAGGTCAATATTACCCACGATGATCTTGCGTTTCTGCAGTACACAGGTGGTACCACTGGTGTAGCCAAAGGTGCCATGTTGACTCATGGCAATATTGTGGCCAACTTGCAGCAGGCTTCGGCCTGGCTGAACCAGGACATCGAAGAGGGCAAGGAAATTGCGATTACTGCGCTGCCGATGTATCACATCTTTTGTCTGACAGCGAATATTCTGGTGTTCATCAAGGTGGGCGGGCATTGCCTGCTGATCACCGATCCACGCAATATGAAAACCTTTGTGAAAACTTTGGGCGCAGTGCCTTTCACGGCTTTGACTGGCGTAAATACCCTGTTCAACGGCCTGTTGAATACACCTGGGTTCGAGCAGGTTGATTTTTCGCATGTGAAGCTGGTGCTGGGTGGTGGTGCTGCCATTGAACCCGCCGTGGCCGACCGGTGGAAGAAAGTGACAGGCACCAGGCTGTCCGAGGCCTATGGTTTAACCGAGGCTTCGCCGGCCGTGTGTATCAATCCTTTGCACGAGGAGTACAACGGATCGATTGGTTTGCCTGTGCCATCGACGGAAGTCACGATTCGCGACGACGATTTCAATGAGTTGCCGGTGGGGCAGGAAGGTGAGTTGTGTGTGAAAGGCCCGCAGGTCATGCGCGGTTACTGGAACAAGCCACGCGAAACTGCTGAAATTCTGACGCAGGATGGCTGGTTAAAGACCGGCGACATCGCCTACATGGATGAAAACGGCTACTTTTACATCACCGATCGCAAGAAGGACATGATTCTGGTCTCGGGCTTCAATGTGTACCCCAAAGAGATTGAGGCCGTGGCAACGCTGCTTGGCGGTATTTTTGAAGCAGCTGCTGTTGGTGTACCCGACAGCAAAACCGGTGAGGCCGTGAAGCTGTTTGTGGTTAAAAAAGACCCGGATCTAACGGCGGAGCAGGTCATTGAACACTGTCGTAAACACATGACTGCTTACAAAATTCCACGTCACGTGGAATTCATGAAAGAGCTGCCCAAAAGCCCGGTTGGCAAAGTATTGCGCCGAGAGCTTCGCGACATGGAAAAAAAGCGCTTGCAAGACCAAGACAGCTGATTTTCTGCGTTTTTAGCAGGCAACTACCACCCAACGTTGCCTGTTTCTGAAAAACCCACTATAATTTCGGGTTACCTGCT
>JAHJCM010000124.1 GCA_018812945.1 Gammaproteobacteria bacterium | reverse complement strand
TCAAAGGGTTTTATTCGCGTGATACTGCTCTATCCCCGCTTTGTATCACACAGCAGGCAGGGCAAACAAATGGGCATGCACTTGGCCTGCTTTTAAATGTCGCAAAGCATCAATTTCTTGAACATTCAACGCCTTGCACAGCATGGCCTCGTCAGCCAGAAGGTTTTCATGCCATTCGGCATACACCAACCCCTCTGGTTTCAACACTGCTTTGATCAGCGGCAGGGTGGCCATCATCAAATCGCTTCGAAAAGGCGGGTCAAGCGCGACCAAGTCGAATTGCTTGCCCCCACCGGCCAGGCGTTTCAGGCAGGCAAGCACATCACTGGCTTCAATTTGAATGGAAGGCGGGATGCCCTCTGCGGCCGGCCATTTCGACAACAGGTAGGCTTTATTCTGCTGCAACTGGGCGACCACTTGGCGGTTTTGCTCCACCAGTGCTACCTGGCTTGCCCCGCGCGAGGCCGCCTCGAACCCCAAAGCACCCGTGCCTGCGTACAAGTCGAGCACTTGCATACCTGTACAGTCTTGCCCTAACCAGTTGAACACCGTTTCCCGCACCCGGTCGGGCGTTGGCCTTAGGCCCTCGACCGGCGCGATTGGCAGCAGGTGCCTGCGCCACACCCCACCGATAATTCTTAACTTATTGCTCAATTCAGCTTACTCAACCTTTCCGCCCACCACCACGGTCACCAACTTGTCCGCTTTCACATGCTTGGCAAAGGCCTCGCGCGCGCTTTGAACAGTCACCTTCTCAATCTCGGCGGTCCAGTTGTCCAGGTAATCCAGGGGCATATTGTGCAAGCCCATCATGGAGATATTGCCCAGCAACTTGCCATTGCTGTCGATTCGCAAGGGAAAGCCACCAATCAGGTTTTGTTTGGCGGCATTCAATTCCGCTTGTGTGGGGCCCTTCTCGATAAAGTCCAGAATGGTTTTCCGCATTATTTGTACGGCTTGTGCAGTGGACTCTTTCTTGGTTTGCACGCCTGCCTGGAATGGGCCTGCATCGCCTGCCGGCATAAAGTAAGAATAGGTACTATACGCCAAGCCACGCTTCTCACGAATTTCGTTCATCAAACGCGACACAAAACCACCGCCACCCAACACATGGTTGGCCACCAGCAAATCAAAGTAATCCGGTGCACCACGGCGCATGGCGGGCAAGCCCATCAAAATGTGGCTTTGCGCAGCCGGGTGGTCAATTTGAATGGTCTGGCCTTTCATGGCCGCCTGCAATTCCTGAAAATCGGTTCCACCCAAGGGGTTGCCTTGTAGTTCACCTTTCGGCAAGCCAGCGGTCAACTCGTTGGCAAGTTTCTCAGCTTGTGCGCGGGTAATATTGCCCACCAGCGAAACCACTGCCTTGTTACCCAGGTAACGGGTTTTGTAAAACTGCTCCACATCGGCCAGGGTAATCGCTTTCAGGCTGGCTTCCGTGGTGTGTGTGCCATAAGGGTGATTCGGGTATAGCGCTGTGGCAAATGCCCGGTCGGCCAAGGTGTCGGGTTTGGTCAAAGCCTCTTTCAGGCCAGCCACACTACGTGCAGTTTCACGCGCCAGAATGTCGGCATTGAACACCGGCTTTTGCAGTACGGTTTTCATCAAGGAAATTGCTTTTGAGAACTCGGGCTCGGAGGTCAGTGTGCGCAATTGCACCCCGGCAGAATCGCTGCTGGCACCGCCGGAAAACTGCGCACCCGTGTCGGCAAAACCGTCCGCAATGTCATTCTCGGAAAGACCTTCTGCACCACGACCAATCATGTCGCCGGTGGCGCTGGCCAGTCCTTCTTTGCCCTTGGGGTCAGCACGGCTGCCCGCGGGGAAGTCCACACGCACATCCAGCATGGGTAACGCTTCCGCGCGCATAAACATCACTTTCGCACCGCTGGCCGCAGTCCAGCTTTCAATCGGCAATGCGGCATTGGCAGGCGCTGCAAACACGGCAGCTGCGGTGGCACCTGCGGCAAACAAGCCGCGAATGAATACTTTGTTCTTGCTACTCAACATGGTTGTAAATCCCTGCATAACTTGTTGGTGCTTAATGAGTCAAACCCTTGGGCGGCGCATCTTTCTTGTTGGGGTCAATCGGCAGCGGGAACAAGGTGCCCACTGTTAGCTGATCTTGATCAAAGAATTTCTGCGCGGCGTACTGCACTTCCTGAGCGGTCACGGTTTTGATTTGTTCAATCATCCGGTCAATATCGCCCACCTCAAAGCCAATGGTCACATTCTGGCCAATTTCAACCGCCTGCCCGTACACGGAATCGCGCTTGTACACCTGGCTGGCAATCAGCTGTGCTTTCACGCGGGCCAGTTCAGCTTCGCTTACGCCCTCATCAGCCACCTTCTTCACCTGCGCCAACAAGGCTTTTTCCAAAGCCTCTACGGTTTGGCCCGCCGCTGGCGAACCATCCAGATAAAACAGCGATGGGCCACGTCCAGTCATGTCGTAACTGGCACCTGCCTGCAAAGCCACTTTCTGGTTTTGTACCAGCTCGCGATTCAAACGTGCACCGGAATAACCATCCAGCACAGCACTCAACACGGCCAGTGAATACGCATCACGGTCTTTCAGTACATTTTCCAGCTTCGGCACTTTGAACCCCATGATCAGATACGGGTTCTCGGCCGGTGCCTTCACTTGTACACGGCGTATGCCCTCTTGCTTGGGCTCTTCTTGCGGCTTGCGCTCTTCCAGCTTCTTGGGTTTTACCTTGCCATAGGTTTTTTCAGCCATGGCTTTTACCTGCGCGGGTTGCACATCGCCCACCACCACCAGCACCGCATTTTGCGGTGTGTACCACGTGTCATACCATTTGCGTGCGTCCTTGTACGTCATGGCTTCAAGGTCGCTCATCCAGCCAATTACCGGTGTGCGCGTGGGGTTGGCCTGAAAAGCCATGGCCATGAATGCCTCGTAAAGCTTGCCGGTGGCCTGGTCGTCGGTGCGGTAGCGGCGCTCCTCCATCACCACTTTGATTTCTTTCTCAAACTCGCTTTCGCTGAGAATAAGATTGGCCATGCGATCCGCTTCAAGCGCCATCACTTTGCTCAAGTCTTTGGCCTGAAGCTGCTGAAAATAAGCGGTGTAGTCGCGGCTGGTGAACGCATTGTCGCGCCCACCCAGGGCAGCCACGATCTCGGAAAACTCACCCACTTTCAGGGTTTTGGTTTCTTTGAACATCATGTGCTCAAGCACGTGGGCCACTCCGGTGGTGCCGTTGTACTCGTCAATCGAGCCCGCCTTGTACCACACCATGTGCGCCACTGTGGGGGAACGGTGATCTTCCTTCACCACCACGCGCAGGCCGTTGTTCAGTTTGTATTCAGTCACATCGCCATCAGCGGCATTCGCCGCGTTGACCATCAGCAATTGAGCACTTGCAATCAGCAAAACGCCAGCAGCCAGTGCCGCCCAACGCCTATTCAGTTGAAAACCTGTTTTTATCATTCAAGACACCTTTTACAGCAAACGTCCGTTTTAACCTCAATGGTAGAATAAGTCATTCAACATCTCGCGGTGTGACAGTCGTTCACACCGCTTAGTTTCCTCAATTGGAGTTTTACATGCAGATTCCTGGGCAGAGACAGGACTGGCTTGGTCGTTTGAAATCGGGTTTGACCAAAACCCGTTCCGGCCTTACCTCCATGTTCACCGGCGAAAAGGTCGATGAAGCCTTTTTCGAAGAAATGGAAGAACGCCTGCTACTGGCCGATTGCGGCTTGCCCGCCACCGAACTGCTGATGCAGAAGGTGCGCGACACGGTGTACCAGAAAGGCCTCACCCGGCCTGAAGACGTGCGCCTGGTGCTGCGCGACTCAGTGTTCGATCTGCTGCGCCCCCTGGAAACCAGCATGGGCGTAGACCGTGCCCGCCCCTTGGTCATGATGGTGGTGGGTGTCAACGGTGCGGGCAAAACCACCAGCATAGGCAAACTGGCCAACCACTATGCTGAAATTGGTTATTCCGTTCTGTTGGCCGCTGGCGACACGTTTCGTGCCGCGGCGCGAGAACAACTGGATGTGTGGGCCCAGCGCAGCAATGTGGATGTCATTTCCGCAGAGGGCAGCGACCCCGGCGCCGTGGCATTCGACTCAGTACAGGCTGGTATTTCACGAAACAAACACATTGTGATTTGCGACACCGCAGGCCGCCTGCCCACGCAACTTCACCTCATGGAAGAGCTGAAAAAAATCAAGAAAGTGTTGGGCAAAGCCAAAATGGATGCACCGCATGAAATTGTGCTGGTCGTAGATGCCACCAACGGCCAAAACGCCCTGCAACAAATCAAGGCTTTCAATGATGCACTTACACTGACGGCACTGGTGGTCACCAAGCTGGACGGCACTGCCAAAGGCGGTATTCTGGCTGCCATGAGCATGAGCACGCGCGTGCCTGTGGCCTTTATTGGTGTAGGTGAAAAAATGGGCGACCTGCGCCCTTTCAGCCCCCGCGAATTTGCCAACGCCTTGGTTGGCATTGACACTGACGGAAACCAAACCGCATGATCCAATTCAAAAACGTCACCTTGAAGTACGGCACCCACGCCGCCTTGAAGGGCGTGAATTTTCAGTTACCCAAGGGCTCATTCACCCTGCTTGAAGGCCATTCCGGCGCGGGAAAAAGTTCGATACTTCGCCTGCTGGCCACGTTTGAACAACCCAGCAGTGGCGACATTCTGGTGGGCAAAAGCTCGATTGCGCGACTGAACCGCCGCGAACGCGCACATTACCGGCGCAATGTGGGCTACACCGGCATGGACGTTGAACTGCTGCACAACCGAAGCTGCTTTGACAACGTGGCCCTGCCCCTGCGCGTGGTGGGGCTTTCCGAGACCGACATTCAAAGCCGCGTGAAGGCTGCATTGGCCCGCGTAGGCTTAAGCCACACCGACCGCATGCTGCCCAGCGAATTGTCGGGTGGGCAACAATTGCGTTTGCAAATTGCACGCGCAGTGGTGAACCGCCCTGCCCTGGTATTGGCCGATGAACCCACTGCCCAACTGGATGATGAATCCGCAGCGCGCGTGGTGGGTTTGCTGGAAGAATTCAACCGCGCCGGCGTGACCATCATTGTGGCCACGCATGAAGCACACCGTTTTAACCGAGTAACACATCGTTTGAAACTGGGCGAGGGCGCGGTGCTTCCAGCACCCGCCGATTTGTCGCACAACGGTGGCCGCGAGGCAGGCGTGCAAACTTTTTCCAAAGACTTTTTGAACAAGGCCTACGGGGCTTGATCGACTTTTAAGAGACAACACATGCGTTGGTTACGTTTGCAGTGGTTTTCAATTTCTGCCGGTTTAAAACTGTGGCTTGATGAACCGCTTGGCCACCTGTTCAACGCCCTGGTGCTGGCAATTGCCTTGGCCATGCCTTGGACCATTGCACAGGGACTGAGCGCCATTGTTCCCAGCATGGACCGTTGGGTGGGCGACCCTGAAATCAGCCTGTACTTCAAACCCGATGCCACATTGGACTCCGTGAAAAGTGCAGCCGCACAATTGAAGCGCGATTTCGATTTGGACAGCGTGAATATCGTCACACCCGAGCAGGCCATGGAACGTTTGCGCACGCAAAGCCAAACTCCCGATTTGGCCGAAGCCTTGCCTGAAAACCCCCTGCCCTACACCGTGGTGGTGGTGCTTGAAGTGGATGCCACCACCGACACCCAAGCCATCGAAAACAAAATTGCGCAGTGGCAAAATTTCACCGGTGTTGAACATGTGCAGTACGACGCGCAGTGGGTGCGCCGCCTTCAATCGGTATTGAACGGCACACAAATTATTGCCATGGCTTTGGCGGTGTTAATTGCAGGCATGGTGCTGGTGGTCACCTTCAACACTGTGCGCTTGCAGCTGATTCGCAACCAGGCTGAAGTGCATGTATTGAAATCGCTGGGTGCCACCGACACCGAAGTGGGCCGCCCCACCCTGTGGTGGTCAGTCAGCCTGGCGCTGGTGGCGTTTGGTTTGGCCTATGCCGTAGTAAGCGGTGCGATGGGCCTGGCCGACGATGCCGCCGGCACCTTCATTCGTGAATTTGATCGCGACTTTCGCTTCGAGCAACCCAGCGGCATTACCGCGCTGGGGCTGATTCTGGTGTGGGTGGTGCTGGTCATGGTGGGCGCCTGGGCTTCCGTGAAAAGCACAGTGCTGCGCATTCATTGAAACTGGCAAAGATATCTCTAACCACCTATATCACGACAAAGTTATACTGTTAGTATCACAAAACACGACAAAATTCGCATGTGTGCACAGTTAACTACTAAAAACGCGACAACTCTTGATAGCTCACTGATTCTTTACTCCGAGCTGAACTCCGCGCAAATTCGCGCTGTTCAGAGGCAATTAAAAGCCGGAAAACTCAAGCTGGTCGCGAAAGGTATTGCAAGCAATTTGTCGGATACAAGCTGGCCTGCACTACTTGCACGTGAACGAATCAGGGTTGTTTCTGCGCTGTTTCCGAATTCAGTCGTATCGTTTCGCAGCGCTTTTAACGGCGGCTTGCCAGAGCAGGGACTGCTGTACATTACCTACACCAGCAACCGAAAAGTACAACTTCCCGGCTTAGAAATAGTTGCAGTGAAAGGGCCCCCACCCCAACCTGGTGACATGCCAATGCAAGGGCGGGCAATTTACTTTCCATCAGAGGCGAGGTGCCTGCTGGAAAATCTTTCACCTAGCCGAGGGACCTTCAAAAAAGCTGTTGGGCGCGAGGCGGTCGAATCTCGCTTGTTGACCCTATGCTCTGCACGCGGAGAACAGGCTCTTGCAACACTTCGGGAAGCAGCGCGTTCACTTGCCCAAGCACTGAAGCTTCCGAAGGAGTTCCTTGTTCTTGATTCGCTCATAGGCAGCATTCTAAAAACTCGCCTCTCTACACTGACCACGACCCAAGGGCGCGCACTCACAGCTGCGCTTCCTTACGATGCTGACAGGCTAGAGTTGTTTGAAAAACTGGCTGCTGCGTTGCGATCACAACCCTTGAAACAAGCTGAAGAAGCGGCATGCACGCCCAAAGCAATGATTCACTTTGCTTTTCTTGAATCGTACTTTTCCAATTTCATTGAAGGCACTGAATTTGATATTGAGGAAGCGCGCGAGATTGTACTCTTCGGCAAACCCATGTTGTCTCGCCCCAAAGACTCGCACGATATTCTTGGTGTATTTCGTCAAGCAGTCACCCCGGCCTGGATGCATCAAGTATTGGCCTCAGGCACTCCCGTCGAAACTCAACTTCGCAAACGGCATTGGGATCAAATGCAAGAACGGCCCGAGGTAGAGCCGGGAGAATTCAAGTTAAAGCGCAACCGTGCGGGCAATACCGAATTTGTCGAACCCCTGTTGGTACGCGGCACTCTGGTTCAGGGATCCATGTTGCTGCCCGCTATTCCTGCAGGTCTTGCGCGCGCATTATTCACCATGTTTCTTGTGTCAGAAATTCATCCATTCAACGATGGTAATGGTCGCTTGGCAAGATTAGTCATGAACTCTGAATTGTCGGTAGTGGGTGCGTGTCGAATTATCATCCCTACGCTTTTCCGGGAGGAGTATTTAGACTGCCTGCGTGAATTAAGTCGCGAGGGAAATCCGATTCCGTTTATTTCGGCAATGCAGAGAATTCAAGCGTGGACCGCTGCTTTTGTCTACGATGATCTTGATGCAGTGATTGAAAAAATGAAAAGGTGCAACGCATTTGAGCGTTCACTTGTTCAACATCGCCTGCTTGATCCTCAGCAGGATCTCAATAATTGAGCACAAAGTTTCTAACACCTTTCGTCCACTCCGGTGGGTTTACGCGGAAGGTGTTCATTAACTTTGTGTTGTCCAACACCGAATAAGCAGGGCGTTGTGCCGCAAAATTCATGTCGGCAGTTTTTACACGTTCAATGTTGGGCATGCGCTGAACAATGCCTTGCTTGTGTGCATGTTCAATCGCCAAACACGCATAGTCAAACCAGCTTGTTACCCCTGCCGCACTGGCATGAAAAATTTCACCGCTGGGAATTTCTGAGGGAAAGTCGGGCAGAAAAGTGGGGGCCAACTTGCCCATGGTTTTGTAGCGGTGCATGGCCACAACACCAGCCACCGTCAAGCCCAGTTCAGCCAGCCAGTTTGCGGGTGTTGGCGCACCAGTTTGGTCGTCAACCACCTTCAGGGTGTCTCGCTCTTGCGCCAGCTTGATCATGGTTCGGCAAAAGTTATTGCCTCGCTGGCCGTATACCCAACTGGTGCGAAACACCACCCAATTCCCGCCCACTTCTTTCAGGGATTTTTCGCCTTCCAGTTTCGATTTTCCGTAAGCGTTTAGCGGGTTGGTGGCATCGGCTTCTGTGTAGGGCTGGCTGGCTTTTCCATCGAATACATAGTCAGTGCTGTAATGCACCAGCGCCACGCCCTGCTTCTTGCATTGCTCGGCCAAAATGCCCACTGCTTTTGCGTTGATGGCGTGTGCGAGTTCAGTTTCGGTTTCTGCTTTTTCTACGTTGGTATAGGCAGCAGCGTTGATCACCACATCGGGGCGTACGTCTTTCAGTGCATTGATCAGGGTGTCGGGTTTGGCCAGGTCCGCTTTGTCGCGGCCGTAGCTGATGCAGGCGTCCATTGTCTCCATCAAGGCGGGCTTGGCATGTTGACCAATGGTATGGCCAAGCTGGCCTTGTGCGCCAAGCACGAGTACGCGAATTCCCAAAACGAAGTTCTCCTGAAAACTGTTGCGATAGTTTAACCGTATTGATTGCGGGCTTGCTCAACTGCCGGTTTGTTTAATCGAATCGGATTGGGTTCAGTTGTCCCGCAGCTTTTTAACCGCCCACTCGGCTTGGGTTCCGATCTCTCGCCAGAAAACCTGTACTCCCCTTGCTGAGCCTTGCGATGCCTGAGAACGACCCTCCTAAACTGCGGGTCGGGTCCGTTCTCTGTCGCCCAGGCTGGGCGACACCGGCCCTGCTCGGCACACAAGGGCAGGTTTTCTTGAAGGCGAGGCGATCGAAACACCGCCGCCGATTGGGCACTGAAAACAGTTACCTTGCAGCGGTCACTTCTGCAACCCAAGCCCGGTTCGCCAAATACCACTGCACGGTTTTTCGAATGCCGGTCTCGAAAGTTTCAACCGGCTTCCACCCCAACTCGCGTTCAATTTTTCGCGCATCAATTGCATATCGGCGGTCATGCCCGGGCCGATCGGTCACAAAGGCAATTTGCGTTGAATAAGAAATGCCATCTGCGCGCGGTTGCAATTCATCCAGCAAGGTGCAAATCAGCTTCACCACCTCGAGGTTGGCTTTTTCATTCCAGCCACCAATGTTGTAGGTTTCGCCCAGCACGCCGTTCTCGAGCACGGTGCGTATGCCGCGTGTGTGGTCTTCCACAAAAAGCCAGTCGCGAATTTGCTGACCATCGCCGTAGACCGGCAACTGCTTCCCGTTCAGGGCATTCATGATGCACAGCGGAATCAGTTTTTCAGGAAAGTGGTAAGGCCCGTAATTGTTGCTGCAATTGGTGGTTAGCACCGGCAAGCCATAGGTGTGGTGCCAGGCGCGCACAAGGTGGTCGCTGGCCGCTTTGCTGGCTGAGTAAGGGCTGTTGGGTTCGTAGCGCGTAGTTTCAGAAAACGGTGGGTCTTTTGGTTTCAGCGTGCCGTATACCTCGTCGGTGCTCACATGCAAAAACCGGAAACCGGCCTTGGCCTCACCTTGCAAACCATTCCAGTATTCGCGTGCGCATTCCAGCAAACGGTAAGTGCCCACCACATTGGTTTCAATAAATTCGCCCGGCCCAAGAATAGACCGGTCAACATGACTTTCCGCTGCGAAGTTCAACACCGCGCGGGGTTTGTGTTTTTCAAAAATAGCGCGAACCGCATCCACATCGCCAATGGACGCATGTACAAAGGTGTGCTCAGGTCGCTTCAATACCGGGCCCAGGGTGCTCAGGTGGCCGGCGTAAGTCAAGGCGTCCAGGCTAACCACGGGCTCAACGCTGTGCTCAAAATGTTGGCGCACATAACACGAACCAATAAAACCAGCAGAACCCGTAACAAGTAAAGTCATAATCGATCAGTAAATTGCTTAGAATAAAGTCTGAATTAAAAAATACACAAAAAGTCACAATACTGATTGTGCATGCCAAAACGATATTTTAATTGTCGCGGGCACCAGCCAGCTATTTAATTTATTAGGGACAGAACATGACTATCAATGGGAAACTCATCACACGCCTGGGCTTGATCGCCGTGGCCTCTTCACTTGCTGCTGCGTGCGTGGCTGTAGCACCACTGCCCAACAACGAAAAGCCTGCCGAGAACAGCAGCACATCGGCCACGATGTGCAACATCGAAGGCAAGCAGCAACAGGATTTGTCCGACGGCACCACCAAAGCCAAGGTGACCCAGTCTTGCGAAGAAACCGTAATTTATGTTGAAAACCAACACAAAGAACACCCAAAGCGTTGCCGCGTGCTGGTGGGCGCGCAGCTGACTGAACTGTACATCATGCCCGGTGAAAACCGCTCACTGACCCAAACTGGCCCTGTGGCACGCAACACCGTGCAGGTGGGCTGCGTCAACGACTGGAACCGCCCAAAGTAAGCACAGCGTAAGCCATGGTTAACTTTGGTTAAAAGTTGTCCTTAACATTTCATGCTGATTTAACATTTCATTGTGACTACCTCGGTGAAATAGGAAATCAGTATGAAAACAGTCTTGTTGCTAGATGATGCACGGTCCATTCGTAGCGTGTACGCAGAGGTAATCCGTCAAGCCGGGTTTGAAGCCCAAACTGCGTCCAGCGCCGAAGAGGGGTTGCAATACATTGTCGACCACGGCACACCCGACCTCATCGTGACTGACATCAACATGCCAGGCATTAGCGGCCTGGAGTTTTGTAAACGGGTGCGGCATGTGGCCAAGCACACGCCAATCATTGTCATGAGCGCATTGTCTGACAAAGGTATGGTGGCTGAAGCAAACACTGTGGGTGTTCAAGGCTGGATGCTGAAACCCGTCGAACCCGAGTACTTCCTGAATAAACTCAAGTCGATACTTGGTGAAACTCAGGCCTTGTCCAGCTGACTACGAGCCACCTCCACGCTGCGTTCAGCGCCCAGCACATTGAGCAGCACAACCACGCGTTGATCACTTTTTTGGGCCGCAATTTTGCCCATCATGCCCTCGAACGGGCCCTCGGCCACACGCACCTCACCACCTATTTCAAGCGCATTCAATTTCAGCAAATCGATCACGGAATCGGAGTCGACCTGGTGTTGAATCAACTCAATCAACTCAACAGGCACCACTGAAGGTTTGCCGCCAAACTTCACCAAATCCACACAGCCTTTGGTTGAGCGCAACTTGGAAAAATCGCTCACCCCCACCTCCAGGTGAATAAACATGTAGCGGGGAAACAGGGGTTCAACCACCTGCACAGTGCCCTGCCCCGCCTTGCGCTTTTGCACACGGGCTTGCGGAAAAAATACACTGTAGTTCTGGCGTTGCAGGTTTTCCAGCGCCACGGTTTCCTGGCGGGGCTTGGTGTACATCACATACCACTGGGCCATGGTGTTGCATTCTTCAAAATAAGGCACAGGCCGCATTCTAAACCCTTCAAAGCGCAGGATAAACAACAGTTTTGATAATTGATATTCGTAATACGAGTCATTATCGTTTAGTATCCTATTTTCACAAAAACCCCAAATCCACCACAGCAATCACCATGAAACTCAAACCTGTTGCACTGGCCATGCTTGGCCTGGGCCTGCCAGCTTTGGCCATCGCCCAAACCACCAACAATCAGCTCGAAGAAGTTGAGGTTCAAGCCCGCGAGCAAGGCAGCTACTCCAGTAACGCCGTGCAGGTGGGCACCTTCCGCGACACAGCACCCATTGATGTCCCGCTCACCGTGAACTCGGTCACCCGCGAGGTGCTGGATGCACAATCAGCCACCACCCTGTTCGGTGCACTGCGCAACACCGCCGGTGTTACCCGCTCGCAACTAAACGGCTCAACCTACGACAACATTGCCATTCGCGGCATTCTGGTAGAAAACCGCGGCAACTACCGCCTTAATGGTTCTCTGCCGATTATCAACCTGGTCGATGTGCCCCTTGAAAACAAACAACAGGTCGAAGTGCTCAAGGGCGCATCCTCCCTGTACTACGGTTTTATTCCGCCGTCGGGCGTGGTGAACCTGGTCACCAAACGTGCGGGCAACAAACCTGTACTCAGCCTGAGCCAAAGTGTGAATGAACATGGCGGTGCCACCACCCACCTGGACTGGGGCCGCAAGTTTGGCGAGAACAACAACCAAGGCCTGCGCGTTAATTTGGTGAAGGGCGCTGAAGACATTGGCGTGAACAACTACAGCGGCGAACGCGAATTGGCCAGCATTGCCTACGATTGGAAAATCACTGATCGCTTAAGCTTTCGCTTCGATGTAGAACACTATGAGAAATCAGTCAGCGAGCAGGCCGCAATTGCGCTGCTGCCCGCGGTCAATGGCAGGGTAACCCTGCCCCCAGTGCCCGACAACAAAACCAACCTGGCTGGCGAATGGCAACAATACGATGCCAGTGCACAAAACTACCTGGCTCGTGTGGACTATGTATTGAGCGATTCTTGGGGAGTGTTGTTTGAAGCCGGTTACGCCGAAACCACGCGTGACCGCGCGTTTTCGCGTTTCCAGAATTACGATCTGAACACCGGCGAAGGTCAACTGCAAATTTTTTACAGCCGCGACCAACAATTTGACAACACCAACTACCGGGGTGAAATTTATGGCGAATTGGTCACCGGGCCTATTACGCACAACCTGTCGTTTGGCTACACCACCAATACCCGCGCCAGCAACACACCGGGCGTAACCGGCACACAAAACCTGTTCAACCAAAACCTGTACAACCCCCGTGAAATTGCGCCACAAAACGTAACTTTCACAGGTGCGTATTCCGCTGTAACCATTGATGACCAAGGCCTTTATGTGTTTGATCGCATGCAATTTGGCGAGAAGTGGCAAGTGTTGGCTGGCCTTCGCCGTGGTGACTACCGCACCGAAGACCTGCGAGTGGCAGCCAACGGCACACGCACCGTAAACCTGTACAACGCACAGGAAACCACACCTTCGGCAGCGGTGGTGTACAAGCCACGCCAGGATGTGTCGTTGTACGCCAGCTATGTGGAAGGCCTTGAAGAATCGGGCCAGGCACCGGCCACTTCTGCCAATGCATTCCAGTTGCTCGACCCCGCAGAATCTGAACAAGTTGAGGTGGGTGCCAAGTTCAATATTGGTCAAAAAAGTTTGGCGCAAATTGCGTATTTCGACATTGAACGTGCCTCTACTTTTCAAGACCCAGCAGCCAACCTGTTTGGCCTGAACGGCAAGGCGAATTACAGCGGGTTCGAGATGGCGTGGACCGGCGAATTGAACAAACAACTTTCGATTGCCGCCTCAGCCTTGTTGATGGATGCAGAATTACAAAACGACGGCAACCCAGCCACTGTGGGGCGTGTACCTGAAAACACCGCCGAAAAAACAGCCAGCCTGTTTGCTGAATACCGCTTGATCAGCCTACCGGGCTTAAGCTTCAGTGGTGGTTTGTACTACACCGGCGAGCGCGCCGTGAACGATCAAAACCAAGCGTTTATTGGCGGCTACACAGTGGCCTCTCTGGGCGCACGTTACTCGACTGTCATTGGCAGTACGCCCACGCAGTTTCAGTTGGTGGTCGACAACCCCACCGACAAAAACTACTACAGCACCGCAGGCAACGGCTTGATTGGTGTGGGCACACCCCGAACCATCAAGGCGATTGTCAGCGTCGATTTGTAATCAACCCAAACTTGTAAAAGCCACACCCTGTTCGTCCTTTGGCGACAGGGTTGGCTTTGCAACACCAGCCTGCTTCAATGGCCAATCAATGTTCAACACCGGGTCATTCCACGCCAGGCAGTACTCGTGCTCGGGGCTGTGGTGCTCGGTCACCTGGTAACTGGTAATTGCAGTGTCGGTCAGCGTTAAAAAACCATGCGCAAAACCAGGCGGTATCCACAACTGCACATGGTTGGTATCGCTTAGCTCACAGCCATACCACTGGCCAAATGTTTCCGAATTTTCACGCAGGTCTACGGCCACATCAAACACGGCACCGTGCACCACGCGCACCAGTTTGCCCTGTGCCTTGGGGGCAGTTTGCCAGTGTAGGCCGCGCAACACCCCGCGCTTTGAAAGCGATTCATTGGTTTGCACAAACTCAGGCTGAATGCCTGCCACCTGCTTGAAAGTTTTCGCATTGAAACTTTCAAAAAAGTGACCGCGTGCGTCGGTGTATACCGTGGGTGTTAGAAGCAATAAGCCGTTTAAAGGAGTAAGGTTACAATTCATGCATATCACCAATTAATTATTCCAGAATGATCCTAGAACTCAGCTCCTTCGACAATGCCATACTTCGACTCGATGAGGGCATTCTGCGCTATCAGAAAGACATCACCGACACCCAGATTCGGGACGGATTAATTCAACGTTTCGAATTCACGTATGAACTGAGTCACAAAATGCTGAAGCGTTTTCTGGAATTTACATCGCCCAGCCCAGCCAACATTGACGAACTGGCTTTCCAGGATCTTATCCGCACTGGCAACGAACAAGGGCTGCTTTTAAGCGACTGGGCACAGTGGAAAAAATACAGGGAGATGCGATCGCGGACCAGCCACACCTATGACGAATCCGTGGCCTTGCAAGTGGTAGCCGAAATTCCGGCTTTTTTGCAAGAGGCCAGGTTTCTGAATGCGCAACTTCACGCGAGAAACAAGTGAAACTACAAGACAAAGAGCTCGCACTGATTCAACAAATTCTCGCTGAAATCGTGCCGCAATGTGAAGTGTGGGCATTTGGGTCAAGAGTTAATGGAAATCCCAAGCCGTTCTCAGACCTCGACCTTGCCTTGATTGATCGTCAGGCAATTCCCTTGGGCACTCGTGCAAATTTGGCTGAAGCCTTTTCTGAATCCGATTTACCCTGGAAAGTAGACCTGGTTGACTGGCACAGCATTTCGCCAGAATTTCAGAAAATTATTGAAACCAATTTTGAGGTGGTTCAAACCCCCGCCTCAAGCAAGCCCAGCAAGTAATCGCCATAACCGCTGTTACGCAACGGTTTGGCCAGAGCAGCCAACTGTGCCGAGCTTATCCACTGGTTGCGCCACGCAATTTCTTCAGGGCAGCTTACCTTTAAGCCCTGCCTGCGCTCAATGGTTTGAATGAAGTTGGCCGCGTCCAGCAAGCTGTCTGCCGTACCCGTATCAAGCCAGGCCTGACCACGGCCCATGTGTTGCACCTCAAGCTGCCCCATGGCCAGGTAGGTTCGTATTACATCGGTAATTTCAAGTTCGCCACGGGCTGAAGGCGTTAAACCTTTTGCAATGCCAGCGGCCTGCCCATCAAAAAAGTACAAGCCAGTTACCGCCTGCTTGCTTTTGGGCTGTGCAGGTTTTTCTTCCACACCAATGACTGTGCCCTCGGCGTTCAGCTCAAGTACGCCATAGGCTTGCGGGTTGGCCACAGAATATGCAAACACGGTGGCACCCTGTTTTTGCCCGTAGGCATATTGCATTTGGCGCACCAGGTTCTGGCCATAAAACAGGTTGTCGCCCAACACCAAGGCACAGGGTGCACCCTGCAAAAAAGGTTCAGCCACAATCAGCGATTGCGCAACACCACCGGGTGTAGCCTGCACAGCGTAATCAATGCGCATGCCCCAGCGGCTGCCATCGCCCAGCAATTGTTCAAATCGCGGTGTGTCGTGCGGGGTTGAAATCACCAGCACCTCCCGTACACCCGCCAACATCAGGGTGCTCAGGGGGTAGTAAATCATGGGCTTGTCGTAAACGGGTAGCAGCTGTTTGCTGACAGCGGCAGTGGCCGGGTACAGGCGGGTGGCTTGTCCACCTGCCAACACAATGCCTTTGCGGTTCATGTTTCCACCTTGGTTAACCTTGCATGCTTTATATCTTAAGTGAAGTATGCAAGGAAAACTGCTTGTCACCTACAACAGCTTCGCTAACCGTGCCAAGGCATCCAAACCTTTGCCCAAAACACCCAGTTGTTCGCTCGGGGCTTCCAGTTCAGCCACACCCTCGCGCATCATTTTTACATGCCCAGCCAACTCGCCAAGCTCGTTTTTTGCATGGGCACTTAAAGCCGCAAACCGGGCATTCTCCGCGTTCACGAAGGCAAGGTACGCAGCCGCCAAAACCTGCTGGTGTTGCTTGCGTTCCTCGGCACTTAACAGTTCTACATCAATCAAATACAGGGCTGAAAATACTGCGTGCACGTCGGTTTGCAAGGTTTCAAAATCACTTGGGGTCATGGGTGTTGGGCTCACGGTTATTGGCTGCCTGAATGTTTGAATTGAGTTGATTAAAAACGCCCTGCAAGTGCTCGAAACTGCCCTCGCCCCGCAGCACCTTCACCCACGCCTGTTGCATCTCAATGCTGGCTGCTTTGGCCTGCTCCAGCAGTTCAATGGCAGGCACCTGCTTGATATGTTTGATCCAGGCATTCTTCCAGGTTTCGCCCAGTTTTTTGTCGTCCACAAAAGGCTTCAACACTTTCTCGCGATATTCCACCTGGCGGGCCAACTCCTCGCGTTGGGTAATCCACTGTATTTGCTCTTGCAAAATTTGCTGGTTCAACAACAGCGCATAAGCCACTGGTTCGGCGCTGCGTATCAATTCTTCGCGCACTTGCGCACTGTGTTTCCAACTGGCCACATGCCCGGCCAAACCTGCCACCGCCTCTTTGCTCGCCCGGGGTATGCCGCCCACATCGGGCGCTTTATTCAACGCCTCTACAAGCTTTCGCAATGCCCGCGTGGTGCCCGTGCTGGTGTCGCCTTTGGCCAGTGCGCTTAGCTCTGCAAAATAAAGTGCCTGCGTGTCGAAGTAATTACTCGTGGTTTGCAGCAACTCAGCCCTTTGCTGCATGGCTTGCGTTTGCACCAACAGGGTTGCGTTGTCGCGGGGCAAGTTGGGCAACAAACCGGCTGTAAATTCAAGGGTGTGCTCAAGCGCAAAGCTGTTTACTTTTTTCAGGGTGCTGGTGTACTGCTTGCCAGTGGTGGCCAGGCCATCCACCTGCAAAGGAGTTTTACTGGCGCACGCTGCAGTAAGTACCAGTGCAATACACACCGCAATACGCGGAATTGATTGAAGCAAGAAAACCTCCAGTGCCTGAAATTATGTTGGGCACTCAAAATACGTGGAAACTTTCCTGGGTGAGAACCACCAGTTTGGGTTACAAAAACCGGGGGTAACCCATTTAAACATTGCCTGCCCGCCACCTCACCACTTATGCTTAGGGCAAACTACTTATTGCTCCCCTTATGAAAGCTGAAGACCCGCACCAACTCACCATTCTGCATGAGCAAACCAAGCTTCTGTTCGAGCACTTGCCCTTTGTTTTGTATGGTGTCATGGCTTCATCCGCTGGCTTGGTGGCCGTGCTTTGGCACACTGGCCAGGGCACTGCGCTGCTGCTGTGGTTGTTGGCGGTGTACATGCTGACCGGTTTGCGTTGGTGGGTGCGCCGGCATTTCAACAAGCTGGGCGCGCATTTCGACCCACAGTACTGGATCCGGGTTGCCATTCAATTCACGGCAGCGTCGGGCATTTTGTGGGGGCTTGCCGGGGTTATGTTTTTCTCAACCAACCCCATGGTGCTCATGGCACTGTCTATTTTTCTGGCCGCCATGGTGGCCGGTGCAGTGTCCTCCCATGCCTGCCACACACCGGCATATGTCGCATTTGCGTTACCGGCCTCCCTGCCATTCATCGCCCTTTGCTTGTGGCAAAAAACGCCTTTCTTCGCAATATTGGCCACCGTTGCGTTGGTGTTTGTTTTAATCAATATTCACTATGGCCGCAACCTGCAAAACATGGTGATTCAGTCCATTCGCTTGCGGTTTCAAAATGCTGAACTCATTGGCGAACTCACTTTGCAAAAACGTGTGGCCGAACAAGCCAGTGTCGCCAAAACCCGCTTCTTGGCTGCGGCCAGCCACGATCTGCGGCAACCTGTGCAGGCCATTGAATTGTTGGTGGATGCACTGGGCGAAGACCTGGCCAACCACCCCAGCAGAGGCTTGCTGGACCGAATTCAGGAAGCAGGCCATGGCTTGCGCAACTTGCTCAATGCCTTGCTGGATTCTGCCAAAATAAATGCAGCCGCCATCACCGCCAAGCCACGCCATATTCAACTGGCCCCTTTGCTCAAACGCATTTGCAATGAACTGGCCACCCAGGCACAACACAAGGGCCTTGATATTCGCGTGGCGAAAACCAAAGCGTGTGCTTACACCGACCCCGCCCTGCTTGAACTGATTCTTCGCAACTATGTGGAAAATGCAATCAAGTACACACCCGAAGGGCGCGTACTGATTGGGTGTCGCAAACAAGGTGGGCAAATCCGGATTGAAGTACACGACACCGGCATCGGCATACCCGCCAGCGCCCAGGAAACCGTGTTTCAAGAGTTCTACCAATTGGGTAACCCCGAGCGCGACAAAGCCAAGGGCCTGGGGCTGGGCTTGTACATTGCGCACAGCCTGGGCAAGTTGTTGAACCATGACATTGGTGTGAATTCCACGGTGGACAAGGGCTCGATGTTTTATGTCACCGTGCCCCAAGGCGATGCCAACCACTTGCTTGATGAACCCAACCGCGCACAAGCTGCTGGCAAAACCCCCTTAACGGGTAAAACAGTGTTGTTGATTGACGATGACGATTTGGTGCGCGCCAGCGTAACCGAGATGTTGAGCCGCTGGCAATGTTCAACCATTGCCGCTGAAGACGCAGAAACCGCCCTGCGCATTTTAATGGCCCGTGGCCGAATGCCCGACGCGATTGTGGCCGACTATCGACTGCGCAACAAAAGCACCGGCGTACAGGCCATACAATCATTACAAGCACAACTTGGGAATGTACCAGCTGTAATATTGACTGGTGATACAGCCCCAAGTCGAATTCAGGAAGCCAGAAACTCCGGTTTCCTGATTTTGCACAAACCACTCAGTGGTGTGCAATTGCGAAGTACTTTGAGTGAGTTGATGAGTACCCAAACCACGGGGTAAAAATTAAGCGGGATAAAACTGAACGCCGTTTTTCAGAATATTCTTTTTCAAGGCTTCGTTTTCCAGTTTCTCAAAGTGAATGCAGTCCACTTTAAACACCAAGGGCAAAGCATCTATTTCATTCCACAGGGAATTAAAATTCGACTCGGTCATTGCGGGCGCAACCACTGCAAGGTCGATATCACTGCCATCTTTAAAGTGACCCGAAGCACGTGAACCGAACAAATAGACCACTTCAATAGTCGGATATTTGGCGAACGCTGTCCTCAACTGCTCAATTACCTGGCTCGACAAGCCATACTTCACAGTCAATTTTCACTCCATCGCCGTACTTCACCGGCCAAATTCTGAAACATCGTGTCACCATGGTTTTTCACAAACTCGTACACCTGATCCGCCAGTTTCTCGTCGTAAGTATGGCTGGACAAATTCCGCATTCGTTGGGCCTCGCTCCAGGCGTTACCATCATGTATCAACCCCGCAACCAAAGCCTCTTTGAAAACATCGCGGGGATTCAAGGCCACAATACCCAACACTTCAAGTCGCAATTTTAGTGTTTTCCAGGCCAGCTCCCAACAAAACTCGAAGCGTTGAATAACCGAATCTCGAATGAACGAATCCAGAGGCCGCTCACAAGCCTCGGTTAACCTCTGACTGGCTTTCAGAAAATCGGCTGATCTTTCATTCAAACGTTCCATATTTGCCCAAAATCCTAAATACTCGCCCTCGTGGGTTTAATTCTAATTCAAGCCCGCCCGTACACATCGTCAAAACGCACAATGTCGTCTTCTTCCAGGTAGTCGCCACTTTGCACTTCAATTACTACTTACACAGAAAAATAGTGTAACTATTGGTTTACCATAGCCTACTTTGCATAGTAATCTGTGTAAATAATGGAAAAAGAAATTACTCTTCAGCTGTGCATTCATGGGCAATGGGTTGATGCGGCGCAAATTGCCTTGCTTCAATCTGAAGGCCAAGGTGTACTTGCGCCGGTGTACATTGCTTACAGTACCAATTGGGCGGTAGAACACGCCGGCTCTGCCGGAATACCCGCGCTCGCTACGCAATACCCCGTATCGCTGCAACACATGCAAAGGCAACACTGGCCAGCTTTTCTGGTCGACTTGTTACCGCAGGGGTATGGCAGGGCTGAACTGTTGCGGCAACTCGACAGAAAACCCACTTCTGGCCCAGAATCGGATTGGCTTTTGCTGCAACACGGCGCTGGCAATCCGATTGGGCATATGCGGGTTAAACAGGCCGCCGAGTGGCTTGAGCAACAAACTACCCCACTGCAAGGTTTTCACGACCAGGAAATTGTGGACCGTGCAGAATCATTCGTAGAACACCTGGCCCAATTCGGCCTTTTCGTAGCAGGTTCATCGGGTGTTCAAGGAGAATGGCCAAAACTGCTGCTTACCCGCGGCAAAGACACCAAGCTTTACCTCGATCATTCCCTGCCCGATGAACAGGCAGCCACGCACTATATTGTCAAATTCAGCCGTGGCCCCAACCCCAGGCTGGCCAGCATACTTCGCCACGAAGCCGCCTACATGCAAATTGCAAAACTAGCCGGTTTGCGCGTTTCTGCATTGCCCACCTACAACAATGGAGTGTTGTTCATTCCACGTTTTGACCGCACTGTGCAGGCTGGCGAGGTAAACCGCCACGCACAGGAAAGTTTGGCGAGTCTTCTCGATATTGCCGGCTTCGATTCCAACCCCAACCACAACGAAGCATGCCTTGCAATTAGCAAACACTGCGCCAACCCATTGCCCGAGCTTGCGGAATACATTTGCAGGGACGTACTTAACCTTGCCCTGGGCAACAAAGACAACCATGCGCGCAACACCGCATTCACGCGCAATATGCAAGGCAATTTGCAGTTAACACCACTGTTTGATTTCGCACCCATGGTGCTGCATCCCGATGGCATCGCCCGCCGCATGCGCTGGCAGGACGAAAATGCATCTGCGCCACGTTGGGCCGATGTAATAAGTTTTGTTGAGCAACTGCAACCCGGTGCAACACTTTACCTGGTTGAACGACTGCGCAGTCTGATCAAGCCACTTGCCACAATTGACAAGCAACCAAGCAAGTACGGTATTGAACCAGCGCTGTTTCAGCTGATTGGGCAACACCTGAAAGCGCAAATCAAGGCTTTACAGGCACTAGAGGCCTCGAAATAACACCATGGACAAACGCTATAAACCCTTAAACCTTAGCGAGCAACTGCGCATACGCCAACAAGTGGTCGAAGACATTTTGAACAACCCGCAATGGCCCCTGCAGCAAGTGGTGCAACACCTGAAAACCAGCCTTCGACTCACCACTGCTGAACTGGCCAAAGTGGCGGGCATTTCAGCACGTACGTTGCAAGACATTGAGCAAGGCCGAAGCCAAGGCACCGTGCAAACCATGAACAAAATTCTTGGTGTTATGGGTTTACGCTTGGGGGTATGTAAACAATAAATTCAAACAATCAAGCCCGCCCGTACACGTCGTCAAAACGCACAATGTCGTCTTCTTCCAGGTAGTCGCCACTTTGCACTTCAATCATCACCAAGTTCAGCACGCCGGGGTTTACCAAGCGGTGCCTGTTCCCGGCGGGAATGTAGGTTGACTCATTCTTGCGCACCAAAAACACATTCTCGCCATTGGTGACCTCGGCAGTACCGCTGACTACAATCCAGTGCTCGCTGCGGTGGTGGTGCATTTGCAAACTCAGCGATGCACCCGGCTTTACTTCAATGCGTTTAATTTTGTAACCAGCGGAATCTTCAAGCACCGTGTAAGTACCCCAAGGGCGGTGCACGGTGGGGTGCACGTTCACCAATTCGCTGCCTTGCGCCTTCAGGGTTTCAACTACTTTCTTTACATCCTGGTGGCGGCTTCTGTCGGCCACCAGCAAAGCATCGGGCGTATCGACAATCAACAAATTTTCAACACCCAAGGTGGCCACAGCCCGGTTGCCCAAACGCACATGGGTGTTGTTGCTGTCAATTGAAATCAGTTGGCCCGCGCCTTCTTGCTGCACTGTGTTGCCCTGTGTATCGGGCGTGCATTGCTCGGCCAAGGCAGCCCAACTGCCAATGTCGCTCCACTGAAAACTGGCAGCCACCACCGCCACATTGCTGGCCTTTTCCATCACGGCGTAATCAATGCTGATATCGGGCAATTTTGCAAATTCATCTTTGTTGAACGTAAACACGCTGCCGCTTGCCTTGGCATTTTTGCTCTCTTTGGCACCGGCCCACACCGCATTTGCCTGGGTGGCCACTGCCGGCTCATTCTGCTCAAGGGCTTGCAACAGGTCACTTGCGCGCAGCGCAAACATACCACCATTCCACACATACTGGCCACTCGCCAAATATTCCATGGCCAGTTCAAGCTTCGGCTTTTCAACAAAACGCTGCACTGCAAATGCACCGTTAATTTCGTCGACAGGCGCACCTTGCTGTATGTAACCAAAACCAGTTTCAGGCGTGCTGGGGGTAATGCCAAAGCAAGTTAACCAACCCTTGCGTGCCGCAGCCACTGCTTGTTGCGCAACACGCACAAACTCGGCAACAGGGTTAATTAAATGGTCGGCCGGCAGCACCAACAACACGGGGTTTTCACCGGGGTAACGGGCTTGCGCCCACTGCGCGGCCAATGCAATGGCAGGTGCAGTGTTGCGGCCTTGCGGCTCCAGCAACTGGTGCAAGGCCATGTTGCCGCCCTCGCTTTGCAACACAGGCATGCATTCGTCTTGCAGCAGGAATTGGTAACTTTCATTGCTCACCAACAACACATCGTTTGAATCAGCCGCCTTGGCCACCGCTGCCGCACGCCGCACGGTTTGCGCAATCAGGCTTTCAGCGCCTACTTTCAAAAAGGGCTTTGGAAAGTTTTTGCGGGACAAGGGCCACAGGCGTGTGCCCGCGCCGCCGCATAGAATTACAGGGATTACTCGATTGCTATTACTCATCACTGTGTCCATGTTTAAAGTTTTCCCAAAGCATCGGCCCATGCCAGCACTTCACCCTGACTGCGGCGGCTGCTTTCATCACCACCGTAAATTACCGTTGAACGCGCAGCATTGGGATTCAGCTTCTCTAATTTTGTGAGTTGCTTGAACCAATCTGCGCTGAAAGTGCTGCCCGACTTGATTTCATAGCTTTCAAACACGCCATCGCGTTGGGCCAACAAGTCAACCTCCTGCCCGGCACTGTCGCGCCAAAAATAAAGCGCGGCCTGTTGCCCTTTGTTCAAAGCGGCTTTGTAGGCTTCTACAACCACCATGGTTTCAAACACCTGCCCACGCAAAGGGTGTGCGCTTAATATTGCAGCTGAATGGATACCCAGCAACCAGCACATCAGGCCTGTGTCGAGAAAGTACAGTTTGGGCGTTTTCACCAAACGCTTTCCGAAATTTTCAAAATAAGGTGGCAAACGCATCACCAGGTAACTGGCCTCCAAAACGCCAATCCATTCACGCGCAGTCACTGAGCTAATACCCACGTCTGCACCCAGCGAACTCAAATTCAACAATTGCCCCGAACGCGCGGCAGCTAGGCGCAAGAAACGTTGAAACAGTTGCAGGTCTTTAATTTGTAGCAACTGGCGCACATCGCGTTCAACATAGGTGGCCACGTAGTTCGAAAACCAGTCTTGCGGTAACAGGTCCCGGCTGTATAAGGCGGGGTAATGGCCGGTGACCATCAATGTATCTACATCGCCGCCCAGCAGGCCTGCATGCTGAAGTTCCAGGCCCTGCAAAGGCAGTAACTCTACCCGCCCCACCCTGCCCGCCAAGGACTGGGTAATGTGACGCACCAAGTCAAATTGTTGTGAACCTGTCAGTACGAAATCGCCCATGCGCTGGCGCTCGTCCACCAAGCCCTGCAACCACGACAACAAAGAAGGCACACGCTGCACCTCGTCTATCACTGCGCCATCCGCAAACTGCGCCAAAAACCGTTTTGGATCGTCCGTTGCAAATTGGCGTTGCTCCGGGTTTTCCAGTGACACATAGGGCTTGCCCGGAAACAATTGCCGAGTCAACGTGGTTTTTCCAGACTGCCTTGGGCCTGTAATAGCCACAACCGGAAACCCTTTGGCCAAGCGTTGTACAGTACCGGCAGCCAATCTTGGAATAATCATGCTAATTTAAAGTTGTAACTTAGATTTGCATATACTAGAACCATCGCCCTGCTGCGTCTACCTTTCACCTTGACTCTGAAAATACGCTTTGGTGTGTACATGCACTTGCAGGCTGCTCAGCACTGCGGGTTCCACCACACCATCAGGCTTCTCGCAAACCTTCTACATTGCTCAAAAACCAGGCATAGGTTTTCTTCAAACCGGTTTCCAAATCAATGCTGTATTGCCAACCCAAATTCTTCAAGCGCTCCACATTCATCAACTTGCGCGGGGTGCCATCGGGCTTGGTGGTATCAAACACCAACTTGCCTTCAAAGCCAACCACGCGCTGCATGGTTTCTGCCAGTTCACGAATGGTGCAATCTACACCAGTGCCCACATTAATATGGCTGAGCATGGGCTGTGTATTCGCTTTGTAGGTTTGTTCGTTCAGCAGCAACACATGCACACTGGCTGCGGCCATGTCGTCTACGTACAAAAATTCACGCATGGGCGTGCCTGTGCCCCACACCACCACTTCAGAATCTCCACGCAATTTGGCTTCATGAAAGCGGCGCATCATCGCCGGTATCACATGGCTGTTCTCGGGGTGAAAGTTGTCGTTCTCGCCATACAAATTGGTGGGCATTACACTGCGATAGTTGCGACCATACTGGCGGTTGTAACTTTCGCACAATTTAATACCTGCAATTTTCGCCACCGCGTAGGGCTCGTTGGTGCTTTCCAAAGTACCTGTCAGCAACGCAGTTTCTGTCATCGGCTGCTCAGCCAGCTTGGGGTAAATACAGCTTGAACCCAGAAACAACAAATGCTGGCAATTGTTGGCATGCGCTGCATGCACCACGTTGCATTCCATCATCAGGTTCTGAAAAATAAATTCGGCCGGGTAGGTGTTGTTGGCATGTATGCCACCCACCTTGGCTGCAGCAAGTACCACTGCGTCGGGCTGCTCAGCTGCAAAAAACTCATTCACGGCAGCCTGGTTGCACAGGTCAAGTTCGGCGTGGGTGCGCACCACAATATTGCTGTAACCCATGGCGTTCAAGCGGCGCACAATGGCGCTGCCCACCATGCCCCGGTGGCCCGCCACATATATTTTTGAATTGAAGTTCAACATGAATGGCAGCCTTTACTCGCGGCTTACTGCAACGCTGTAGCCGTGTTGCTTCAACAGGGCGTGTTGGCGTGCAGCGTTCAAGTCCACTTCCACCATTTCCTGCACCATTTCATGCACGGTAATTTTCGGTGTCCAACCCAATTTGTTTTTCGCCTTGCTGGGGTCGCCCAACAAAGTTTCCACTTCCGCAGGGCGGAAGTAGCGCGGGTCTACCTGCACCACCACATCGCCTTCTTTCAATGCGGGTGCCTTGTCGCCCTGCACTTTCACCACAATGCCTTTTTCATCCAC
>JAHJCM010000123.1 GCA_018812945.1 Gammaproteobacteria bacterium | reverse complement strand
GGATTGTGATTCCATGGGTCCTGGGTTCGAGCCCCATACATCGCCCCAAATAAAATAAGGACTTAGCGCGAGTAATCCGCTAGGTCCTTTTTCATTTATGATTTTGTTTCGTGTAGTTTGCAGTACAGGCAGTCATCATGACGAAGCGAAATTCGATGAAACAGGTCGTAAGCCCGGAACAATTGTCAAACCTGGATGAGTTGGTCGTTGACAAACGTTACGACAAGCGTGCAAAAGCCAAAAAAGCTCGACGCAATCGACATTACGAAAAACAGTTTTTGCGCAACGCAGTTACCTCCGGAATTCTTTCTGAAGACCCGACCTGAGCGATAAGTGACACGGTCAGTGTCAACATCGTGAGTTTGTGTCAGTTAGTCGACATTGGCAAATTCACACCTGTTCTACACTTTCTGAAACACATAGAAAGTGGAGACAGAGATGGGACGAACAGCCTCTTGTTTGGTATGGCTTTGTTTGCTTTTCTCCTTGGTGGGTTGCGTCGGTGGCGATGACAACGCCTCGGTGGCTGGAACACGAGTTCAACCCGGGCAAACTGACTCGAGGCTCGATCAATTCAACATTGCCAATCAATGCTTTTCAGTTGCTACCGCCGATGGACGCCTTCTGGAGGTCGGTTCTGGCAGCTATAGCCTCGGCAATGCACCTTCGCCCTTTTTTTTCAAGCCCAGTCGCTTGGGGCAATACTTGTTGTTGGATAGCGATGCAGGTTTTCTCGGGCTTTCCAATTCAAACCCTTTTAACCAAGCGCAGCTAATCCAGTTTCTCCGAACTGGCACTGATTTTTTGTCAGGTCTTGGTGATCTCGCGGAAGTGATTGAGCCTTTGAAGCCGGTTAGTGACGGCGTGCGTCAGGCTGGAGAGTCTTTGGGTGAGGCCATCGATCAGCAAAGTGCGGAATCAAGCAGTGATGCAACGCCCCGTGCACAGGCTGAGCCTGGATTCTTGACGGTGTGGGAAATCATTCCTGCATCACGACAGAATTCATTTCGGTTCAGGCAACTGGTCACCCAACAATTTCTGGCGATTCAGGGTGAGGGGCTTGCCTTGGTTAGTGGCGAGGCAGAGGCTGGCTCGTTTGTGTTGCAACCCGCTTCGGGGTGCGCCTTGTTTCCTGAGGCCGAGTTGAATGCCACCGGTACGCCGTTCAAGGGCACCACGTCGAATGGGGAAGTGGTGGGTTGGGTGGACACGCACATTCACATTGGAGGCAGTGAGGCGTTGGGGGGCAAGCTTGCGCATGGCCGCCCCTTTCACCCTTTTGGCATTACCAAGGCCTTGAACAGTTGTGAAGCTGACCATGGCCCGCAGGGCACCTTGGGTGTGTTGGACAACCTGTTGGCCACCGGCAGCCCTGTCAACCAACACGCCACGGACGGTTGGCCCACTTTCAGTTATTGGCCCAACCCAAGATCTCAAACCCATCACCAAACTTATTACATGTGGATGAAGCGCGCATGGATGGGTGGGCAACGCATTATGGTGAATCACTTTGTGGCCAATGAGGTGATTTGCCAGGTGTGGCCTTTGAAGGAACATGATTGCGATGAAATGGAAAGCGTGAAATTGCAACGGCAATTGCTGCTGGATCTGGAGGAATATGTTGACGCCCAGGAAGGTGGTCCCGGAAAGGGATGGTTCAGGATTGTTTACGACAGCGCCACGGCGCGTGAGGTGATCGCCGACGGCAAGCTTGCTGTGGTGATGGGTATCGAAAACGAAAAACTGTTCAACTGCGGCGAATTCATGGGCATGCCCGAGTGCACAGAGCAGCAAATTCTGGAGCGATTGGATGAGTTTTATGCGTTGGGTATTCGCAGCGTATTTCCTCTTCATATATTCGACAACGCGTTTGGAGGCACTGAAATTAGTCGCTTCACCAAGGATGCTGCGTTGATGCAGGTCTTCAATGCCGGCAATATTTGGGAAACTGGTCACCCATTTGCAAGCACGACCTGTGAAGACATCGACAGTGCTGAACCGGCAACAGTGGACAGCAAGGACTATGGTTTGTTTGAATTGGCTTTGCTGCAATTGACCAATACCCCGCCCACTCCCGAAGATGTGCCGGGACGGGAGTGCCAGCGCAATGCCCGTGGCTTGACGAAACTGGGTGATTTTTTAATCGATGCCTTGGCCAAGAAAGGCGTGATTGTTGAGACAGACCACATGGGCGCTCTGTCGCGCAAGCGGGTATTGGCCATGATGAAGGAACGTGGCCTGCCGGTGGTGTCCGGACACTCCGGCACCATCAGCGCCGCGCGTGATAGCCAGCGCATCGTCGATTCGGGCGGACTAATTTCCAATTTGCCTGACAAACCTTCTCCCACTGCTGTGGACTATATTCAAAAATTGAGTGCTTTGTACCCGGCTGGCAAAGCACCTGCGAGCGGATTTGGTTCAGACATCAACGGCATTCACCAGCAGGCAGATCCCCGCGCTGACGCGGCTGAAAAGCCCTTGGTGTATCCCTTCAAATCACCGATGGGTGACGTGGTGTTTGAGCGCCAGAGAACCGGTGAGCGCGTGTATGACCTGAACACCGATGGTGTGGCTCACTACGGCTTGTACCCGGATTACATCGCGGACATGATGATGCAACCCGGCGGTAAGCCGGCTGTGGCCACTTTGTTCCGGTCGGCTGAGGCTTACTTGCAGTTGTGGGAAAAGGTAGAAAAATTCAGCCGTAGCCGTGACTAGTTTGGACTATGCTGCAACGGTGTAACCTTTGATCGTTGCTGGCGAATTCTGTTCTGAGCCGCAAGCCAAAACTTCGGTTTCACGAATCCAAACTTTAAAACTTCGCAGGTTTGCGCCAATGAATTCTCGACTTCAACACATGCCCGCCCAAAGCGAGCACTTTCTTCGCACACCCTGTTTGGCAGGTAGCGACATTGAATCCAAGCGCGGCGAGTTGTTGCAATACTTTCATGCGAGTTTTGATCGCTATGAGTCGCTTTTTGAGTTGTTGAGCTGTGATGAGGCTTATTACAAAAAGCCGATCAGCTTGCGCCACCCACTGATTTTTTACTTTGGCCACACGGCCACTTTTTTTATTAATAAATTTTTGTTGGTGGGGCTGATCGACCAACGAATTGATCCACGCCTGGAGTCCATGTTCGCAGTGGGTGTAGATGAAATGAGTTGGGACGATCTGGACGATGCCCGCTATGATTGGCCCACTGTTGAAGAGGTGAGGACCTACCGCAACAAAGCTCGGGAGGTGATTGACCAGGTGATTCGCCACACGCCCTTTACCCTGCCGATCGGCTGGAATGATCCGTTTTGGGCGGTGGTGATGGGGATTGAGCATGAACATATTCACTTGGAAACCTCTTCGGTGCTGATGCGGCAACACGCCTTGCACTATGTGAAGCCACACCGTGCCTGGCAGCCATGTCAGAAAACCGGCGATGCACCGAGAAATGAACTGGTTCATATTCCCGCAGGCCGCGTGGTGTTGGGGCGTGCGTTGAGTGAGCCGATTTACGGCTGGGACAATGAGTATGGTCGTCACCAAGCAGATATCCCAGCGTTTCAAACTACTCAATATTTGGTCAGCAACAGTGAGTTTTTGGAATTTGTGAACGCTGGTGGTTACGCCAATACACGCTATTGGGATGAAGAAGGTGCGAGTTGGAACGAGTTTGCCAAGGCCACGCACCCCACTTTCTGGGTGCGTGATACCGATGCGCAAGAATCGTGGAAACTTAGACTGCTTACCGAAGAAGTGCCCATGCCCTGGGACTGGCCTGTGGAAACGAACTACCACGAGTCGCGGGCGTTTTGCCGTTGGAAAGCTGAGCAAACTGGCCAGCCAGTGCGCCTGCCAACCGAGGATGAGTGGAACCGCATTTATGACCATGCACAGCTTGCAGATGTACCACCCCACGCGCGGGCCAACGCCAATTTGCACCTGGACCATTGGGCATCAAGCTGCCCGGTAAACCAGTTTGCGCATGGAGACTTGTTCGATGTGGTGGGCAATGTGTGGCAGTGGTGTGAAACCCCCACTTACCCTTTTGATGGTTTCGATGTGCACCCGATTTACGATGATTTCACAAGCCCCACGTTTGACAATCGCCACAATATCATCAAAGGCGGCAGCTGGATTTCATGCGGCAATGAAAGTCGTCACGCTTCACGCTATGCCTTTCGGAAACACTTTTTCCAGCATGCCGGTTTTCGTTATGTGGTGACCGACACCCCGGCCACCAACCCTTTGTCGACTTATGAAAGTGACGCGCTGGTTTCGCAGTATGCTGAATTCCATTACGGCGAAGCTTCGTTGGGGGTGCCCAATTTCGCAAAAACCATGGCTGACTTGGCGATTACGGCTCATCAGCAGTATGGCAACGGCGCGTTCGGCAAGGCGCTTGACCTGGGTTGCGCCACTGGCCGCTCGAGCTTTGAGTTGGCCCGCGTGTTTGACAAGGTACTTGGAATTGATTTCTCGACCCTGTTGATTCAGGTCGGCATTCGGCTTAAGGAGACAGGCACCATCCGTTACACCTTGCCAGACGAAGGCGAATTGCTGAGCTATTACGAGCGCAGGCTTGACACTCTTGACCTGGCTGACACTGCTGGGCGAGTGGAGTTTTGGCAGGGCGATGCTTGTAACCTTAAAGAGGTCTACACCGGGTTCGATCTCGTGCTGGCGGCTAACCTGATAGACAGGTTGTATGCGCCTCGCCGATTTCTGACTGAGGTGGCGAGTCGGGTAAATCCCGGCGGTCTGTTGGTATTGGCTTCGCCTTACACCTGGTTGGAGGAATACACCAAACGCGAGGAGTGGATTGGAGGCTTTAAGAAAGACGGTGAGTCTTACAGCACACTGGATGGCTTGAAGGAAATTTTGAACGGTGCTTTCACGCTGGTGGATACACCGAAGGCTGTGCCATTTGTGATTCGAGAAACCCGCCGCAAACACCAATACACACTGAGTGAGGTGACAGTTTGGAGGCGGGTAACACACTAAGGGAAAGGTAATTCACCACAGGGTTCCAGTATTTGCCATTGGAACCCTGTCTTGCTCGGCTATCGACTATAGAGCATCAAATTCAAAGTATTTCTTGAATCACTCACCACGCCCGAAGTGGCTTCATTTCTCAAGGCAGTGGCCACATTGCCGGGTGCAATGCCTTTTGAAAGTAGTTTGGCGGCAGCGCCAGCCACGTGGGGTGAGGCCATGGATGTGCCGCTCAATACCTGTTGAGCGTTGTCATTGTTGATCCCGGCTGAAGTAATTTCGCTGCCCGGTGCGAACAAGTCGACACAACTGCCTATGTTGGAGAAAGAGGAACGTCTGTCGTTGCGGTCAGTGGATGCCACAGTCAAGGCCAAAGGTTCACGGGCTGGCGAGAATTCGCACGCATCACGTGAATCGTTGCCCGCAGCCACTACAGTGACAATACCTGCGTTGTGGGCTGCACGAATTGCTTGATCCACTGCGCTGGAAGCTCCACCGCCCAGACTGAGGTTCATTACCGCTGGCTTTACATGGTTTTGAATTACCCAATCAATGCCTGCCACCGTTGATGACGAAGTACCTGTGCCCGCGCAATTAACCACACGTACACCGTGGAGAATTACATTTTTTGCCACGCCAAACTGCGTACCACCAATGGTGCCCGCAACGTGGGTGCCATGCCCGTTGCAATCGCTGGGTGTGGATGATGGGTCAAACGGATCCGAAGGATTGCCAGAGGATGGGGGTGGGGAGCTGGGAGAACCGAACAAGCCCCCAAACAACCCGCCACCACCAAGAAATCCACCGCCTAGAAAACCGCCACCTAACAAGCCGCCCGACGAAGAGCTGATTGTGGCGTCAAAACCGTTACCCACGCGCCCTCGGAATTCAATATGGCTTGCGCGCAAGCCCGAGTCTACGACGTAGGCATGTACTTGGGCACCTGTGGATGAGTAGGTGTATCGCATGTCTCGCGCATTTTCACGAGTGTCCAAACGGTCCAGGCCCCAGGTGGCATTGTTTTGCGTAATTTCGTTGTTCAGTTTGAATGTTTGGTCTTGTTCAACATAGGCCACCAAGCCACTTCGATTCAAGCCGCGAGCAATGTGGTCGGGCAGGTTGACTGCAAAACCCTTGAATACGTTCTGATAGCGAAAGTTGATTTGTTGTGCGGGTAAACCCAGTTGGGCTTGTGCTTGATCCAGCAGGTTTTTAACAGGAGTACCAACGGGTAAATCCAGAATTTGAGTCAGTGTTGCGGTGTCCTTAAGTACAACAATGTATTGGTTTTGGATGGGTTCGGCTTGGGACAGACTTCCTGTGGCGAACAAGCTTAAGGTTGCAGTAATCCGAATAAGTCGAGAAGGCATGAAAGCTCCGTATCAATAGTAGGCGACACCATTTCATTGATACTTCGCCTGATAAGAATCCGATTCGTATTGAGTGACTAAATGAATCGTCAAATCAGTGCAACAGACCAAGTCTGTGAACGGTTTGCTTATCATTAATGCATTTTAGTGCGTAGTCTGTAAGCACTTTTGAAGTGCTTCACTGTGGTATGTTGTTAAAAGTCCAAATACAACTTTCACTGGAATATGAATAACAACAACAGCCACAGCATTGTCATCGGATACATTCTCTGGATTTTTGGTTTCATGGGCGCACACCGTTTTTATTACGGGCGGCCCATCTCCGGCATCATCTGGTTTTTCACACTTGGACTTTTTTTGATTGGCTGGATCGTAGACTTGTTCTTAATACCTGGCATGGACAAAAGTGCCGATCGACGCTTTTTGACTGGTCCGATCAACTACAACATTGCTTGGGTGTTGCTCACATTTCTGGGTATTTTCGGTATCCACCGCTTTTACCAGCGCAAGTGGATTACCGGTGTGATCTACCTGCTCACTGTGGGCTTATTTGGTATCGGCATTATTTACGACTGGTGCACCCTGAATGACCAAATCGATGAACTTCATCGAGATGGTGCATTGAGCCAATAGGGTTTATTTCACGGTGCCGAAATGTTTTTCGGTGTCGCGAATGAATCCATCGAACAAAGTCAGTTTGGCGGCTGGGCTAATCAGCTTTAAGGGTAAGCCCAGCCCGAAGCGCCCGGCCATGGCGAACTTCCATACAAAGCGGCAGCCTTCATCGGTGGGTGTAACTTCATACAACTCTGCAAACTGTTTGAATGCGGGTGCATTGGCCTGTTCCACATAAAAGGCATGGCGACGTTCTGCTTCGTCCCAAATAAAAAATCGTTCTTTCAATTTGATGGTGTTGAAGTTTGCTGCCACCTCACGGGTAGTACCCACTCGGAAAGGCCTTTCGCTGGTGTAGCGGCCGTTCAATGCCTTGCACCATGCCAGTGGCTTGTCAGCCACCAAGCCTGCCCATACTTCGTCGGCGGTGGCGTTCAGATGCATTGAATATTCGAAGCGAAGCGGGGCGGTGTCGAAAAACGATTCGTCAGTGACCTTGTCGAGGTCGAACCAAATAGCCATGTAGTGTGTCCTGTTGAATATGTTTAAGCCATAAAAAGTGAGCCCAGCTTGCTGTACTCGGGATCTTTGCTGGCGCCTTGTTCCTGTTGAATCCGTTTGACCTCTGCCATCACCTGTTCCCAATGCTGCTCGGTATCCTGATTGGAAAGACTGCTGCGTCGAAGGTCGAAGGCTTCGGCGAATACCTCCATACCCGTCCTGATATCGATGCCTTCATAGAAACAGCTTTGTATCCCTTGCAGTGTGTCGCGGTCCAACACCCGACCGCAAGATGTATCCAGACTGCCCCCAAACACCTCATCAATCCAGTCAACCGATGCGTCAAAAAACAGATTGATTTGTCGGCCGTTGGCCACGCGGTGTGGATGGCCCGCTGGAACAAACACACCTGTAGATCGGATCCATTGTCCGTCACAAAAGCATTCCACATCGTTGTTGTCCATGTCGATGGCAATTTGATGTGTCCAGTGGGCGTGATCGCTGGTTGCGCCTGGTACGCCTATAAAAACGGCCAAGCCCATGGTGCAGGCGAACTTCTCGTTCAGTACCAAGATTTTATCGGTCATGACATTACCAACGATTCAACAATTTTTAACAGTGTAACGACTGTTAATCCACTTGTCCTTGAATGTGTCCACTATTACTTAATTGGTTGAACCAAGGAGTGGTTGTCTTTCCGTTGAATCAGTTTTGGTTTGTGTGAACAACTTTATAGGCTTCAACAAAGCGGAGTGGTTGTTTTTTGGGGCGACCTGTTTTCATGTCGATACACACCCATTGGGTGTGACCTTGCATCACAGTGGTGTGGTCGCTTTCGCGTACAAACTGGTACTGGCGAATCATGTCGGCTTTACCATCGTTGTGGCTGATCCAGGTTGCAATCCAGAGCGTGTCGCCAGCGAAGGTGGGGCGCTTGTATTCCATGTGGTGTTGGCGTGCCACGCAGCCATAGCCCAGCTTTACAAAGTCTTGAAAGGTAAGGCCGAGTTGAGCAGAGTGCAAAGCCGCGATGGCTTGCATCCACACCAGGTAAATGGTGTTGTTGGTGTGCTCGAATTCATCGAGATGTTCGGGCTGCACCGTTAACTTGCCCACAAATTGCGGGGTGCATGACCACACGTCTCGTGGTGTGTCGCTGGTGGCGATGGTTTGAATATCGCTGTCTTTGAAAATGTTGGAGTTGGTCATGGGTTCTTGATTTTGAAGAAATGGGGCGATGCAGCTTGACGTTCCACAATTCCTTTTGTTCGACATGTTTGAAGAGTATGTCGCTGACGGCGACAGGTCAATGTAATGTGTCTCAGTTTTTAGGAACTTGCGATACGGAAAAGTTGTCAAAAACCCAGCGTCGACCCAATCCCCAAAAGCGTGGCCACTCCAAGTGCAGCAAACATCGCAGCAGCTGTTCGGTGCACCAGCTTCATTGGAATTTTTTCAGCCAGCTTGTCGCCAGCAAACACCGCAGGCACGTCGGCAATCAGCATGCCCAGTGTAGTGCCCGCAACTACCATGAGCACATCGTTGTAGTGTGCTGACATGGCCACGGTGGCGATTTGGGTTTTGTCGCCCATTTCCGCCAAAAAGAAGGTGATGAAGGTGGCGCCGAACACACCCAGTTTGGTAGCAAGTTGGGTTTCTTCATCTTCGATTTTGTCTGGAATCAGTGTCCACACTGCCATGGCGATGAAGGACGCGCCAAGCACCCAACGCAGAACAGATGGATCCACATTGGCGGTGATCCAGCTACCCACCACGCCAGCCAGGCCGTGATTGATCAGTGTGGCCAAGGTAATTCCAATGATGATTGGAATTGGTTTTTTGAAACGTGTGGCCAACAGGAATGCAAGCAGTTGGGTTTTGTCCCCAATTTCAGCGAGCGCGATTACACCAGTGGATACGAGAAGTGCCGAAGACATTTAAAAGTTCCTGGGCCTGGAAAAACCGAATGACCACGCAGCTTCTCCAGGCCAATCTGGAAGCCGTGTAGTCAAAGGTCTTGCCAAGTTCAAAAACCGCTTACGCCATAGCCTGTATGAGATGTTAGGCCAAGTGTGTTGACATAAGCCTTTCCAAGTGGAAAGAGGCTACTCCCCAATGAGTGTCAAGATGATATTTGACACAGGATGATAAATCAAGGGTGTTTGCAGAGAAGTCGCACTAATTCATTACTTTTTGAAACTGCGATTATTTCCAAAAGTTAATTCAGCCTTAATTTTCGAATCCTAACCTGCATACATCAACAAGCAGGAGTTAGGCATGAAACCGGTTGAATACAACACCCGTCAGCATCACACCTGGTTGCTGTCAGTGATTCAGGAGCCCTGTGCAGATTCAAAAATTCGCCAGTTCATTGCTGACATATTCATGAATCACTATGGCGCCACCATCGAGTCCTATTGCGACCGATTGATTGGCGTTTGCTCTCCGCAAGGCACCATGCTGGCTGCAGCCGGCTACAACCTGGCCGAAGAGGGTCCCCTGTTTCTGGAACAGTACCTTGATTCGCCACTGGAGCAGCAAATTCAGCAACAATTGGACATGGACATTACTCGATCTGAAATTGCAGAGGTAGGTAATCTGGCTGCGCTTCAAGCTGGAGGTACTCGCATGCTGATTGAGTTGATGACTCAAAGACTGCATCAGGAGGGGCGCCGATGGGTTGCTTTTACCGCCACCAAAAGCCTGATCAACAGTTTTCATCGCATGGGGTTGTCGCCCGTAATTTTGGCACCTGCAAACCCGGAGCGTGTCAAAAATCCCAACGCGTGGGGAAGCTATTACCTGCAAAACCCGTACGTTGCGATTGGTGATATCCAGCTTGGCCACGCCCGCTTGGGAGGCCAGCAATGAAGTTCAGTTCCTTTCATTCATTGCTCGAACAGTACACGGGGGAAATTCAAGAAGGCCCCAGTCGCAAGTTTGACGCCAACGCGCTGCGTGGGCAGGTAAAAGCCTGGATTACCCATTTGTCACAGAACCACCCCCTTGGGCAGGCAGTCGGGATTTTGGCCGACAATAGCCTCGCTTGGCTTGCGCTGGACTTGGCTTGCGCCAATTTGAACATTGCCTTGGTGCCATTGCCTGCCTTTTTTACAGATGAGCAACTGAAATACGCCATACGAGAAGCGGGCATCAGCACCTTGGTCACTGACCACGGCCAGCGCGCGCAGCAGCTTGGTTTTCAGTTGACTCCGCAAAACCTAAATGCACCCATGCTGATGTTGCGCAGGTTGCAACTCGATGGGACCACACCGGCCCAAATCCAAAAAATCACTTTTACCTCGGGCACGACCGGCGAACCCAAAGGGGTGTGCCTGACGCAGGCCCAGCAGTTGGCCGTGGCCGAGGGTTTAATGCACGCGACCAAAAGCCTCGGTATCAAGCGCCATTTGTGTTTGTTGCCACTTGGCGTATTGCTTGAAAACATTGCGGGTGTGTATGCACCCATGATGGTCGGTGCGGACATTGTTTGCCTGCCACTGGCGCAAACCGGATTGAAAGGCGCCGCCTCATTCGATGCGCAGCAATGCCTGAACACCATTGCAAGTTACCAGGCTGAAAGCATTATCTTGCTGCCCCAAATGTTGATGGCTATGTTGCAGGTCAGTACGCCCGGCGATCGCCGTTGGAAAAGCCTGAAGTTTGTTGCAGTGGGCGGTGGCAAGGTGCCCATGGGCCTTTTGACTTTGGCCAAGTGGTTCAACTTGCCGGTTTATGAGGGTTATGGCCTCAGCGAATGTGCCTCGGTGGTGTGTTTAAACACACCTGAAAACAATCGTCCCGGTACCGTGGGTAAAGCCATTCAAGGTGTCGAAGTGAAAGTAGACGCCGATCAGGAAATCTGGGTTAAGGGAAGATACTTCAGTGGTTACCTCCACGATTTGAAGGCGGGTAAGGGCAACTCGCTTGCACAAAGCGAATGGTTGCCCACCGGTGACCTTGGCAAACTGGATGCGGATGGGTACCTGACCATTCATGGTCGCAAAAAGAATTTGATCATCACCGGGTTTGGTCGAAACATCAGCCCGGAGTGGCCTGAAGGCTTGCTGCTATCCACCGGTTTGTTTTTGCAGGCCGCAGTGTTTGGGGAAGGTCAAACAGGCCTGACCGCCATGCTGGTGCTGCGCGATCCACGCGACGCTAATAAGGTGGATGACACATTGGCGCGGGTCAACCTGCAACTGCCTGATTACGCGCGCATCTCGGCGCATCTGGTGATCGAGGAACCTTTTTCATTCAACAACGGATTGTGCACAGCCAATGGTCGCATACGACGAGATGCCATTTGGCAGGCCTACAGAAGTCAACTCAACGGGGAAACAGCATGAGTTCATTTTTTCAAACCCTTCAATTCAGTACCGAGAAAAGCCGTCAGCAATTGATTCAGTCGGTAATTATTCAGGATGCACTGCGTGGCGAGGTGACGCGAGGGCAGTACCTTGCCTTCCTGGGACAGGCTTACCACCATGTTCGCCACACCGTCCCTTTGCTGATGGCTTGTGGCAGTCGTTTGGGGCCTTCGCATGAATGGCTTAAACGAGCCATTACCGAATACATTGAAGAAGAATATGGCCATGAGCAATGGATTCTGAATGACATTGCAGCAGCAGGCGGCAATCCTACCGCTGTCAAGGCCTCAAAACCCCACATCACCACCCAGGCTATGGTGGCTTATGCCTACCACCAAGTGGATCGAAAAAACCCGGTGGGCTTTTTTGGCATGGTGCATGTGCTTGAGGGTACCAGTACGGCATTGGCCACACTGGCTGCCGAGAAAATACAAACCAATCTGGCCTTGCCCGATTCAGCGTTTTCATATCTCACTTCACACGGTAGTCTGGATCTTGAACACGTCAAGTTTTTTGAAACATTGATGAATCAGTTGACGAGCCCGGAAGACAAGCAAGCGGTGATCGACACAGCAGATGCCGTGTATCACTTGTATGGTGAGATGTTTCGTGCCCTGCCGCAGTCCAATAGCGATGCGCTTTTTGATGAGGTGGCCGCATGAGTTCAGCAAATCGGTTTCATGCCGTACTGACCGGTGCCACCGGAGGCATTGGTCGAGCCATGGCCTTTGCCCTGGCTGAGCGTTGCGATTCATTGTTGCTAGCTGGGCGTAGTGTTCAGGCCTTGCATGATTTGCGTATGTCGTTGCAGGTTCGTTTCCCCAAGTTGTCGTTGAGCTGCATCGCTGGCGATTTGCTTGATCCGCTGTATCTCAAAGATTTGGCTGATTATGCACGCGAGAATCAAGTGAACCTGTTGGTCAACAATGCAGGAATCAACCAGTTTGGCGCTGTCAAAAATCTGGACTCCAGTGCGCAGACCCGAATTATAGAAACCAATTTATTGGCCCCTATGCAATTGACTCAGGCCATGCTGCCAACCCTGCTGGAGCAGGGTGGTGCCCAGGTGATTCAGGTGGGCTCAATTTTTGGTTATATCGGTTATCCAGGCAATGCTGCTTACTGTGCAAGCAAATTTGGCTTGCGTGGCTATGCTCAGGCCCTTGCTCGCGAGCTGGCCAATTCACCTGTCAAAGTCAAATACTTGGCCCCGCGCGCTACAACCACGGCGATCAATAAAGGGGCAGTGGACAACTTGAATAAAGCCTTGGGTGTGGCCAGCGACAGCCCTGAGTTTGTCGCTAGCCGGTTGATTCACCTCATCGACAGCCCACGGTTCGATTTAAAACTCGGTTTTCCGGAACGCCTGTTTGTGTTCCTTAATCAGTTGTTCCCCCGCATCAACGACAACGCCATTCAGAAACAACTACCCACGATTGAAAAGCATTGGAGTACATCATGAGAAAGCACATGAACAAGTTTGCCATGGGTTTGTTAACGTTGACACAACTGGCTTGGGCTGTGACGAGCGAGGAAGTGCAAACGCTGCAAGCCGAATGGGCGCAGGCCATGTACCAGGACGAGGGTAAAAACAAGGAAACCCATTTGGGCAAATTGGCCGAACAATCGCGTGCTGTGGTCGCCAACAATCCAAAGGATGCAGACGCCCTGATTTGGGAAGGCATTGTGCTGGCCAGCTATGCTGGCAAAGTCGGCGGCTTGGGTGCACTGAGTTTGGTCAAAGAGGCCAAGGCGGCATTTGAGGCGTCTATCGCGCTGAACCCCAAAGCGCTCGATGGTTCTGCCTACACCAGTTTGGGGTCCTTGTATTACCAGGTGCCCGGTTGGCCTTTGGGTTTTGGCGATGATGACAAAGCAGAGGAATATTTGAAGAAAGGTTTGGCTATCAACCCTAATGGAATCGATCCCAATTACTTTTACGGCGATTTTTTGTTTCGTGAGGGTCGAATCCAGGAGGCTGAAGCGGCACTGAACAAGGCATTGCAGGCACCTGCACGGCCTGGTCGAGAGTCTGCCGATGCTGGTCGTCGCAAAGAAATTCGTGATCTGCTTGCAAAGATCAAGACAGGGAAAAGTTGATCCCGTTACACTGGGAAAACTGAATTACTGGACAGGTTGATTAATTGAGAGTGTTGCTCGTCGAAGATGATGAACTCATTGCCAACGGTGTTCGGGAGGCCTTGCGCCGACGTGCGTACCAAGTGGATTGGGTTAGCAATGGCAGGGATGCCTTGAATGCTGCCATTGACAATCCGTTTGATTTGATCATTCTGGATTTGGGTTTGCCCGGTCTGGATGGACTAGACGTGTTGTCTGCCTTACGGCAGCATCAAAAGCGCACGCCTGCTATTGTGCTCAGCGCACGGGGTAGCACCCAGAATCGCATTGATGGACTCAACGCGGGGGCAGATGACTATCTGGTCAAGCCATTCGATTTGGAGGAGTTGTTTGCCCGTATTCATGCTGTTGAGCGTCGCACCAGCGGTGCCGCCACCAATGTTTTGAAAATGGGTGAAATTGAGCTTGACCTGGCTGCCATGAGCGTTTTGTATCAAGGCATTGAAGTGACGCTGCAACGCCGTGAATTCAGTTTGTTGAAAAAGTTGATGGAAAGTCCCAGACAGGTATTTACGCGGGAGCAACTCGAGGAGTCTTTGTATGGTTGGACCTCTGATCTGGGGAGCAATGCAATAGATGTTTATGTGCATAACATACGAAAAAAAATGTACAGCGATGTAATCAAAACCCTACGCGGTGTGGGTTATCGAATAGACCCCAATCTTGCAAACTGAGCAATCCATGAAATATTCCATGCGCAGGCGTATTTTGATTGCCTTGGTGCTGGCACTGGCGGTCATCATGATCACTGCTGGCGTAATTAGTTATCGAGTTGCACTTCACGAAGCGGATGAAATTTTCAGTGCGCGTTTGGCCACTTCTGCACGTGTATTGGAAACACTGCTGGCCCGCCAGGTTGAGCATGCAACCATTGATCAGCCCGTTGTCATTTCATTGCCCGCAGAATTGAGTGAAGCCGATCCAGACGAGCCCACTGAACTTGGACATCCGTATGAAACCAAACTGGCTTTTCAAGTTTGGAGCGACACAGGCCGTTTGCTGGTGAGATCTGAATTTGCGCCTGAAGATCGCTTGGGACCGTTGAAAGAGGGTTTCTGGGATCGCGACAGTGGTGGTGTGTCCTGGCATGTATTCACCCTGAAAAGCGGCGGGGTCTGGATAGAAGTCGCTGAAGAGGTTGGCTTGCGCGGCGAAATTGCCAGCGACGTAGGCGGTACCTTAATTACTCCGCTGTTGACGGGCTTCGCCCTGTTGATGTTGTTGGTCAACCTGATTGTGATTGTCGGATTCCGACCCCTGGCGAAACTCGCTGAATCAATCGAGCATCGAGATCCCAAAGACAATTCGCCACTGGACCTAAATAACACCCCGGAAGAGTTATTGCCGGTGGTAAATTCGCTGAACAGTTTACTAAACCGCATGTCCGAAACATTGGCAAGGGAGCAACGTTTTACCGATTCAGCCGCGCATGAGCTTCGAACACCTCTTGCTGCGATGAGTGTTCATGCCGAAAACGCCGCCAATGCGAAAGACGAGGATGAACGAGCCATTTCATTAGCCTACCTGATGACAGGTATGAACCGCACCAAGCATCTAATTGAACAAATGTTGATGTACAGCCGCATCGGTGTCGATGCGCAGTCCGAGCCTGAGGTGCCTGTTGACTTGATCGAAGAGCTTCAATATTTGGTGAATAGCCAGCGAACGATCATTGAAGGCAGTGGTCTTCAAGTTCAGCTCAACACACCAACGCGACCAGTTTGGGTGAAGTCGCAGCGGGGGTTACTTGAAATGCTGTTGCGTAATTTGCTAGACAACGCCTGTAAACACTCCACGAAGCAAGATGTACCTGTCTCTATTGAGCTGACTGTGGAGTTGCCGTCAAACAAGGCGTGTATCCGGTTTCGCAATATGGCCGAACCGATCGCCTCCGAGGAAATTTCGCGACTTTTTGAGGCGTACTATCGCCCAGCCAATACGCGTTCGAAAGGTCATGGATTGGGATTGGCGATTGCCCGAGAGGTGGCAGTTTTACATGGCTGGTCCCTGGAGTTGACTCGCAATTCGGCGCGAGAGGGCATCGAGTTTACCTGTAAGATTCCCGCGATTAATCCAATATCTTAGGATTCAAGCATGAAGTTAAGGTTGTCTTGGATCACCCCGAACCAACGCATGGTATTGGTGGTTTCATTGTTCATCATGCTCACGGGCAATTACACATTTCTAAATCGGGTTGCGGACATCTACTTTGCCGATTCAGGGCATCTGGCTTTTTTTGTTTCGGTGTTTTTTCTGTTTGCCGCTGCCACAGCGTTTCTGTTGAACTTTCTGGCTTATCGCGGCCTCACTGCGCCGGTTCTGGCTATTTTCCTGTTGATCTCCAGTGCAACAGCATACTTTACGGACAAATATGGCACCGTATTGAATGATGAAATGCTGATCAACATGTTACAGACAAATGTATCTGAAGCAGGCGATCTTTTAAGTGTGAGCTTGGTGATTCGCCTGTTGGTGTTTGGGGTAATACCCGCTGTGTTGCTGGTTCGGTACCGGCCGAATTCTATGGGACCTGTGGCTGAAATCCGCGGAATGTTGTTCTCTGGATTGTTATTGATCCTCTTTATGGTCTTGTGTATTGCGCCGTTTACGTCGACTTACGCCAGTTTTTTTCGTGAACACAAATCAGTCCGTTTTTACGCCAATCCAACCTATGTGACTTATTCCGCCGTGAATTTGGCAGGTCGAATATTCAAAGACCAGGGAAGTCAGAAAATTTCCGCTGTTGCAACAGATGCGAAACCGACCGAAGTACTTGAAAGCGAAGAGCCACGTGAGTTAATTGTGCTTGTAGTGGGTGAAACAGCAAGAGCAGACCGATTTTCTTTGAACGGGTACGCCCGAGAAACGAATCCGAATCTTCAAAAAGAGGAGCTAGTCAGCCTGAAAAATGTGACGTCCTGTGGCACCTCCACCGCAGTCTCGGTGCCTTGTATGTTCTCTGATTTGACTGAAACACACTTTTCACTTGAAAAGGTCGCCAAACTGGAGAATGCACTGGACGTGCTGCAGCGCAATGGTGTTGAAGTGCTGTGGCGTGATAACAATTCGGACAGCAAGGGTGTGGCACTGAGGGTGGCATACGAAAATTTTCGGACGCCTGAGAAAAACCCGATTTGTGACGAAGAATGCCGCGATGTGGGTATGTTGAAAGGGCTCGAGGACTACATAGATCAACGTGCCGGAAAGGATATTTTGATCGTATTGCATCAAATGGGTAATCACGGCCCAGCTTATTACAAGCGCTATCCCAAAGAGTTTGAGCACTTTACACCCGTGTGTAAAACCAATGAATTGGCCAACTGTACCCGTGAAGAAATTGACAACGCGTATGACAATGCCGTTCGTTACACCGATTATTTTTTAAGTCAGGTTATTACGCTTCTCAAGAAATATGACGGGTCTCATGAAACTGCGATGTTGTATGTAAGTGATCATGGTGAGTCGCTTGGAGAATATGGCATGTACCTGCATGGAGCTCCCAAAGCTTTCGCTCCTGAAGCGCAAACGCATGTTGCTTCCGTGGTGTGGTTCGGTTCTAATTTTGATTACAAGCTTGCTGACTTACTCCCCTACGAGAAAGACCACTTGACACACGATGCCTTGTTCTGCACTTTGTTGATGGCTTACGAGTTGGACACGCCCACATGCTCCGAAAGTCGAAAAACGATTCAAGCGCAGCACAACTCCTCTATTGTGATTGGTCGGCAGTAAACTCAGGGCTCCTGAGGTGTTCGCTGCCATAGTAGATCAAGGGTATTGCCCAGCAGATCCAGGCTGTTGCGAGTACATGGCTGAGAAAATGGGCTCCCTTCGTGATTTGCACCGCCCCTGCCAAAGTCCCAGACAGCAACAGTAAAACTGCGACTGACTTTCTTTGTTTTCTTAGCCATGGCAAGGGGCTGTACAGCAAGACAATCCACATAAAGGCTGTGGATGCATGTCCACTCGGAAAACATCGGCCAGGCCCGGTGTTTTGAGTGTCGAATGTTCTTTCAAAAAGACGCAGATAATCAGCTATGCCCCCATACATGGATAAGTCCCAAGGACAGCTGTGGACAGAGCTAGATTTCAACATACTAACAATCATCGCAGCCAGCAAGCTGATGGCCAATATCTTTAATATTTCTCGCCGAGCCGTCGCGTCACACTTGGGCAATATTGCTGCGATGAGTAAGCCAAGCCAAATAAGCACAGTTAGCCAGCGCAAACCGTCATGAAACAACAGTGTCAACGAGTGATTGTCTTTCAGGGGGAATCGAGTGGTTTCAGCGTCGTAGAACAGGTTGCTCAAGGCAACATCCGAGTTGGTATAGCGGTTCAGGGCAAAGCACACCAAGCCGAGTAAAAGCCACGCGACGAAGTTTTGCAAATAACGTGATCGTTGACTCATGCGATAGTACTTTCAGTTTGAGTGACCTAAATCCGACAAAGGGTGCAAGCCCTCAAAGCGAGGTTTCAGGATGTCGTGGATCTCGTCTCCAGACAAATCACTTAGGCGAACTGGATTCCATTTTGGTGATTTGTCTTTGTCCACAAGCAAAGCGCGCACGCCCTCCGGGAAGTCGTGGTGTACGCAGCAGCCGATGGATGCCTGATATTCAAGCCGCAATACATCAGCCAAGTCTGCGCCCGCATGGCGTTTCATCAATTCATAAGATAATACAGCCGAAGTGGGAGAGCCGTTTACATATGCTTGTGCAGCTTTGGCTAGCCAAGCTACTTCGCTTTCTTGAAGGCCTCGCAATGACTGGTCGATGTCTGCCAGTGAATCGTGATTCATTACTGCATCAATTTCTTCTGCGTGTATGTGTAATAAACCGGCAGGTGCGTCCACCTCAAATGGTTTCAGCAATTCGGATAATGCACGATTGTCTAGGTCCAGCTGCCCTGTCCAGTTGGCTTGTTCAATCGCCTTGAGTACGTCTGTAAATTGTTCGTGAGGCACTACCGAATCAGCCCAATCACCCAATAATGCATCGCCCGCGTTGATGATTGCGCCAGTCAACGCCAGAAACAAACCCGTGCGCTCGGGCATGCGATGCAAGAACCACGTGCCGGCCACATCAGGGTACAAACCAATGTGAATTTCCGGCATTGCAATGCGTGCATTGGGGCTGACCACGCGGTGCGATGCGCCTACCATCAAACCCACGCCACCGCCCATTACAATGCCATGTGCCCAACACAAAATGGGTTTGGGGTAAGTGTGTATGCGGTAGTCCAGCCGGTATTCACGTTCGAAAAACGCCTCGGCTTCAGGCGGCACCACGCCTGCCCCTGCGCGCTTGCTGGCGTGGTGCAAACTTACTACATCACCGCCTGCACAAAAGGCTTTGTCGCCTGCAGCACTCAGCACCACACCTGCAATCGAATCGTCTTCCGCCCAGCTTTTTAATTGGGGATCGAGCAGGTCGATCATGGGCAATGTGAGCGCATTCAAGGCTGCGGGGTTGTTAAGCACGGCGTGGCCAAAACTGTGGCCGCTTGCGGTGATGAAAGTACTGAATGTGACAGGTGCTGACATGATGTGATTGGAATGTAAGGTGTAAACCGACTGCAAACAATACACCGATTCCAAGTACAAATAAAAAAAGCCCGGCGCTTTCACACCGGGCCTTTTCAGCTAGCAAGTCAAATTAATGGTGCAGATCAAATCGATCGGCATTCATCACTTTGTTCCAGGCGGCCACGAAGTCGTTTACAAACTTCTTCTCGGCATCTGAACCTGCATACACTTCACACAGTGCGCGCAGTTGCGAGTTGGAACCGAAGCACATGTCGGCCAGGGTACCTGTCCACTTCACTTCGCCTGTCTTGCGGTCACGGCCTTCCAGTACACCGTCGGCGCTGGTTGACTTGCTCCACTTGGTGCTCATGTCGAGCAGGTTGGTGAAGAAGTCTGTGGTCAATGCCTCGGGGCGCTTGGTGAACACACCATGCTTGGCACCACCCACGTTGGCGTTCATGGCACGCAAGCCACCCACCAACACGGTCATTTCAGGCGCAGTCAAGCCCAGCAAGCTTGCCTTGTCGATCAAACGCTCTGCTGCTGTACCTTCCAGACCTTTGCGGGCATAGTTGCGGAAACCATCTGCTGTGGGTTCCAGAACTTCGAAGGAATCCACATCGGTTTGATCCTGAGTGGCATCTGTACGGCCAAGGGCAACTGGCACCTTGATGTCATGACCGGCTTTCTTGGCCGCAGCTTCTACACCGGCAGCACCCGCAATCACGATGAGGTCGGCAATTGAAATTTTCTTGCCGTTGCCTGCGTCATTGAATTGCTTTTGAATGCCTTCCAGTTGCTCCAGCACCTTGCTCAATTCAGCAGGGTTGTTGGCTTCCCAGTTCTTCTGGGGAGCCAAGCGAATGCGTGCACCATTGGCGCCACCGCGCTTGTCGCTGTTGCGGTAGGTGGAAGCAGAAGCCCACGCTGTGCGTACCAGTTGAGGAATGCTCAAGCCGCTGGCCAGTACTTTGGCTTTTAGCGCAGCAACATCAGCCTCATCGGCATGCTTGTAATCTGCAGCAGGCACTGGGTCTTGCCAGATCAAATCCTCTTTTGGCACCAATGGGCCAATGTAACGGCTTTTTGGGCCCATGTCGCGGTGGGTCAGCTTGAACCAGGCACGCGCATACGCATCAGCGAACTCGTCTGGGTTGGCCAGGAAGTGACGAGAAATTTTCTCGTAATCCGGGTCCATGCGAAGCGCCAGGTCGGCTGTGGTCATCATGGGTGCGTGGCTCTTGTTGGGGTCGTGTGCGTCCACTACTGTGCCTGCACCTGCGCCTCCTTTTGGCTTCAACTGGTGTGCCCCAGCTGGGCTCTTTGTCAGCTCCCAGTCGTACTTGAACAATGTTTCCAGGTAACCCATGTCCCACTTGGTGGGGTTGGGTTTCCACGCGCCTTCGATACCGCTGGTGGTGGTGTCACCGCCCTTGCCTGTACCGTGCTTGTTGATCCAGCCCAAACCTTGCTCTTCAATGGGTGCACCTTCGGGCGCTGGGCCAACCAGGGCAGGGTTGCCTGCACCGTGTGCCTTACCGAATGTGTGACCACCCGCGACCAGTGCCACTGTCTCATAGTCGTTCATCGCCATGCGACCAAAGGTGGTGCGAATGTCGTGTGCTGAAAGCTTGGGATCGGGGTTGCCGTCCGGACCTTCCGGGTTCACGTAAATCAAACCCATTTGTACAGCAGCCAAGGGGTTCTCAAGGTCACGCTTGCCGCTGTAGCGGCTGTTGGGCTTGTCGCTGGTGGCCAGCCACTCAGCTTCTGGACCCCAATACACTTCCTCGGGCTCGTACACGTCTTTGCGGCCAAATGCGAAACCAAAGGTCTTGAAACCCATGGTGTCCATACAATAGGTACCCGCCAGTGTAATCAGGTCAGCCCATGACAGTTGTTTGCCGTACTTCTGCTTGATGGGCCAGAGCAGTCGACGTGCCTTGTCCAGGTTGCCGTTGTCGGGCCAGCTGTTCAGCGGGGCAAAACGTTGCATGCCGGTGCCAGCACCGCCACGGCCATCGGCGATACGGTACGTACCAGCGGCGTGCCAGGTCATGCGAACAAAGAATGGACCGTAGTGGCCATAGTCGGCGGGCCACCAGTCTTGAGAATTGGTGTACAGCGCTTCCAGATCTTTCAGAAGGGCGGGTACGTCGAGTTTCTTGACTTCTTCCACGTAGTCGAAGTCTTCACCCATGGGGTCTGTCAATGGGGAATTCTGGTTCAACAATTTAATGTTCAATGCGTTGGGCCACCAGCTTGCGTTAGTGGGTGTGCCGGCAATCGCTGTTTTGGGACCATCGCCCGTGAATGGGCACTTTGCATCATTTGACATACATCTCTCCTTTGTTG
>JAHJCM010000122.1 GCA_018812945.1 Gammaproteobacteria bacterium | reverse complement strand
GTAAGTTAAATTAGGTGGATCGCGGATGCTGAAGAATGTCGCTTTTCGTCAGTAGCCGTTAAACACAAAGAAGACGACTACACACGTAGAACTGGTAGTGGAGGATTTGCGGACGCGGGTTCAATTCCCGCCGGCTCCACCAAATAAAAAAAGGCTACCTTCGAAGGTAGCCTTTTTCTTTTCATTTCACCGACAAAATATACCGGGCAATCGCCAGAGCATCCTCATCCGTCACACGCGGTTGAGCTGGCATAGGCGTGTTGCCCCATACCCCAGCGCCGCCTGCTTGAATTTTCTTGGCCAGCTTTTCTGCTGCGCCAGCCTCGTCGGCATATTTGAGGGCGACTTGTTGATAAGTGGGACCATACTTCTTCTTATCTTCGGCGTGGCAGGCCGTACAGTTGTACTTTCTGACCATTTCCGGGCTTGCCACCGCATTGCCAAACGCCGTCAGCATTGAACAACCAGCAACAAGCAATGGTACATACTTCGTCATGAATACTTCCTCACTAGGACCGTGCCAACCAGTCCGGCGGCACGGCGTTGACATCCCAACTCAAAAAACTCAGTTGGGTTTGATTTGGTAAACTTCACCTTCGTCAGTGGCCACATACAGATTGCCATCGGGCCCCTGCACTACGGAGCGGAAACGCCCCGCAGGCATCGGCAAAGGCATGATCGTGCGCTTGGCTGTCAAGCCGTCTTTGCTGATATCGAGTAAATCAATACGGTTGCCGACTGGGGTGCCGTGAATACCAATCCCCATATAGCCAACTGCCATTTTCTCGTCCCAGTCCTTCCATTGTTTACCGGTCAGGAAAACACCCGAGGACATGCCTTGGGACAGATTTTCATTGTTCCAGGCTGGTTTCATGGCTTTTGGGTAGGTTTTGGTGTCTGTCATCGGCATGAATGCGGCTCGCTTGACTGGTTCCATGGCGCCCATCTGGTTGGGGCTGTAGCCGCAATAAGCGTCAGGGCAGTCACCACGACCACCTACGTTCGGCCGGGGATCCCAGCCTGCATTGCCACCATTGCTCAGTACAGTCACCTCATCGGAATGCCAAGGTCCATTCTCCGCAGTCACCGGCTGGTTTGTACCCGGACGGAATGCAATACCTTGGGGATTGCGGTGGCCATAAGTGAAAACGCGGGCATCAAAACCCTTGGGCGGCTTGTTGCCGGCAGCTGCTTTGCCGTCACGATCAATTCGCAACACCTTACCGCCTATCTTGGTAGGGCTTTGCGGCACAGCACCATTGTGAGTATCGCCAGTGGTGACGTACAGGAAACCATCACCAGAGTTGAAACGGATCCTTCCGCCATTGTGTGCGCCAGATGAACCGAAGGGATGATCGCTCGCAGCTGTTTTGTAGGGAATGTCATCCACGATATCGGTTCGATCCGAGGTTTTGCTTAAATCAGCATTCACCTTCAAACGAATAACCCGATTGGTTTGGGGATTGGATTTGCTGGACGTGGAATACACATACACGTAGCGATTCTTCGCAAATTCAGGGTCCACAGCCACGCCATTCATACCAGCCTGACCGTCGCAAAACAAATCGGGCATGGAATCAGCATAACCCTTTGCATCTTTCATCCCCACCAGTTTGTTGACGGTACCGGAGGGCAAGCGAACAGACAACCCGTGACATTTTTCAGTGAAGAACATGGCACCATCTGGCAGAAATGCCATATCCCATGGATTCTCTAACTTGGTTAAAACAGGGGTAGCAGTGAGATTAGGGGCTGCTGCAATCGCGACTCCGCCAAGCGCCAAACTGGCTGAGGCGAGGACGGCGCAGGACAAAAGTTTATTTAGCTTCTTCATTTTGTCTCCTGATTCTGTAGGTAAGGCAAGCGTGCCTTCAACATTAAGGCGATTGCGAAATCGCCGAGCATCGAAGTACGCCTAAGGAAAATTGCACATATTTAACACTCGGTCAACATGGCTTTACCCGCACCAATTCATTCAGTTTTCGAAGACTTGCCTTTTAATATCAGGCTGAAAAAATTTTTGCCACCTGCTTTTTCACCATGATCGGAGAGCAAACGCTGAACACTGCAACCCAAGAGCAAAATTGTGGACCCGCTGAAGGCCAACAAGCCTCCGATAAGGGACAATGGCCAACTAAGATCCAGGAGTCGAAGCAGCAAGGCAACAACTACACTGAGTAACACCAACAAACACACATAGATTTTCATGATCCAACACACCTGTTCAGCTTGTCAGACAATGGTCTCCGGACCAATGAATGCGCACTGCAATGCAAGGTTTCCTTGCCCACAAACAACGCTCACCCGAGCGTACCTGGTTGATCGCCAAAAACTATTGCTGTGATTGCCTGTGTTTTTGGACCAGCGAATATTAATGAATATGGCAATTTATATCCAGAAAATGTAATGTCGATTTGCGGCCAGTTTCTAGACTTTGAACAATCGATTTTCCCGACAATGCTAATTTGTACAAATTCCTTTTTTTAACAATTTCGGCATACATTTGCTGCAGCGCAAAAAGCCACTCAAATGTCTATTTTTCGAACTAGACAAAACTAGAATTCTGGTTATTTTTTTAACCTCACAATTGTTCATTTTTAGCCACAACTGATGGGTATCAGCCCAAGAAATCATGCAAAAAGGCGTTTTTCTTTCCATTTTGGCTTCAGTGCTGTTTGGCAGCATGTACTACTACACCACGCTGCTTGAACCGTTGAGTGGGGAGGAAATTTACGGCTGGAGAATGCTACTGACCCTGCCTGTGATGACCCTTTTTCTGATCTGGACCAAAGACTGGGGCTTGATCAAATCAATTGCGCTGCGCCTGAAAACCGAGTGGAAACTTTATTTGGCCTTACCAGCGTCATCCCTGCTTCTAGGCATACAACTTTGGCTGTTCCTATGGGCACCGCTACATGGCCATGCGATGAATGTGTCGTTGGGCTACTTCATGATGCCTCTTGTGATGGTTTTGATCGGTCGCTTCTACTACCAAGACACGCTGAGCAAACTTCAAAAACTGGCCGTTTTGCTGGCCCTGCTAGGCGTTACAAATGCCGTGTTTCAAGCAGGGGGATTCGCTTGGACTTCGCTCCTGGTTTGCCTGGGTTATCCCTATTACTTTGTGCTGCGGTCAAAATTCAAAATAGACAACTTGGGTGGACTGTGGTTTGACATGCTGCTGATGTCCCCGCTTGCCATTTATTTCGCTCTGAGCGGCGATGGCTTGGCTCAAATGACGGGGTTACAACTTCAGCTACCTTTGCTGATTATTCTGTTGGGCGTGTTAAGCGCCTCTGCATTGATAGCTTATATTTTGTCGAGTCGAATGCTGCCCTTTAGTTTGTTTGGTTTGCTGGGCTACGTGGAGCCGGTGCTTTTGGTGATTGTTGCATTCTTGATCGGCGAATCAATCGCTCAGCAGGAATGGCCCACTTATCTCGCCATTTGGCTGTCACTGAGTTTACTGGCCGTGGAGGGTTTACTTAAGCTTTATAAGACCGAATCGCAGTTGACAAATCAGGATCTTGGTTAAAAGCTTCTGTGAAGAAATCAACAAAACTGCTGATTTTGATGGAGGGGCGACGCTCGGGTTGATACACCACATTCAGCGGCAAAGTACTTGGTTTGTAGCTGTTCAAAATCGTGTTAACACTGCCCTCCCGAATATCACGACCATAAATCCAGGTGGGTGAATAGCATATTCCCAGCCCTTCAAGAACGCCTTGGCGAATTGCTTCTGAACTGTTCGATTGAAAGTTGCTGCCCACACGCACCGTGATGGCCTTGTCTTTACTGCCGTAAAAAGTCCATTCATTGAAGTTGTCGATGCCGGTGTAAAGCAGGCAATTGTGTTCACTTAAATCATCAGGTTTTTGCGGAGCACCATGTCGAGCCAAATAAGAGGACGACACAATCACAGCCCTCGCCACCGAGCCAATACGTCGGGCAATCAAACGGCTGTCTTTTAACTCACCCACACGAAAAGCCACGTCGATACCAGCTGCCACAAGGTCAACAAAACTGTCGTCGAGTTGCAGGTCAATACGCATTTTCGGATATCGCGCATAGAATGCGGCGAGCCGGGGCACGATGTGAATTCGGCCAAATGCGACCGGTGCAGCCACTCTCAGCAGGCCGCTGACCTCGTGTTCAGCGCGATGCACTTCACTGCGGGCCTCTTCCAGAGTATCGAGCACCTGTCTACAACGCTGGTAGTAAAGGCGACCCGCCTCTGTTAATGAATGGCTGCGAGTGGATCGCACCAACAACAACACGCCAACGTCGGCCTCCAGAGCTTGTACCTGTTTGCTGATGGCCGACTGTGTGGTATGAGCCTGCCGGGCCACCGCCGAGAAATTACCTGTTTCAACAACTCTCACGAATGTTTCCATCAGCCTCAAGCGATCCATGTAGTGATTCCTTTATATATTCCCGCGAGGAATAAATACTATAACAACTGTTCCGTAGATCTATGGGCTTTGAATACGCATAATGTGCAACATTGCACTGCAACACAAGAGGAGTACCGACGTATGAATGCACCCACCCCACATGTGAATGAACAAATTGCCAACGTGGATGATTTAAAACTGTTCCAACCCGGAAAAATTGGCAGCATTGAGGTAAAAAACCGCGTTGTCATGGCGCCATTGACACGCTGTCGTTCCGACGAAGTGGCCGGAGATATTCCTGGCAGCGACATGAACATTGAGTATTACAGGCAACGTGCGAATGCTGGTCTGATCATCAGCGAAGGCACACAGGTTTCACCAGCAGGGAAAGGCTACATGGCCACGCCGGGGATCTATTCCGAGGCCCAAGTGCAGGGCTGGAAACCGATCACTGAGGCTGTTCATGCCGCTGGCAGCAAAATTATTGCCCAGATTTGGCATGTGGGCCGAATTACTCACCCCGACCTGACAGGAGGTTTGAACCCAATTGCGCCTTCTGCAATCAAGCCCAATGTGGTTGCCTACACTCACAATGGCAAAGTAGACGTGCCGGTACCTCATGAACTGACCGCTGAAGAAATCAAAGTGGTCGTGAACGAGTATCGCCAAGGTGCGGCCAACGCAATCAAGGCTGGCTTTGATGGTGTAGAAATTCACGGTGCAAATGGTTATTTGGTCGACCAGTTTTTGCGTGACGGCGCCAACAAACGCACCGATCAATATGGCGGCTCTTTTGAAAACCGCGCGCGCTTCGCCCTTGAAGTGGTGGATGCAGTGATCGCGGAAATCGGCGCTGGCAAGGTGGGTATTCGCTTGTCCCCGGTTACGCCATTCAACGATCTGAGCGACAGCAATCCTCAAGAAGTGTTTGGCTATCTGATCGAGCAATTGAACCAGCGCGGAATCGGCTTCATTCATATGATTGAAGGCTCGACTGGCGGCGATCGCAATGTACCCGGCTTTGATTATGGATGGGCTCGCAAAACATTCAAAGGCACCTACATTGTGAACAACGGCTACACCCGTGAAATGGCAATCAATGCGCTGGAAACTGGCTGGGCCGATGCAGTCTCTTTTGGCCGGGCTTACATTGCCAACCCCGACCTTGTACAGCGCCTGAAAATGAACGCACCCTTGGCAGAGGGCAACCCGCAAACTTATTACGCACCAGGGCCAGAGGGCTACATTGATTACCCATCACTGACTGCGTAATTGAAAAACGCCAGCCACAAGCTGGCGTTTTTTTTGATACTCTCAGGTCATGAGCAAAGACAGCCTAGAAAAACTTCAACAACAATTGATCGAATTTTCCAATGCGCGAGATTGGGAAAAGTTCCATTCGCCAAAGAATCTCAGTATGGCTTTGTCAGTCGAAGTGGCTGAGTTGGTGGAACACTTCCAATGGCTCACCGAGGATGAATCGCGACAGATCAAAGACAACAAGCTGGATGAAGTCAAAGAAGAAGTGGCCGACGTACTGCTTTACCTGCTGCAAATATGCAACCAGCTTGGAATCAACCCAATTGACGCTGCCCAGAAAAAACTGGTGAAAAATGCCTTGAAGTATCCCGCAATCGATTAGGGCCGTAAGGCTTGCTCTGGTGGCTCAGGCAAACGAGCACTGGTACCGCAGGCGTGGCAATACTTTGAGAAAGTGCTTTTGCGAGAGCCACAGCTTGCGCACTTGTCGTGAAGACCTATTCCGCAATGCGGACAAAAATCAATACCTGTGTCTTTCAAATCAACCGTGCGTTCACAGCCAGGGCAAATGCCTTTGAGTAAACGCGCCAGCGCTGTGTCGTAATCTAGAACTTCACGTCGCTTTGTTTCCGGCTGTTCCTCAGCCAATCTTTGCTCTTCCAGGTAACGGTTCAGGGCAAGAATGGCCTGCCGGCCCACCAACACCGTGATGACAATACCCACGATGTAGCGAATGTAGCCGCCATAACTGGGTAAATACGGCACCAACTCAACGAAAAATACAAACAAGGCAAAGTAGATAAAACCCCAAACAAATGGCCAATAAGTGCTTTGGCGTTTGGTTTTATAAAGCCAGCCCGCAACCAGCAGCAGGGGCAGGGTTAAAGCAAGGCGATACGCAAAAACGCGCAATTCTTGGCTTTGAATGGCACTGGTGTACTCACCTTGCGCAGCGCGTTCCAGTTCATTCAAACGCAATTGAGCTTTTCGGTTGGCCTGCTGTGCATCCAGCAGCAATTTCTGCTGCATCTCCAACTGTGCCAAAGCAACCCGTTCCAAGGCTTGTAAGTTGTCAACTCGCTGGGTTCTCGCAATCAGTTCCTGGTCTTGATCGGGAAGTGCGGTGGCCTTGCGGGTGGCTACCCAAGCCATGAACTTCTCGCGTTCGGAATCGGTGTCAGCCTCGGCAGCACTGTGTTTTAGCCTGGACTGCTCCAAAGCATCGCTCACCTCGCGCTCATTCAGTTCCGTCTTTCGGATTTGTTCCCGAACCGTTTTCAGTTCGATCGGATCCATGAAATCTTCGAGCGTTTGGGTTTGCTCAATTTGAGGCAAATCACCAACAAGCGTGCCCCCCAAGCCAATCAGGAACCATGCGAAAACCACGGCTACAAGCCACAGGCCACGTCGAAACCATTTTTCTGACAACCTCAGTGATTTGCTCATCTGAATCTCATCCTGTTCTTATATGGTTTCAACAACGCGCAAGTCGCCTATTTCAGATACCGCGCATGGAAACGCAAATGATCTTCAATGAAGCTGGCAATAAAGTAGTAGCTGTGATCGTACCCGGCCTGGTAACGAACCTCGGCCTGATAGCCTGTTTCCTTTAAAGCAGCCTCCAGCAATTCGGTTTTTAATTGCGAAGCAAGAAAATTGTCGGCCAAACCCTGGTCTATCAGCATGGGAAGCTGCTGCACGCCTGAGCGAATCAGCGCCACTGTGTCATGACGCTGCCAGGCTTCAGGGTTGTTACCCAGGTACAACGCCAGGGCCTTCTGCCCCCAGGGGCACTGCATGGGGCTTACTATCGGAGAAAAAGCACTCACCGCTACATAAAGGGCTGGGTTGTTCAATGCAATGGTGAGCGCGCCATGCCCACCCATCGAGTGGCCAAGCACAGATTTACGTTTACTGACCGGCAAACCCTCTTCAATCAGGGCAGGCAACTCATCAACTATGTAGCTGTACATTTTGTAATGTGAGCTCCATGGCACTTCAGTCGCATCCACATAAAAACCGGCACCCAAGCCAAAATCATAGGCTTTGTCTGGGTCATCAGGAACACCGTCACCACGCGGGCTGGTGTCGGGCATCACCACAGCAATGCCCAATTCAGCCGCCACTCGCTGGGCACCCGCCTTTGTCGCAAAATTTTGGTCGGTGCACGTTAATCCGGACAACCAGTAAGCCACCGGCACCTTTTGCCCCGCTTGCGTTTGGGGTGGCAAGTAAACACTAAACTGCATAGTGCAGTTTAGTGCTTCTGACAAATGTTCATACTGGTTTTGCAGACCGCCAAAGCATTGAACGCTACTGAGTAATTTCATATCAAAAATGGATTACGGTGCGAATGGATTTGCTCTCGTGCATCAAATCAAAAGCCTCGTTGATGCGCTCCAAAGGCATGGTATGGGTAATGAATGTGTCCAGATCAATTTCATCATTCATGAACCGGTTTACATAGCCCGGCAGTTCGGTGCGGCCTTTCACACCACCAAATGCGCTACCACGCCACACTCGACCGGTCACCAACTGGAAGGGACGGGTGGAAATTTCCTGCCCTGCGCCTGCTACGCCAATAATCACTGATTCACCCCAACCTTTGTGGCAACACTCCAGTGCAGAGCGCATCACATTCACGTTACCTATACACTCGAACGAGAAGTCAACACCGCCATCGGTCATTTCCACAATCACTTCCTGGACCGGTTTGCTGTGGTCTTTGGGATTCACAAAATCGGTGGCGCCCAATTTCCTGGCAATCTCAAACTTGTCTGCGTTGATGTCGATTGCAATAATTCGGCTGGCCTTGGCCTGCACTGCGCCAATAATTGCAGCCAACCCGATTCCACCCAAGCCAAATATGGCGACTGTGTCGCCAGCATTCACCTTGGCTGTGTTGTGCACGGCGCCAATGCCCGTGGTTACACCACAACCCAGAAGGCACACCTTTTCCAATGGGGCTTTCGGGTCAATTTTTGCCAGTGAAATTTCAGGCACAACGGTATGTTCTGCAAAAGTCGAAGTACCCATGTAGTGATAAATCGGCTTACCGTCCTTGGAAAAGCGCGTCGTGCCATCAGGCATCAGACCCTTGCCTTGTGTGGCCCTAATGGCCTGGCACAGGTTAGTCTTACCCGAGGTACAAAATTTGCACACCCGGCATTCAGCGGTGTAAAGCGGAATTACATGGTCACCCACAGCCAGGCTTGTTACACCCTCTCCCACCGCTTCGACGATTCCAGCACCTTCGTGGCCCAGAATTGCCGGGAAAATCCCCTCGGGATCGTCTCCTGACAAAGTGTAAGCGTCTGTGTGGCAAACACCCGTTGCAACGATGCGAACGAGAACCTCGCCCTTTTGGGGAGGCATCAAATCGACCTCCTCGATTGATAGTGGTTGACCTGGTCCCCAGGCCACCGCGGCGCGTGTTTTGATCGATTGCAACATGTTGTTCCCCCAATGCTGGCGAGTGTTTAATACGAACCTCATTATAGTAGGCGTTCATGACCACCCTGCACGCTGCTGGCCGCATTTGAAGTGTGGTAGTGTCTTGAAACAATTAAAAGCATGCCTTTGTAACCGAATGACCCTTCCCAGCGAACCCAATACTGTGCCCCCTCAGGATGATTTTGAGCTATCGCTCAAGCCCCTTTGGATGCGTGCGCAAGGCGGAGACTCCGCAGCCTACAGGGAAGCGCTGTCGAAAATTGCTCAGCGTCTACGTCGTTTTTACAGTCGCAGGCTTCAAGCCCTGCCCGACGAGGTTGAGGACTTGGTGCAAGAGACCTTGCTAGCTTTGCACATGCAGCGTGGTACCTATGACGAGACATTGCCCGTGAGCAGTTGGGTGTTTGCAATTGCGCGGCATAAGCTGGTGGATTTATGGCGTAGACGTGGTCGACGAGACAATTTAAACGATTCTCTTGACGACATGACTGAGGACCAACACCCTGCCACACAGGAGGAACTGCC
>JAHJCM010000121.1 GCA_018812945.1 Gammaproteobacteria bacterium | reverse complement strand
CGCCGAAAAAACTAATTAAAAAAACCACAATTAAAAATTACCCAAAAACCACTCTTTCATTTTCTGTACGGTTTGCTTCAAGCCGCCACCTTGTGAAGCCACGCGGCGGCCACGCAAATGTTGCGCGCGCGCTTCGTGCAGTAAACCCATGGCTGTTGCAAAACGCGGCGTGCGAACCATATCAGCCAAACCACCTGCGTAATCGGGCACACCGATTCGCACAGGTTTCATGAATATGTCTTCTCCAAGTTCTGCAATACCGGGCATCAAGCTGGTACCACCGGTCAACACAACACCTGAGGACAACAATTCTTCGTAACCCGATTCGCGCAAAACCTGTTGCACCATCAAGAACAACTCTTCAAGACGCGGTTCGATGACAGCGGCCAAGGCTTGTTTGGACAAAGTTCTCGGGTCGCGCTCGCCAATGCCAGGCACATCGATTTTTGCGTGTGGATCGGCCAGTACTTGTTTGGCCACACCGTGGCGAATCTTGATTTCTTCTGCATCGGGCGTTGGTGTGCGCAAGGCCATTGCAATGTCGTTGGTGATTTGATCGCCCGCAATTGGAATGACCGCAGTGTGACGAATTGCACCGCCTGTGAACACGGCAATATCAGTGGTACCACCACCAATGTCGATCAGCACCACACCCAATTCTTTTTCATCGTCAGTCAATACAGCCATGCTGGAAGCCAGCGGTTGCAGCATCAGGTCCTGCACTTCAAGACCACACCGGCGTACACACTTCACGATGTTTTGTGCTGCTGAAACAGCACCGGTCACGATGTGCACGCGTGTTTCCAAACGCACACCGCTCATGCCCAGTGGTTCACGCACATCTTCCTGACCATCCACAATAAATTCTTGCGGTAACACATGCAGAATTTGCTGGTCGGTTGGAATGTTCACGGCCTTGGCGGTTTCAATCACACGGGCCACATCGGCCTGTGTCACTTCACGCTCTTTAATGGCGACCATACCCGAGGAGTTGAAGCTGCGAATGTGACTGCCAGCAATGCCGGTGAGTACAGTTTTAATTTTGCAGTCAGCCATCAACTCCGCCTCTTCCAAGGCCTGCTGAATGGAATGCACTGTGGCTTCAATATTGACCACCACACCTTTTTTCAACCCCCGCGATTCGTGTTGCGCCACGCCTATGACTTCGAAGCGGCCGTCAGGCAGCAGCTCCGCAACCATGGCCACAACTTTCGCAGTGCCAATGTCTAGCCCAACTATCAAATCTTTCGGCTCTTTGTTCATGGTGCCCAGTTTCAATTTTTCATATTCAGTTCAATTTCACGCTTGAAGCCCCGGCAGGCTTTGACGCCGCCAAACGCTCGCCCTTTACTGCAACACCCCGTGGATAGCGCAAGTCAATTCTTTCTACTGCTGCCATCACCTGGCTTGTAATTTTTGGATAAACCGCCAGCAGTCGATCCATTTTCTGTTCAATGCTGAAATTCTCTTGTGTGCGTCCCAGTTCAATCGTGATGCCAGTGTCTGTTTCAATCGACCAGGCATACCGATCTGACAACTCCACGCGCGAGGGCCACATGCCCAGCGTTTTCAGTTTTTCAATACTCGACACATACATTTTGGAAACAAGCAGTTCGCTGCCTGCTGGCCCATTCAACACGGCCAACTGCTGGTCTTCCGCCACCTCAGCTAGGTTGGCAGAGAACACTTCGCCATACGTGTTCACCAATCGTGTTTCCCCCCACAGCGCCAAAGGTGTGTGTCCCTGGATTTGTATCCGCAACCCACTAGGCCAGGTTCGCTGCACAACAGCCTTGCGCACCCAGGGTTGGGCTTCCACCTGCTCCCGTACTTTCTGCAAATTGGCCGAGAAAAAAGTACCCTCAATTTTTGGCAACACATTGGCTTTGAAACCAATCAAATTCACACGCTCTACATCGCCCACCAATTCCACGCGCTTCAGCTCAAACACCGGGCGCTGAATCAACCACTGAATACACGCATAGCCCAGCAGCACCATAGCCAGCGCTGTAAACAGCCCGGCTATGATGCTCATGAGTTTGTCGTCGTTCCAAATGGCTCCCAACATTTAGCGCGCGCCCCCCACGTTCAAACCAGATGCTTTCAGCCGCGCACTGGCGGCAATCTGCATTACCAACTCGTCGTACTCCACACCACTGGCTCGTGCGCTCATGGGCACCAGCGAATGGTCGGTCATGCCTGGCGAGGTATTCATTTCCAGCAACCAGGGTTTGCCGCTTTCGTCCACTAACACATCGGCACGACCCCAGCCTGCACAACCCAGCACTTGATAGGCATTTACACACAGGGCTTGAACCTCTGCTTCAAATGCAGCGTCCAGACCGCTTGGGCAAAAGTATTTGGTTTCGTTGCCAATGTATTTGTTGTGGTAGTCGTAGTTGCCGTCCGGGGCCTGAATGCGAATCACAGGCAGCGCATGTGCGCCAGCACCCTCACCCATGACGGGCACAGTCAACTCTTGCCCGCTGACAAACTTTTCTGCCAGTACATTCGGGTCGTATTTGTATGCAAGCTCGAAAGCAGCCTGTAGTTGATCTGCTGTTTTTACTTTGGTTAAGCCGAGCGTTGAACCTTCCTGGGCGGGTTTTACGATCAGGGGCAGGCCCAAGCGTTGCACCACTTTATTCACATTGAAACCAGGCTCAAGACGAACATAATCGGGCGTAGCCAGGCCTTGGCTGATCCACGCCGCTTTGGTCAGAATTTTGTCCATGGCAAGGGCCGAGGCAGTCACACCGCTGCCGGTGTAAGGAATGTTCAGCCACTCAAGCACACCTTGAATCGTGCCGTCTTCGCCGAAGCGGCCATGCAGGGAAATGACTGCACGATCGAATCCACCCTGCGCCAGTTCGACCATGCTGCGTTCGGCGGGATCAAATCCATGCGCATCCACACCGTTGCGCTGCAAGGCCGCCAGCACCATGCTGCCTGATTTCAACGAAACTTCCCGTTCAGCAGAACGACCGCCGAACAGCACCACCACTTTGCCCAGGCCTTTTGCGTCAATCCGTGTGCTCATGGCTTACCTCCCATGGCACTGGCGACCAGGCGACCAGGCAATGCGCCAATTGAACCTGCACCCATGGTGATAACCAAATCGCCGTCACGAGCGATATTCAAAATCGTACTTTCCATCTCATTCATGTCTTCTACAAATACAGGTTCTGTGCGCCCGGCTACACGCACAGCGCGGGCCAGCGAGCGACCGTCTGCCGCAACAATCGGTGCTTCACCAGCGGAATACACTTCTGACAAAATCACCAGGTCTGGCGTGCCCAAAACCTTGACGAAGTCTTCAAAACAGTCGCGAGTGCGGGTATAGCGGTGGGGCTGGAAGGCCAGTACCAAGCGCTTGTCGGGGTAGGCTCCGCGCGCGGCCGCGAGTGTAGCAGCCATTTCAACTGGGTGATGCCCGTAGTCATCGACCACCAGGAAATGGCCGCCCTCTTTGGCGGCCACTTCGCCGTAATGCTGGAAGCGACGACCAACACCGTTGAATTTTTCCAGCGCAGCAACAATAGCGTCGTCGGACACGCCAATTTCAGTGGCCACTGCAATCGCGGCCAGTGAATTGCGCACGTTGTGGTCGCCAGGCAAATTCAAGGTAATGTCCAGTGGTGCCTCGTCTTCACGCAACACCGTGAACTTCATTTGCCCTTGGCAAGCCTGAACATTCACAGCGCGAATTTGTGCCTGTTCCGACAAACCGTAAGTCACGATCGTCTTGGACACAAACGGCATGATCTCGCGCACACAGGGATCATCGACGCACACCGCAGCCACGCCATAGAAAGGCAGGCGCTGTGTGAACTCTACAAAGGCTTGCTTCAAACGTGCAAAGTCATGCCCGTAGGTTTCCATGTGGTCGGCGTCAATATTGGTGATCACTGCAATTACCGGCATCAGGTTCAAAAACGATGCATCTGATTCATCAGCCTCAACCACCATAAATTCGCCTGTGCCGAGCTTGGCATTTGCACCCGCCGAATTCAAACGACCGCCAATTACGAAAGTGGGGTCGAGTTTGCCTTCAGCCAGAATGCTGGCCACCAAACTGGTAGTCGTGGTTTTGCCGTGCGTGCCAGCCACAGCAATGCCCTGCTTCAAACGCATTAATTCGGCCAACATGACAGCGCGTGGTACCACAGGCACCCGTGCTGCGCGCGCTGCCAACACCTCAGGGTTGCTGCCGCCCACTGCTGTGGATGTAACCACTGCATCTGCACCCGCAATGTTTGACCGTTCGTGACCTGTAAACACGGTGGCACCCAATTTGGCCAGTCGCTGAGTCACGGCAGAATCAGACAAGTCGGAACCACTCACCTTGTAACCAAGGTTGATCAATACTTCGGCGATTCCGCTCATGCCAGAACCGCCAATCCCTACAAAGTGCACATGTTTGACTTTGTGTTTCATACCTTCGCAACCTGTTCAATGTAGTTCGCCACTTCCTGCGTGGCTTGTGGTTTGGCCAAGGCCCTTGCCCGCTCTGCTTGTTCGAGGCATGTTTCCCGGCTGATTTGTTGCAACCAGTTGGCCAGCCATGCGGCGTCCAACTCGTGTTGCTGACGCAGCCAGGCCGCATTCTCTTTCACGAGAAAACCTGCGTTGTGGGTTTGATGGTCGTCAACAGCATGTGGAAAAGGAACAAACAACGCTGCAACACCAATGGCGGCTACTTCGGCAACTGTCATTGCCCCAGCCCTGCAAATCACCAAATCGGCCGCAGCCATGGCGCCTGCAACATCATCAATAAATGCCAACTGCTGGGCGCTTACGCCGGCCTTCTCATAGTTGTCGCGCAAAGCGGGCAAGTTTTTCTCCCCAGCTTGGTGCACCACCTCAGGCCTGTTATTTGCGGGCAATATTGCCAAGGCTTTGGGTACCACGTCATTCAATGCTTGTGCACCCAAACTTCCACCAAGTACCAGTAATTTCAAGGGACCACTTCGGCCTTGAAAACGTGCGCGGGGCTCTGGCTGGCTGTAAATCATTTCACGCACGGGGTTGCCCACCCAGTTTGAATTGGGCAGAGCATACGGAAAAGCAACCAGGTTGCGATCTGCCAATTTAGCCAACACCTTGTTGGTCAATCCAGCAACCGAGTTTTGCTCATGTACCACCAAAGGAATATTCAACAAGCTAGCCATCATGCCCAGCGGGAATGCCACATACCCACCCATGCCCAACACTACCGCTGGCTTGGTGCGGCGAAGAATTTGAACGGAAGTCCAAAATGCACGCAACAATTTCAAGGGCATTAAGACCTGCTGAACAATGCCCTTGCCCCGAAAGCCTGAGAACACCAAGGTATTCATTTCAACGCCATGTGCTGGCACCAATCGGCCTTCCATGGCCTGTGGGTTACCCGCCCATTGAACCTGCCAACCACGGGCTTTCAATTCAGACGCAACACTCAATCCCGGGAAAATATGACCGCCAGTACCACCTGCAACAATCAATGCCAATCGCTGTGCTTTGCTCATGCCGCACCTCCCCGCATCATGGTTCGGTTCTCATGGTCAATGCGAAGCACCAGTGCCAAAGCCGCACAGGTCACGAGGATTGCGGAGCCGCCGTAACTCATCAAAGGCAGAGTCAAACCCTTGGTGGGCAGAACACCCAAATTCACACCCATGTTGATAAAGCACTGAACTGCAATCCAGATGCCTACGCCCTTGGCCACCAACCCGGAGAATGTTCGCTCCAGCGCGATGGCCTGGGCACCTACTGCAAAGCATCGTTTCACGATGTAGAGGAACAGCAAAATGACAACGGTCACCCCCACAAAACCAAGCTCTTCACCAATCACCGCGAGCAGAAAGTCGGTGTGGGCCTCGGGCAGGTAATGCAATTTTTCAACACTGCCACCCAAACCTACGCCCAGTACTTCCCCTCGACCAAATGCGATCAAGGAATGTGACAACTGATAGGCTTTGTTCAAAGCGTTGTCGCCTTCCCACGGATCGAGATACGCCAACAAACGGGCCCGGCGGTAATCACTGAAGGCGATTAACAGGGCGAATGCCGCGCTCAGCGCGAATAACACACCAAAAAACACCCGGGCATTGATGCCACCCAAAAACAGGATTCCGAACACCACCGTGACAATCACGATGAATGCCCCCATGTCGGGCTCAAGCAAAAGCAGCATGCCCACGAGGAACATGGCCATGAACATGGGAAACAATACCTTCCCAAAACGCTGCATATAGGCTTGCTTGCGCACGGTGTAATCGGCTGCATAAATGATCGCGCAGACCTTCATCAATTCAGATGGCTGAATATTCAGTACATACAGCGAGAGCCATCGGCGAGCACCATTCACCTCTTTGCCAATTCCAGGAATCAGCACCAAGACCAGCAAAGCGATGCAACACAAAAATACCAATGGCGCCAACTCTTGCCAGGTTTTCATTGGAATCTGGAAAACACAGAAAGCCACCACAAATGCCACTGCAATGGATACCGCGTGCCGAACCAAAAAGTGCGTGGTTTGATAGTTGGCATACTTGTTGGAATCGGGCAAAGCCACAGTGGCGGAATACACCATCACAAGCCCAAGGAACAGCAGCGCCAAAACAGCCCAAATCAGGCCTTGGTCAATGGCCTGAGACACCGCAGGTCCACGGTTGACTTTGTACATGGAGGATGACAAACCACCACCCGCTGCAGTGGCGGGGATAAGGCTCTTGAACTGCATGCTGCTCTGATCTTTCTTGCCCCAATTGCCTAGCATGGCTGCCCCCTGTCGGCCGCAATGGCTCGAACGGCATCCACAAATACCTCAGCTCGATGCACATAATTCCTGAACATGTCCAGGCTTGCGCATGCAGGGCTCAGCAACACACAGTCACCCTCTCGGGCTTTGCTCGCAGCCATCTGGACAGCCAGTTCCAAGGTAGCGGCTTTTTCACAAGGAACCTGTACGCTTGCGAGAGCGCTCATGATGCTGTCAGCGTCTTTCCCAATCAACACCACATGCTTGCAGTAATTCGATACAGGCTGAATCAAGGGCGAGAAGTCCTGCCCCTTTCCATCGCCGCCTGCGATCAACACGGTGGGCTTGGCCAAACCATTCAATGCCGCTACGGTGGCTCCAACATTGGTGCCCTTGCTGTCATCGAAATAATCGACACCATCAATTTGTGCAACGTGCTGTACCCGGTGAGGCTCGCCTTGGTAGCTGCGCAAACCGTGCAACAACTTGGCCATTGGCATACCCAGACCTTGGCACAAGGCCAAAGCAGCCAGCGCATTGCTTGCATTGTGCAAGCCCACTACTTGCAAAGCCTCGGTCGGCATCAACAACTTTTGGCTGGGTTCTGATTCCTCCTGCTTTTTGCGGCGAGTGGATGTCAGCGCCTCCTGATATCCAACCAATTGAGCCAGCCACAACATACCGCCTTCCCGAATCAGGCCAAAGTCATTGGCGTGAACAGGTGCACTTGTGCCAAAGGTGATTACCTCGGCTCCAGCAGGCAAATTGACCTTGGCCACGAGTTCATCATCCCGGTTCAGCACACACACGCCATTCTCCGAAAAGATTCGGAACTTGTCCTCGGCGTACTCCTGCATATCAGGGTGCCAATCCAGATGATCTTGCGTGATGTTGAGCACGGTCGATGCATCAAACTTCAAGCGCTTGGTCCAGTGCAACTGGAAACTCGACAACTCAAGCACCCAAACATCGGGTAAATCATCCACTTCCAATTGCTCACGCAAAGCATCCAGAGCGGCCGGGCTGATATTGCCTGCTGCAACAGCCTTTTTCCCGGCGAACTGAGCGAGGCATTCCACCATTCGGGTTGTGGTGGTTTTCCCGTTGGTTCCGGTAATACCTACCACTTGCGGTTTGTAGTTTCTAGTTTGCTGCAAAGCCTGGAGTGCATCGGCAAACAGGTCCAGTTCAGAATCAACGGAAGTGGAATGATCCGCAGCGTGTGCAAGCACCGCGACCATCAGAGGATGAGAGGGTGGCAACCCGGGTGATACCACCACACGGTTGAAGTCCCAATTCAAATCGCCTACCGAATTGAACACGCGCACGTCGGGCTGAATGGATTGCAACTCTTGCAATCCTGGAGGCGTTTCGCGCGTGTCAATCACAGTCAACCGGGCGCCTTGCGCAAGCGCCCAGCGCGCGCAAGCCAAGCCAGACTCACCGAGCCCGACTTGCAAAACCGATTGATCAAGAAGCAAATTCATTCGTTTCAACTCAATTTGAAAGTCATTTCAACGCAACTTCAGCGTAGACAAACCAATCAACACCAGAATCATGGTGATGATCCAGAACCGAACCACAACCTGGGTTTCCTTCCAGCCACTCAGTTCATAGTGGTGGTGCAACGGCGCCATTCGAAACACCCGCTTCCCACCGCTGTACTTGAAATAGAGCACTTGAATCATGACCGAGAGGGTCTCCGCCACAAACACGCCACCCATGATGAACAACACCACTTCTTGGCGAACAATCACAGCAACCGTACCCAGCGCACCCCCCAAAGCAAGCGCCCCTACATCACCCATGAACACCTGTGCCGGGTAAGCGTTGAACCAGAGGAAAGCCAAACCAGCACCAGCGATGGCTGCGAGGAAAACAGCCAACTCACCCGCGCCCGGAATATATGGCAGCAACAAATATTTGGAGTACACCGCATTGCCGGCCACGTAGGCAAAAATCGCCAGGGCGGATGCCACCATCACTGTGGGCATAATCGCCAAGCCATCCAGGCCATCGGTCAAGTTCACCGCGTTACTGGTACCCACGATCACAAAGTAAGTCAGAGCGATAAAACCCCAAACCCCCAAGGGGTAGCTGATCGACTTGAAAAAGGGCACGATCAGGTCTGCATTGTTGGGCAGGTGCATTGAAAAACCACTTTCAACCCAGGCCACAAAAATATCCAGCACCTGCTGACCACTTTGTGCAGAAACGGCAAAAGCCAGATAGAACGCGCAGATCAAACCCACCACGCTTTGCCAAAAATACTTCCATTTCGCCGGTAAGCCTTTGGGGTTGCGGTACACCACTTTGCGATAATCATCGACCCAGCCGATCCAGCCGAAACCGAAGGTGACGAGCATCACCACCCAAACGAAACGATTAGAGAGATCGGCCCACAACAAAGTGGAAATGCCAATACCGATCAAGACCAACGCACCACCCATGGTGGGTGTACCGGCTTTGGCCAGGTGAGTTTGGGGACCATCATCACGTACAGACTGACCAATTTTATATTGGGTCAATTTGCGAATGACCATCGGCCCCGCCACCAGCCCGACCAGCAGCGCAGTTGCACACGCCAACACGGCACGCAAAGTCAAATAATTGAAAACACCAAAAGCGCGAATGTCTTGCGCAAGCCATTGGCTAAGCTCAAGAAGCATGGTTAGCCTCCCCTGAATGATGTTGAACCAGCGCTTGCACAACTCGCTCCATTTTCATGAAACGGGAGCCCTTGACCAGCACAGACCACCGGCCTTGCTTCGTTGTATTCATGGTGTTTTCTATTAAGGTTTCGATGTTCTTGAAATGTATTGCACCCTCGCCGAAGGCCAATACGGTGTGCCTGGTTGCGTCGCCAAGGGCATACAAGTGTTTAACGCCCACCTGTTTTGCATACCCACCGACCTCCGCATGGTATTCATCTGACTGATTGCCCACTTCACCCATATCACCCAGCACCAACAGAGTGCTGCCGGCTTGCTGAGCGAGCACTTTGCTTGCAGCATTCACGGAGTCAGGATTTGCGTTATAGCTGTCATTGATCAACAAAATTGATGGTGTATTCAAGGCAACTTGCAAGCGCCCATTCACCGGTTGAAATGCATTCAAACCCTTTTGAATTGCTTCAAGGGTGCAGCCTGCCGCGTGCGCAGCGGCCGCTGCGCCAGCAGCGTTTGCATAGTTGTGCTCACCGATAAAATTCGGGCGCAATTCAATGTGCTTGCCCAAAGCGCTGAGCATCACAGTGGATTGTTCAGAATCACCCCGTGCCGGCAAAATATCGAAATCCGCACCGCAACCAAAACGCAAGGTGGTTTTGCCGGTTGACATCGCTTGCCAACATTCATCGAACTCTTCACTCACCGGAAATACCGCACAACCATTGGGCGATAGATGCGTGAATGCACTGCCGTTTTCTTTGGCGACAGCCAACACGGTTTTCATGAACTCTTGGTGCTCGCGCTGCGCATTCGTTAACAGCACCACATCGGGTTTTACCAATCCGGCGAGGTAATCAATCTCACCAGGATGATTCATACCCATCTCAATGACAGCCATCTGGTGCGTCGCTCGCAGTTTCAACAATGTTTGTGGCACGCCGATGTCGTTGTTCAAGTTACCCGCGGTCACCAGAACTTCATCGTTACCACACTGTGCCTTGCAGATGCTACCCAACATTTCCTTGCTGGTTGTTTTGCCATTACTACCCACTACGGCCAACACCTTCAAATCGAATTGTTGCCGCCATGCACTGGCCAAGGCCCCCAGGGCAAGACGAGTGTCATTCACCACAAACTGGGCAATCGGCAAATCGAGTTCGCGGTCAGTCACCAAAGCAGCAGCACCGGACTGCATGACCTGCTCTGCAAAATCGTGAGCATCAAATCGTTCACCAATCAGGCATACGAACAGATCACTCTTTTCAACCAAACGACTGTCTGTTTGAATCAGGCGCACAGCACCTGACACCTCTGGCGCACCCTTTTTCAGCTGCTTACTCAAAGCAGTCGCAACGTGTTCAAAGGCCCAGTTCAACTCAAGCATGCGCACCTCGCTTGGCCAGCGCAGTCATCGCGCACTGCGCATCAGAATGTGCAATCACTTGTGTACCAATCGTCTGTGTACTTTCATGCCCCTTTCCAGCCAATAAAACGACATCTTTGGCACTCGCTTTGGTAACAGCAAATTCAATGGCCTGCACCCGGTCAACCTCAACATGAAGTTTGTCCTGCCGGGCCTTGTCGATTCCGTCCACTATCTCTTGCAGAATATTTTCTGGTTTTTCACTGCGTGGGTTGTCTGAGGTAACCACCACGAAATCGGCATTGGCAACTGCCACCGCCCCCATCAAAGGGCGCTTGCTGCGATCCCGATCGCCGCCACAACCAAACACCACCCACAGCTTGCCTTGGCGTTTGTTGGCAAAGGGACGAAGCGCCAACAGTGTCTTTTCCAACGCATCGGGAGTGTGCGCGTAATCAACAACCACCGCCGGTTCACCTTCAATGTGCTGCATGCGTCCAGGTGCTGGAGTAACTCCTGCCAAAGCGCTCTTCACCTGGCTTGCGTCGTACCCAAGTCTTATCAAAGTCGCAAACACCAATGCCATATTGTCAGCATTGAATTCGCCAATAATGGACGTGTCGATCTGGGTGCTTGCACCGTTGATTTTCAATTCAATGCGTTGACCCTTTTCTTGATGGGCAACATTCAGGATTTGGCACTCAGCAGTGTCTGCGCGCCCTACAGCGGAGCAATCAATATTTCTGCGCTGCACATTGGCCAAGAACTCCATGCCGAAAGAATCATCCACATTGACCACCGCCAACCGCAAAGTCGGCCAACTGGCCAGAATCATTTTGGAACGGCCATATGCTGCCATGTCCCCGTGATAGTCCAGATGATCCTGAGACAAATTGGTAAAGAGCGCGACATCGATGCTGACACAGGCCAGTCGACGCTGCTCAAGCCCAATCGACGAAGCTTCAATACACACTGTTTCAAAACCGTCCTGCCGCAATTCATGCAACAGATGATGAACGCCCACCACATCTGGAGTGGTCAAGCCGGTATGTGCCTTCAATTCGTCCGGCTTGCCGTAACCCAAAGTACCAATCACAGCGGCTTTTTTACCCAGATGACCAAGTGCCTGCGCCAACCAGCGGGTTACAGTTGTTTTCCCATTGGTGCCCGTCACCGCAATAATGGTCATGGCATCGCTGGGGGTTTCGTAATAACCGAAAGCCAGATCGGCCAGCATGGTTTTCAAATGCAGTACGGGCAACACACTGGCGCTTTGGTAGGCGCGCTGGTCGTCGTAATCGACCAGTACAAGACCGCACCGCTGCTCGATCAACAAATCATCGGCCAAATTTCGCGGATCAAATTTCTCACCCGGTACCGCAAGGAAAACATCGCGAGGCCCAGTCAAGCGACGGTGATCTGTCACCAAGCCTGAACAATCGGCGTAGAACCCGCGCTCATGAAGTTCTGCCAACACCTCTGACACCGAATGAAGATAAGCGCTGATCATAAGCGACTCCCCACTGCACTCGGTGCGGCAACAAACTTGCGCAATTGCTCAGTCGATTCAATCGCATCGGGCTGAACATTCAAGCGAGTCAACACGCTTTTGGTAATGGTCGAGAACACTGGCGCAGCAACCAAACCACCGTAGTACACGCCCCCTTTGGGCTCGTCCACCATAATCGCAACAATTACTCGTGGGTCAGATACGGGGGCCAGGCCAACATAGGAGGAGACATACTTGTTCACATAACGTCCACCTTCCTGCTTGTGGGCTGTGCCGGTTTTACCGGCAACCCGGTAGCCCTGCACCTGTGCCTTGATCGCAGTTCCTTCCGGCCCCGAAGCCAACTCAAGCATATGCAACATGCTGTCGGCGACCTTCTCACTAATGACTCGATGGGACACCACAGGGTCCTGCGGCCCCCTTTTGATCAAGGAAGCTGGAACGAAATGACCTTTGTTTGCAAAGATGGTGTACGACTGCGCCAACTGAATCAGGGACACAGAAATACCATGCCCATACGACATGGTCGCTTGCTCAATAGGACGCCATTTATTCCAGGGGCGCACACGACCAGCCACTGAGCCGGGGAATGCAATCGAGGGAGTTTGCCCAAAACCCAGCAAATTGAAAAAATCCCACAAATCCTTTCGCTCAAGCTCCAGCACAATTTTGGAAGTGCCCACGTTGCTGGACTTCTGAATGATTTCCTCAACAGTCATAACACCATGCGGCTTGGTGTCACTGATGGTTGCTGGCCCGATCGACATACGCCCGTTGCCAGTGTCAATTTTTGTACTGGCTTTTACCTTGCCTTGCTCCATCGCCAAGGCCACACCAAATGGCTTTAAGGTTGAACCAGGCTCGAACATGTCAGTGAACACGCGGTTGCGCAACTTTTCACCATGCAACTGCCCCCTGTTGTTGGGGTCGTAGGTGGGAATATTGGCCATGGCCAGCAATTCACCTGTCTTCGCATCCAGCACCACAGCAGCGGCTGCCTTGGCCTTGTGCTGCTCAACCGCTTTCTTCAGCTCCGACAACACGATGTACTGCACATCAGCATCCACGGACAACACCAAATCCTGCCCATTCACGGGCGGACGCAGCTCCCGAATGTCTTCAATCACATTGCCCAGGCGATCGCGTAACACATTTCGTTCGCCGTCTTCACCTGTAAGCCGGTCATTGAAAGCAAGCTCGACGCCTTCCTGGCCTTTGTCTTCAATGCTGGTAAAACCCACCAAATGCGCCATGGTCTCGCCTTGGGGGTAATAGCGCTTGCTCTCGGTCACAAACCCCAAGCCAGGAATTTTCAAGGCCTTGGCTTTTGCTGCAACATCGGAATCAACCTGACGGTCCAAGTAAACAAATGCGCGCTTGGAATCTTTACGCATCTGGGCAATCATCCGGTCGGGCTTTAAACCAAGCACGGCCGCAAGCTTGCGCAAATCTTCGTCCTTGGCATCTACAATTCGACGGCCGTCATACCACACAGCCTGGGCCGGAATACTCTGCGCCAACACCACCATATTGCGATCCAGCAAACTGCCTCGACTCGCCTGCAGTGGAAGCGTACGCTCCAGGCGTTTCGCCCCCTGCTCCTGCAAGAAGTCATTGGAAATAACCTGCAAGTAAGCAGCGCGCGAGATCAAGCCACCAAAAGCCAGAAAAATGCACACCAAAACAAAACGCGATCGCCAGGCTGGCAATCGCATTTCCAACAATTCTGATCCGCCGAACCGAACAGCTTTACTCACGCTGAAAGCCCCCCTCCAGCTGCATGAAAACAACCGAGCCCGGTGCCGGCGGATTCATATCCAGCCGGGTGCGTGCAACTTCATCGACCCGCTCACCTTTGGCCAACGCCACTTGCTGTAATTGCAAACGTGTGAACGCCACTTCAATCTGATGCTCAGCCTGTTGCTCCTGGCCCAATGCAACAAACAAAGTTCGCGCAGCGTGTTGCTGCTCGACCACCAACATCGCGCAAAAAATCACCAAAGCCAGCAATAGAATATTCAAGCGCCCCATGTGCGCCCTCCTACCGAAGAACCAGCTGGCCACTCGCCCAGCTTCTCAGCCACGCGCAACACGGATGAACGTGAACGGGGGTTCAATTCGCACTCTTCTTTGCTCGGTTTGATTCGATCCAGCTTTCTCATCAATGGCTTGGGCTCGGGCAACGGTAACTTGCGCAAACGCGCATCCTGCTGCGACTTTGGATTGGCCAGCTTTTCAATAAATTGCTTGGTTATTCGATCTTCAAGCGAGTGAAAACTGATCACCGCCAGCCTTCCACCCACCTTCAACCTTTTAAAGGCCGCAATTAAACCTTGTTCGAGCTGCGCAAGCTCCTGGTTGACGTGAATCCGTAAAGCCTGAAAGGTGCGCGTTGCAGGGTCCTGGCCCGGCTCCCGCGTGCGAACTGCCCCTGCCACGATCTGGGCAAGGTCGAGTG
>JAHJCM010000120.1 GCA_018812945.1 Gammaproteobacteria bacterium | reverse complement strand
TACACCACCCGCTGCGCCGCAAGCGATCATCCATACGCGACGTTCTTTGTCTACAGGTTGATTATTGCTCATCAAAATAACCCCGAAAGTAAAATCCAGTGATCCATGCAACCGAAGATTGTACCCCACCAAGCTTAAAACAAGGAACAGTTTTGGGGAGAATTTCCATCAAATGCTGAATGGACGGAAACATTTGCGGCCATACATTAGAAAACATCTAAACCGCAACGAACAAATCGCGGAAAATCACCTCGATGCCATAGCGTTGTGCAATCCATTCACCCAGGGCCTTTACACCGCAGCGTTCCGTGGCATGGTGACCGGCCCCCAACAAGCTGACATTGCATTCACGGGCCACATGCACGGCAGGCTCGGACAACTCACCCGTCAAGTACAAATCGGCGCCCTGCAAAGCCGCCTCCTCCACATAACCGGGTGCCCCGCCAGTGCACCAGGCCACTGTCGTCACCCGGCGTTCGGGATCGCTGTTCCCTTCCACTTGAACATGGTGACCCAATACACTGCTTACCTGCTGAACCAGTTCACTCAGAGGCTGAGGTTTGGGTAACACACCCAAGTGAACCAAACCCTTGTCGCCCACCACGCGGGTGCTGGGCCAACCCAGCATTTTCCCCAACTGGGCGTTGTTGCCCAGTTCAGGGTGTTTGTCCAGCGGCAAGTGGTAAGCAAACACGTTCAGATCATGGCCAAGCGCCAATTGCAGTCGCTCCTTTCGAAACCCTGTCACCACTTGGGGGTCGCCTTTCCACATCAAGCCATGGTGCACCAAAATTGCATCGGCATTCAATTCAATCGCCAGTTCAATCAGCGCCTTGGACGCAGTGACTCCCGTCAACAGCCGTTGAATACGGGGCCTGCCTTCCAACTGCAGCCCATTTGGGCAATAATCTGACATGCGAGCCTGATCCAGCAATTCCCGCAAGTCATGTTCCAGTAAATTCCGATCCACTGAAGCCAACGGCGCACCCCTGCATTCTTGATATGTTGAAAAAACTCTGGCTGACCTTTGCTCAGGCCTTAACCGTACTTCTTGCATTGTATTTCATCACCGAAGTACTGCGCCCAGAGTGGGTACCCAACTGGCTGCAAAAGCCGGCTTATCAAACAGCCCAGCCTGAAGGAGTGGCTGGCTACCGCCATGCCGTGGACACAGCCATGCCGGCGGTGGTGAATATTTTCACCAGCAAGCGCGCAGGCAATCTACCCAAACACCCCTTCTTTGAAGATCCCGAAATCCGGAAGTTTTTCGGAGACGAACTTGAAGAACAGTTTGAGCAGGAGGAACAGGCCTCAAGCCTGGGCTCAGGTGTCATTGTGAACAGCGATGGCCTGATCGTCACCAACCAGCATGTGGTTGAAGCAGCCGATGAAATTGAAGTCAGCCTGAACGATGGACGAACCACCAAAGCCGAGCTGGTGGGAACCGACCCCGAAACTGACCTTGCAGTGCTTCGGATCAAACTTGATAACCTTCCTAGCCTGAAATTTGCCGCCGATGAGACAGTACAGGTGGGCGATGTGGTGCTGGCCATGGGCAATCCCTTCGGCGTGGGCCAAACTGTCACTATGGGCATTGTGAGTGCGCTGGGTCGAAACCATGTCGGCATTAATACGTTTGAAAACTTCATTCAAACTGACGCGGCGATTAACCCGGGCAACTCGGGTGGCGCGCTGGTGGACACTGCAGGTAACCTGCTGGGTATCAACACGGCCATTTACAGCCGCTCGGGGGGCTCACTGGGTATCGGCTTTGCCATCCCGGCCAAAACCGTTCAAGGCGTGTTGAACCAGATCGTGCGCACCGGCACGGTGACACGTGGCTACATCGGCGTGGAGCAACAAAACATCACCGAAGAACTGGCCTCGGCATTTGATTTGCCACAAAAAGACGGCGTCATTATTGCGGGTATTGTGAAAGATGGCCCCGCGGACAAAGCTGGCCTGAAAGTGGGCGATATTCTGCTGAAGCTGGACGACAAAAAAATTACAGACACCACACAGATGTTGAACCAGATTGCGGCTTACGCACCGGGCGAGAAAAAATCAGTGGAGTTGTTGCGTGATGGAAAAACAGAAACAGTCACGATTGAGATTGGCGTGCGCCCAAAGCCAGGTGACTTTTTGAAACGGCCTTGATAGATCATCAAGGCCCAAAACTGCCTGACTTATGTTCTGACCTATTCCAGAATTTGCTGACGCTGTTTGCCGATAATTTTGGCAAACAGAATGCCCACCTCATACAAAATACAAATGGGGATGGCAAGGAACAGCTGAGACATCACATCGGGAGGCGTGACGATGGCTGCGATCACAAATGCGCCCACAATCACATAACCACGAATTTCCACCAGTTTTTCTACGGTAACCACACCCAGGTACACCAGCACCACCACCACAATGGGCACCTCGAAGGTCATGCCGAAAGCCATGAACATGGTCAGCACGAAGCTCATGTAGGCTTCAATGTCAGGTGCTGGCGTGATGCTTTGCGGGGCGAAATCGTTGATGAAGGCAAACACCTTGCCAAACACAATGAAATGACAAAAAGCAATACCCACGAGAAACAGGGCTGTGCTTGAAAAAATAATGGGCAAAGCCATTTTTTTCTCGTGTTGATACAAGCCAGGCGCAATGAAGGCCCAAGCTTGATACAACAAGATGGGCAGAGAAATGACAAAGGCCACCATGGCAGTCAATTTCACGGGCACCATGAAGGGTGTGATCACGCCCGTGGCAATCATCTTGGTGCCTTCGGGCAGAGCGCTTTGGATGGGCAGGGCCAACAAATCAAAAATGTAAGCTGCACCCGGGTAGGCCATCAAGACCACAAACACAATCAAAAAACCAACCACTGCGCGCAACAAACGATCGCGCAGTTCGACCAGGTGACTGACAAAATTTTCTTGCTGACTCATTACCCATGCACCTTGTTATTTGGCCTCTACCTTGGGGGCAGGCCCCACGGGTTGCGCTGGCGCTGGCTCTTCCGCCTTGGGCGGAGTTTGTGTGTTTGAATTGGCGGTAGCCACAGCGGCCGGCTTGCTATTCTCGAGCTCCGCAATATCATCTTCGATTGATTTCACGGATTTGTTCAAATCAGCCTCGGTGTCTCGCAAGGTGGTTTGTACATCACCCTCAACCTTACGAGCAGCAGTCTGCATTTCTGCCTGCAGCTTGCGCAACTCGTCGATTTCCATTTCCCGATTGATCTCGGACTTCACGTCGCTGACGTAACGTTGGGCCTTGCCCAACAAATGACCAACCGTTTTGGCCACCTTGGGCAGTTTTTCAGGACCTATCACCAGCAGCGCGATCACTGCAATGATAAGCATTTCCGAGAAAGCAATGTCGAACATGCTGCGCGCCGCAAAAAGGGGAAATTAACTGGAAGATTTCTCTTTGGCTTCGACGTCGATCGTGTCGGACTTCTTGGCATTGCCATCGGCCAATTTGGCGGCATTTTGCTCGCCTTCCGAACCACCCTCTTTCATGCCTTCCTTAAAACCTTTCACCGCACCACCCAGATCAGATCCGATATTGCGCAACTTTTTGGTGCCAAACACCAACATCACGATAACCAGCACAATCACCCAGTGCCAAATGCTAAATGAACCCATGACTTACTCCTGATATGTTTTTCGTGTCTCGTTGCGTTACAAGGCTGGCATGCCGAGCATAACGCCCAATGGTTTGTTGCCGCCAAGTATATGCACATGGACATGATACACCTCTTGGCAACCCACCCTTCCAGTGTTCACGATGGTTCTAAAACCATCATGACACCCTTCTTGCTTGGCCAATTGACCCGCAATGGTCATTATTTTTCCCATCACGGGAATATCTTCTTCAGTGGCATCGGCCAGCGTGGGAATGTGCTTTTTCGGAATAATCAGAAAGT
>JAHJCM010000119.1 GCA_018812945.1 Gammaproteobacteria bacterium | reverse complement strand
CGCAAGAACAAGTTCATGCATAACCTGATGATGGCACTGGTGTGGATTTGCCGCCCCAGCACAATTAACCCATGGTTGCGCCGCCACCTGCACCTGCATCATCACAAACATTCCGGCACGGAAACGGATCTGGAAGAACGTGCTATCACCAATGGCGAGCGTTTCACCCCCTTGCGCTTGCTGATGATGCTTGATCTTGAGCTCAGCGTGGTGTTGCGTATCATGAAAGTACCCAAGCACCTGCGCTTGAAAGCGTTGATGCGTGGTGCAATTGGCAACTTCCCATTGGCCTCTGCTTTCTACATTGGATGGCACGCCTATGTGGCCTACTGGGCGGTGGAGGCTGCAGCTTGGGCCGTAGGTTACAGCGTGCCTTGGCCCGCGTTTGTGACACCTGAGCTGGTGGCTACCGCCAACACTGTTGCAGTGCTGATTTTTGCACCTAACTTGTTGCGTTCATTCAGCATCAACTTCATCAGTTCGAACATGCATTACTTCGGCGACATTGAAGACGGTAACTTCGTGCAGCAGTGTCAAGTCCTGAACAGCAAGTGGTTCATCATTCCTCACCTGTTCTGTTTCAATTTCGGCTCCACCCACGGCATTCATCACTTTGTAGTGCGTGATCCTTTCTACATTCGTCAGATGACTGCCAAGAAGGCGCACGAAGTGATGCGTGCGAACGGTGTGCGGTTCAATGATTTGGGCACTTTCAAGCGGGCCAATCGCTGGTCCGCCAAAGAGCAGGGTCAACAAGAGGCAGGATACCAGGCCGCCTAAGAGCCTGTTGATCCAAAACCGCTCTTTGCTAGAGAGGGGGCGGCGTAGTTCTAGTGTCATTGGCTGAATTCATGATTGGGGCAGCCTACTCCGTCGACACGAAGAGCGCTTTTCGAAAGGAAAGCGCTCTTTTTTTGTCGTTGAAATTCAGGATGTTGGAGTTCTTGAGCCTTCCATCTTATAATGGGGAGTTTTTCGTTTGTATTTGCAGGTGTAACGGAAATGCCTATTTATGCGTATCGCTGTGAAGCGTGTGGTTTCGAAAAAGACGTGTTGCAAAAACTGAGCGATGCCCCTTTGACCCAGTGTCCAAGTTGCGGGCAGGCCAGCTTTGCGAAGCAGGTGACTGCGGCGGGCTTTCAATTGAAAGGCTCCGGTTGGTATGTCACTGACTTCCGGGGCGGCGGCGGTGCATCGTCGGCCGCTGGTTCGACTGCTTCGTCCACTTCGGAAAAGCCGGCAGCAGGTGCAGCCGCTGTGGCGCCAAGCGCAAGCCCACCTTCAACCACGGCGCCAAGTACCGATGCCAGCTAAGTCCACAACCAAGTCCTCGGCCAAGTTGCCTGAACGGGTCTTGAACTCGGACATCATCAAGAAATACCTGCTGACAGGTTTGTTGATCTGGGTGCCTTTGGCAATCACCTTGTGGGTGTTGGCCCTGGTGGTGGGTTTGATGGACCAAACCTTGATGTTGCTGCCCGATGCTTTGCACCCCCGGGTGTGGCTGGGTGTGCATATTCCTGGCTTGGGTGTCATTTTGACCCTTGCTGTGCTGTTGGGCACGGGGGTGTTGGCAGCCAATTACTTTGGTGCATGGTTGTTCAAGGCCGGTGACTGGGTGCTGTCGCGCATTCCCCTGTTCAAAATTGTGTACAACAGCGTCAAGCAGGTGTCCGATACGCTGTTAAGCTCGTCTGGCAAAGCATTCACACGTTCGGTGTTGGTGCCCTATCCACACCCCGGGGTGTGGGCCTTGGGTTTTGTGACCGGCACACCGCCGCCCAGCCTGCTGGAAAACCTGAATGATCAGGGGCCGCTGGTGTCGGTTTACGTGCCCACCTCACCTAGCCCCGCCTCGGGATACGTGATCATGGTGCCCGAAAAGTTATTGCGGCCGTCCGGTTTGTCGGTGGACGAGGCCTTGAAGTACATTGTGTCTTTGGGGGTGGTAACACCTCCTGATGACGTGTTGGATCAACCCATTAAACAAGACTTACATTCATGAAAATGCGTACTGACTATTGTGGCAATGTGTCACAGGCCTACTTGGGCCAAACCATTGCCCTGTGCGGCTGGGTACAACGTCGCCGTGACCACGGTGGTGTTATTTTTATCGACCTTCGCGACCGCGAGGGTTTGGTGCAGGTGGTGTGTGACCCCGACCTGGCCGATGTATTTGCCACTGCCGAAACTTTGCGCAACGAGTTTTGTGTGCGTGTGGAAGGCCTGGTGCGTGCTCGCCCGCAAGGCACTGAAAACAGCAACTTGAAAAGTGGTGCTGTGGAAGTGCTGTGCAAAGGCTTGGAGATTCTGAATGCTTCGGTTACTCCCCCTTTCCAGCTGGACGATGAAAACCTGTCTGAAACCACGCGCTTGACCCACCGGGTACTCGATCTGCGCCGTCCGCAAATGCAGAAGAACCTGATGTTGCGCTACAAAGTGGCCATGGCCATTCGCAACCACCTGGATGCGCAGGGGTTTGTGGATATTGAAACACCCATGCTCACCAAGAGCACGCCTGAGGGCGCGCGCGATTATCTGGTACCTTCCCGGGTGCATGCGGGCGAGTTTTTCGCCCTGCCGCAATCGCCCCAGTTGTTCAAGCAAATGCTGATGGTGGCTGGTTATGATCGTTACTACCAAATCACCAAGTGTTTCCGTGACGAAGACTTGCGCGCTGACCGCCAGCCTGAATTCACCCAGGTGGATATTGAAACCTCGTTCCTGACCGAACAGGAAATTCGTGATCTGTTTGAGGACATGATTCGCAAGGTGTTCAAGCAAACCATGGATGTGGAATTGCAAAACCCGTTCCCTGTGATGCCATACAGCGAGGCCATGGCGCGTTTTGGTTCAGACAAGCCCGACTTGCGCGTGAAAATGGAATTCACCGAACTGACCGACATCATGAAAGATGTGGATTTCAAGGTGTTCTCAGGCCCAGCCAATATGGACAACGGCCGCGTGGTGGCACTGCGTGTGCCGGGTGGTGCTGAAATACCGCGTTCGGAAATTGACAACTACACCAAGTTTGTGGGCATTTACGGCGCCAAGGGGCTGGCCTGGATCAAAGTCAATGAGCTGGCCAAGGGGCGTGATGGTTTGCAGTCGCCCATCGTGAAAAACATTCACGACACCGCCCTGAATGAACTGCTCAAGCGCAGTGGCGCGGCCGATGGCGACATTCTGTTCTTTGGTGCTGACAAGGCCAAGGTCGTGAACGACGCCATGGGTGCGCTGCGTCTGAAGATTGGCCATAGCGAATTTGGGCAGAAAGCCGGTTTGGTGCAGGGGCGATGGGAGCCGTTATGGGTCATCGACTTCCCAATGTTTGAACTGGATGAAGAGGCTGGTCGCTGGGTGGCTTGCCACCACCCTTTCACCAGTCCCAAAGACGGCCACGAAGACTACCTGACTACCGATCCTGGCAAATGTATTGCCAAGGCTTACGACATGGTGTTGAACGGCTGGGAGTTGGGCGGCGGTTCAGTTCGTATTCACAAGGAAAAGGTTCAGAGCAAGGTGTTCCGTGCACTGAACATTTCTGAAGAAGAAGCTGCAGCCAAGTTTGGTTTCCTGCTGGATGCCCTGCAATACGGTGCGCCACCCCACGGTGGTATGGCCTTTGGCCTGGACCGCATTGTGACCATGATGAGTGGTGCAGAGAGCATTCGCGACGTAATCGCTTTCCCGAAAACACAGCGTGCGCAGTGCCTGTTGACCCAGGCTCCAAGCCCAGTGGACGAAAAGCAGTTGCGTGAGTTGCATATTCGTTTGCGGCAAACCGAACCTAAAAACGTGGCTTGACCACCGTAGGCGGCGCAGTTTTGAGCGGTCATAAAATCCCTGTGTCGGTGCTGGTCGTGATGGTCAGCCCGGCCAGGGATTTTTTATTGATAGAACGGGCTGACAAAGCCGGTTACTGGCAATCAGTGACCGGCAGTCTCGATTTCCCGGATGAATTGCCCTTGCATGCGGCTGTGCGTGAGCTGGCCGAAGAAACCGGGTTTGTGGCCACGCCTGTGCAGTCACCCACTGTGCTGGATGCTAAACCTGATGAATTGTTGCAACCCGGTGTACTTAGGCCGTGGCCACACAGTTTGCAGTACGAAATTTTCGAACATTGGCGTCATCGTTACCCGCAAGGTGTTACCCACAACACCGAGCATTGGTTCTTGGCCTGTGTGCCTGTCGAGTTTATTCCCAAGTTGGCTGCCGATGAGCATGTTGGGTATGCCTGGATGAATGCGCAAGAGGCAGCGGGCCGCTGTTTTTCACCCAACAATGCACAAGCCATTCTTGATTTGAACTTAAAGCTTCAGGCCGGGCTGGCCTGAAAATACAAAGGGGCCGCGAAGGGCCCCTTTTTTCATATACGGTATGTAGCTGCTGCTGGAAACGGTTTTAAACTGCTTTAGAAGGTTCAATATTTACAAAATGAGTTTAGGGGTAACCCTAATAGGGGGGCAATACCCTGTGTTTGTGACATGACTTGAATTGACTTGGTAATTTACCGATCTATTTTCTAGGTATTGCATGTAATGCGACTTCGAATTGCGACCTACAACATTCACAAAGGGGTGATGGGCCTGCGCAAGCCTTCCCTGACCATTCACGCCCTGCGCGAACAAATTCATGCCATGAATGCAGACCTTGTATTTTTACAGGAAGTTCAGGGTCGGCACGATCGCCATGCTGGCAAGTTTGAACACTGGCCCGAGGGCGGGCAGCACGAGTTTCTCGCCCAATCGCCCTCTGCGATTGACAACCTGTTGGGCCATGCCAGCCAACAATACTTCACAGCTTACGGCATGAATGCGGTGTATTCGCACGGGCACCATGGTAACGCCTTGTTGTCGCGATACGAAATTGAATGGATGCTGAATCAGGACGTGTCAGACCACCGGCTTGAGCAACGTGGTTTGCTGCATTGCTGCGTAAAAACTCCAGCAGGCCCCATTCACGCCATGGTGGCGCATTTTGGTTTGCTGTATCGCAGCCGTGTACGGCAAGCCAGCAAACTGATTGAGCATGTGGGTACGCATGTGCCCGCTGGCATGCCTTTGGTGGTTGCGGGCGATTTCAACGACTGGCAGCGCCGCTTGGGGCCAATTTTGCAGCAAGGCTTGCAGGCCGAGGAAGTCATGCCCCTGGGCAAACACAATCGCCTGGCCCGTGTGGGTAGTTTCCCAAGCCGGTTTCCTTTGCTGGGGCTTGATCGCGTATTTGCCCGTGGTTTTAAGGTTCATGAGGCCACGGTGCTTCATGGGTCTGCTTGGGCCAAGTTGTCTGACCATGCGCCATTCGTGGTCGATCTGGAGTGCGCATGGTGTTAAACCTGTTGCCTGCTGCGGCACCCGAGCGGGAAGGCAATGCCGTGGAGTTGTTGGTGGGTGGCGAGCAACTGTTTCCCCGAGCGCTGGACGCCATTGAGCAGGCCAGGCATGCCGTGCGCATTGAAACTTATATTTTTGCAAACGACGCAATTGGCGAAGCATTTTGTGAGGCGCTGTGCCGTGCCGCAGCACGCGGTGTTGAAGTTCGCCTGGTGCTGGATGGTTTTGGTGGACAGGAAGGCGCGCGCACATGGGTGCCCACTTTGCAGCACCATGGCGTGCATGTGCGGGTGTTTCGACCTGAGGGCGTGTTGTTCAAGCTGAACCCGAAACGGCTTCGTCGCATGCACCGGAAAATCATTGCTGTCGATCACGACATTGCTTTTGTGGGTGGCATTAACCTGATTGATGACTGGAATCATGAAGGGGAACGCGATGAGTTGCGCAAGGCAACAGAGCGCGCGCGACAGAAACGGGAACCGATTTGGGGCGCTTCAGGTGGAATGCGCGAGCAAGCCATGGTGGTGAACACCGATTTGCTGGATCAAAAAACCTTGGGGCCCCGCTATGACTTTGCTGTGCAAGTGCAAGGCCCTGTGGTTCTGGATGTGTGGCACAACATGGAGTGGCTGTGGCTCCAAATTGGCCCGGGCGGCCGGGTGACAGATACTTTTAGTTCGGCTTGGTGGAAGGAAAGGGTTGAACAGTTGCAAGAGGCAATGGCCCGCCAGCGCGCAACGCCCAAACCCAAAGCAGCGGGCAAGGTAAAAGCCCAGCTGGCTGTGCGCGACAATTTTCGCTTGCGCAGGCGAATTGAGCGTGCCTACGTGCAGGCCATTGGCAATGCGCAGCGCTCAATCATTCTGAGCAATGCTTATTTTTTGCCCGGCCGCAAAATACGCAAAGCCTTGCTGGCTGCGCGTGCGCGAGGCGTACAGATTCAGTTGTTGTTGCAAGGGCGAGTGGAGTATCGCTTTCAGCATTACGCCACGCAAAGTTTGTATTCGAGTTTGTTGAGTGCGGGGGTCGATATTTATGAGTATTTGCCCAGCTTTCTACACGCCAAAGTAGCAGTGGTAGATTCCAACTGGGCCACGGTGGGTTCATCCAACCTGGACCCATTGAGTTCTCTGTTTGCACGAGAGGCCAATGTGATTGTGTATAACCGCGAGTTTGCAAGTGCGCTGCGCGAAGAACTACAAAAATCCATTCAGAAAGACAGCCGCGAAATTCAAGCCCATGTACACGCACAGCGACCTTTGAAAGAAAGGGTGTTCAGCTGGCTGTGTTATAAATTAATGCTCTTGGCTGTTTTTCTGGGTGGTTTTGGCAGCCGGTATTAGTGCTTGTTCTTGAAGGTAGTGCAGCATGGATTTGGTGGTGAGTCGCCCCGAAGGTTTGTATTGCCCACCGGGCGATTTTTACATCGACCCGTGGCGCAAGGTAGACCGCGCAATCATTACCCATGCGCATGCTGACCATGCCCGTGTTGGCCACAACCATTACCTGTGTGCTGCGCCCGGCGAAGGTGTATTGCGTACCCGCTTGGGCAATATTTCTCTGGACACCTTGCCTTATGGCACAAGCACTGTTCACAACGGCGTGAAAATTTCGCTGCATCCCGCAGGCCATGTGTTGGGGTCTTGTCAAATTCGGCTGGAGTACCAAGGCCATGTGTGGGTGGCCAGCGGCGATTACAAGGTGGCTCCCGATTTAACTTGCGATGCATTCGAACCGGTGAAGTGCCACACCTTCATTACAGAGTCTACCTTTGGTTTGCCCATTTACCGCTGGCGCAGCGATGCTGAAATTTACGCCGAGATCAATGCCTGGTGGGCTGCCAATGCAGCACTGGGCAAAGCCAGCGTGTTGTACGGCTATTCATTTGGCAAGGCACAACGAATACTGGCGGGTGTTGATTCAAGCATCGGCCCCATTGTGTGCCACAGTGCCTGCGAAGGCCTGAACAAGGCCTATCGCGATGCGGGTGTGAAGTTGCCAGAAACATTGACCGTGAGCGAGGTGCTCGATAAATCCATTTACAAAAACTGTCTTGCCATTGCACCGCCTGCTGCCCAAGGTGCAGCCTGGATGAAGCGATTTGGCAATACGTACTCCGATGCATTTGCATCGGGCTGGATGCAGTTGCGCGGCGGTCGCAGACGCAGCAATGTAGACCGGGGTTTTGTGATGTCTGACCATGCAGACTGGCCCGGGCTGATGCGTGCCATCGGGGCTACTGGTGCAGAACAGGTGATCGTGACTCACGGCTATGTTCAGGTGATGGTGCGCTGGTTACAGGAACAGGGGCTGAATGCACGCGCCTTCGTGACTGAGTATGGCGGTGAAGGAGAAGGCGAACAGGAGCCCGCAGCATGAAGCAGTTTGCAGAATTGTTTGCTGAACTGGATGGCTCAACCTCAACCTTGCACAAAGTGCAGGCCTTAAAGCGTTATTTTGAACATGCGCCCGCCGAGGACGCCGCTTGGGCTGTGTACTTCTTGTCCGGCGGCAAGCCCAAGCGCACTGTGCCCACACGTACTCTGCGCGAGGTGGCTTTGCAGGTCAGTGGCTTGCCCGATTGGTTGTTTGAAGAAAGTTACCAGGCCGTGGGTGATTTGGCAGAAACAATCGCGCAAGTATTGCCCATTACTCCCACGCTGGAAGGTGAGTCAAAGGGCCTGGCTTGGTGGATGCAACACCGTATTTTGCCCCTGCGCAATTTGCCTGATGAAGAGCGTATTACCGCTGTGCAAGCGTGCTGGAATGAACTGGCAGCCCATGAACGATTTTTGTTTGTAAAACTGGTGGGTGGTGGCTTTCGGGTCGGGGTGTCGAAGTTGCTGGTGACACGTGCCTTGGCTGAATTGGCGGGGCTGGATGCCAAACTGGTGGCCACTCGCATGATGGGGTTTGCCGATGCAAGCAACCAACCCACCGCAGAGCAGTTCAGCGCATTATTGGCTGTACCCGCAAACAGCAGCACAGGGCAAGACCCAGGCCGTTTGGGTCAGCCCTTGCCTTTTTTCCTGGCGCATCCCTTGCAGGAGGAACCTGAAAATTTAGGTGCCGTTGACGACTGGTTGGTGGAATGGAAATACGATGGCATTCGCGCCCAAGTGGTGAAAGAAGGTGGGCAGGTGTGGGTTTGGTCGCGCGGCGAGGAGTTGGTTAGCGAGCAGTTTCCCGAGTTGCAGACCGCGTTTTCACATTGGCCCGAGGGCAGCATTCTGGACGGTGAAATTTTGGTGTGGCAAGGCGATGCACCCGCTGGGTTCAATGCTTTGCAAGGGCGTTTGAATCGCAAAGTGGTGAGCAAAAAATTAATGGCCGATGCGCCGCTTGTTTTCTTGGCTTACGACCTGCTTCGGCTTCATGGCGATAACATGGTGAACCTTCCTCAGCGTGAGCGCCGAACTGCACTGGAGAAATTTTATGCTTCACACCATGAACAAAGTGCCGTGAATGCCATGCCGCGTTTGTTGTTGTCGCAAAGTGTGAAAGCACCCAACTGGGATGCATTGAAGTTGTTGCGCGAAGAAAGCCGTGGGCGAGGTGTGGAGGGTTTCATGCTGAAGCACCTGGAGTCCAAATACGGAGTTGGGCGCACCAAAGCCGATGGCTTGTGGTGGAAATGGAAAATTGATCCAATGACCGTGGACTGCGTGTTGGTGTATGCCCAGCGGGGCCATGGCCGCCGCGCAAGCCTGTACACCGATTACACCTTTGCCGTGTGGGAAACACCGCCCGCCTCGGAGGCGCAAGCGCAAGAGGTGGCACAGGCAATTGCGAACGGTGAGAAAGTGGAAGACACCGTGGCCCGTGGTTTGCCCCGTTTGGTGCCATTTGCCAAGGCTTACTCTGGCCTGACCGATGAAGAATTCAAGGAAGTGGATCGAGTCATTCGCAAACACACTGTGGACAAATTTGGGCCGGTTCGCACTGTGGTACCAGTGCTGGTTTTCGAACTTGGATTCGAAGCAATTTCCCGCTCCACTCGTCATAAAAGTGGGGTGGCCGTTCGTTTTCCACGTATGCTGCGCATTCGCCACGATAAACCTTTTCATGAAGCTGATCACCTTGCCGTGCTCGAGGCTTTGTTGCCCCCGGAGAATGCAGTTTGAATCCCGAAAACAGTCGCTTGCTCGGCATTGATTTTTCCAGCAGCCCCACCAAGAAAAAGCCGATTGCTGTGGCTGTGGGCCACTGGCAAGGCGCAGTGCTGGCGGTTGATGAACTGATGTCGCTGACCACGCTGGGCGAGTTTGAAACCCTGTTGAAAGAGGGGCCGCAGGCGTTTGGAAAATTCGAGCGCGCAGCAGGGCCTTTGGAACAGTTGGGGTTTGTGGCCGCGATTGACATGCCGTTTGGTTTGTCGCGCAAACTGGTCGAAGGTTTGAAGTGGCCAGGTGCCGGGCGTACCGACTTCAAGGCCTGGGAAAATCTGATCAGTTACTACAGTGCGCTAAGCCGCGAGCAAATTCGCGCCACCTTCAAAGCCTGGTGTGATGCACGGCCTGCGGGGCATAAGTTTGCGCACCGCGAGTGCGATGGCCCTGCGGGCTCCTCGCCTTCGATGAAGTGGGTGAACCCGCCGGTGGCCTACATGCTGCACGCGGGCGCACCGTTGTTGATGAAAACAGGCGTTCATATCCCGGGCATGCAGCGTGGCGACCCTACACGCGTAGCGCTGGAAGCTTATCCCGGCTATTTGGCACGCAAGGTATTGAACCGCGCCAGCTACAAAAGCGATGATCCGAAGAAAGACACAGCGGATCGCAGAATGGCCCGTTCCGAGCTGCTGTGCGCTTTGGAAGAGGGCATGTTGTTCGGTATCAAGGTGCAAGTGCGGCCTTATTTGCGCGCGAAGTTGCTTGACGATGTCAAAGCCGATCACCTGGATGCGGTGTTGTGTTGCTTGGTCGCCGGGTGGGCTGCAAAACGAGCCGATTCCAATTTCGGTTTGCCCAAGCTGATCGATCCTGTGGAAGGCTGGATAGCGGGTGTAACTCCCTAAGTGCCCTTGCCTGGCAATTCAATACACACCAGCAAGCCGGTCGGCGCGCAGTTGCGTGCGCCAAGTACCCCATTCACACGCTGAATCGACTTCTTGGCGATTGCCAAACCCAGACCATGGCCTGAGTGTTCCCCATGCTTGAAAAATGGAGTGAACAGTTTGGGCAGCAGCGCGGCGGGCACACCCGGGCCTTGATCCCTGATTTCAATGCGCAGCTGTTTATCCTGAAGCGAGCAATCGATGCTCACGGCTGTGTTGGCAGGTGTGTGCTTGATCGCATTGCGAATGATATTGTCGAATGCGCCTTGCAGGCTTTCGGCATCGCAATTCAAACGCCAAAGTTTTATCCGGCTGTTGAACACCACTTGTTTGTTCTGTTGTTCGGCTTCAAATTGCGCGTCATCCACCACGGCCAACAACAATTCAATCACATTGTGTTCTCGGTTGCTTTCCGGGTTTTGCCTGGAGTCGAGTCGAGACAGGTTGAGCAGTTGTCCAATCAGGTTGTCCAGTCTTTCCGCCTCGGTTTCAATGCGACTCAAGCTGGTATCCAGCTGTGCGGGGTTCTGGCGGGCAAGGCCCACAGCCAGATTCAGGCGTGCCAATGGCGAGCGCAGTTCATGCGACACATCATGCAGCAGGGCTTTCTGTTGTTCAATGCGGGTTTCAATTTCTTCAGCCATGTGGTCAAAGCCGCTGAGCAGTTCACCAATTTCATCACTGCGTTTTTTACCGGTTTTGTGGCCGTTTGAAATACGCACACCCAATCGACCCTTGCCTGCTTCCCTGAATGCATTTTTCAAAGTGTTCAACGGCCTGCTGAATGTATAAGCCAATACCCCGGCAAATAACAGGCTGGCCAGAAATGCAGCAAACAGCCCGGCACCCGGTACGGGTGGAAGTGGCGGCTCGAGCGCCTCACGTTGCTTGCGCTTTTCACTGTGAGTTTGTTCGGGTTCGCCAGTGTTGGGATTGACCGTATTTGCTGGCTCTGGATGGCGACGATTGCGTGGAATGAAAAGAATCCATTGCGACTGATCTTGCGCGGTGACTCTCAAGATACCCTGCTCGGTTGGCTCATTGTTGTTGAACAAGGCAGTAATCCGTTGCTGAATATTCTCAGGCACCTCACGGCTTAAAATCTCCTGGCCTTCGCTCGACACCGCAAACACCGGTATGGCATTGCCGGTTCGCTGGCGGTTGCGGTCCAGCAGGTTGCGCAGGGCATCTGGCCCTTTGCCTTCGAGTACTTCCTGAATGGTTTCAAGCATGAACTGTGCGCGCGGGCCTTCAGCAATGTCGCTGCTGGCGGGTTTCTCCCGCATCAGGTACAACGCGGTCCCGGTGGCCACGGCCGCAGCGATCAGGCACAACCAAAAACCAAAGAAGAATTTCCAGAACAACTTGCCCATGAATGCAGCCCTGGCTAATCGAGACTGAGCTGATAGCCCTGCCCGCGAATGGTGTGGAGGGTCAAAGGCAGCCGCTCGTCGTTCAGATTCAGTTTGTTGCGCAGGCTGCTCAAGTGCACATCAATGCTGCGGTCAAACCGCTCCAACGGGCGCCCCAAGCCCTGTTCACTCAGTGCGGCTTTGCTGACCACCTGGCCTGCATGGCTGGCCAAAACCTCCAGCAAATTAAACTCGGCACTTGTCAGTTCTACCTCCTTGCTGTTTAACAGCACCTTGCGTTTGGCTGGCTGCACCTCCAGTGGGCCCAATTGAAGAGCCTGCTTCGGCGCGTTGCTGGAATCATTGGCGCGCCGCAAAATTGCACGGACACGGGCCACAATTTCACGAGGCAGGCAAGGTTTGGGCACGTAGTCGTCGGCACCCAGCTCCAACCCCACAATGCGGTCAATGTTGTCGCCCCGCGCAGTCAGCATCAGCACGGGGGTGTTGTACTTCAGGCGAATCTGTTTCAGGGTTTCAAGCCCGCTTTGCTGCGGCATCATGACATCGAGCACCACCAGCTGGTATTGATCGTCAGCCAGTTTTTTTAAACCCTCAATTGGATTTGCGCAATGCTCTGCCTCAAAGCCTTCACCGCGCAGGTACTCGCACAGCATTTCGCCCAGTTCAATGTCGTCGTCGATATGAAGTATTTTCGTCATGGCTTCAATATTACTAGGCAGCCTGGGTTGATGCGCACTTGTTTGCAAACGCTTTACCCATCTTTACACAGCTTACATCCTCGTTTACAGGCCGGTTTTGCACAATGCAGTTGTCCATTAGACAAGGAGTAGACAAATGAATGTATCCAGATTAACCATCCAGAAAATGATTGCTGTCACTGCAATGGCCATGGCGATTCCCATGAGTGCGTATGCGGGTCATCACGAGGAGGGTGGCAAAAAGCAACATTCAGAAATGCGTCATCACCACAAGCATGGTGGCATGGGCATGCTGAAACAGCTTGATTTGACGGAGGCCCAACAGGCGCAGGTGAAACAGATTATGGAGAAGCAAAGGACCGAAATGAAAGCAGCCATGAGCGATCGCCGTGCACACCGCGAAGAAATGAAATCGATTGTTGAGCAAGACACATTCGATGCTGCCAAAGCGGAGCGACTGATTGCCCAGCAACAGGAACAGGAACGTGCCACCAAATTGAGCATGCTGCGTACCCAGCACGAAATTTATAAGGTGTTGACCCCCGAGCAGCGCGAAAAGGCCAAAGTGATTCGGGCCGAATGGAAAGAGAAGATGAAGGATCGCTACAACAAACGCAAGGCGGAGAGTGCAAGTAATGCCATGTAATACCTGAATTTTGTAGGTACTTTCCCAACCACCTTTTGAAGTATTCCAGCAGCTGTGCTTTTGCCCCTATACTGTTTCAAAAAAAGGAGACAGTTAATGGGGCAATCTTTTATTCGACTCGCATTGGCCTGCACTTTGACAGCAGCCAGCACCACAGCAATTGCAGCCCCTCCGGGCTTGCTCATGACCTATAGCTTCGACAGTTTGTCGGGCAAGTTTGGTCAAGCACAGGAAATCAAGGCCAGATCCTTCACCTTGGGTGCAACCCTGGTAGGCGAGGGGTATCGCGCTTCCCTGTTTGTGCCCTACATTTCGCTGGAAGGCCCCGGTACCTTGGTGGCAGGCACGGTGACAGGTACCAATGGCCCGGCACGTCGCAGCGAGCAAGGCTTGGGTGACATGGTGGCCACATACACTACCGATATTATCGGCGGCATTCAAACCAAGGGCTTTGCCATGTCGGCAACCGGCTTGGTGAAAATTGCAACCGGCAATGAAGACCGGGGGCTTGGCACAGGCAAGACAGACTACGGCATTCAGACTGACCTGGCCTATCGCTTTAACAATGGATTTGGACTGACCGCAGTGCTGGGTCGCCAGTACTATGGTGATACCCCTGAGCTCCCTTTGCTCAATGGCAACTACGCCACCGTGGGCGTGAATTTCCCATTGGGTGATTCTTTGTTTGTCAATCTGACCACCTCTCAGCGGGATGAATTGCTGGCAGGCACCGAGAAGCGCAAGGAACGGGCAATTTCAGCCGTCTACGCGCTGGACACCACTTCAGCCCTGCAGTTTGGTTACACCAAAGGCCGCAGCACGGCCAGCCCAGAAGATGTTCTGTCCGTCAGCTACGTGTCACAGGTTGAATAAAACCAGGATATAGATTCTGGTGAGACTGAGGTGATGCAAAAGCGTCACCTCGGGCTCTCCCCAATGCCACTTCATGCTGCGCTGCATTAAAATGAGGGCCTTGACTCCAACAGGCGAACACCGTGTCCAAAGACCTTTCACACCTTCTTGATGCCAACCAAACCTGGGCTGCGGCTCAAGTGGACAAAGACCCCGAATTTTTCAAACGCCTTGAGAATCAGCAATCTCCGGAGTACTTCTGGATTGGTTGTTCTGACAGCCGTGTACCGGCCAACACCATTGTTAATTTGCAGCCCGGTGAAGTTTTTGTACACCGCAACGTGGCCAACCAGGTGTTTCATGGCGATTTGAACGGCCAATCGGCCACGCAGTTTGCGGTGGAGTTTTTGAAGGTGAAACACATCATTGTGTGTGGTCACTATGGCTGCTCGGGCGTGCGCATGGCCATGCGGGGCGACAGGGTGGGTTTGGCCGATGCATGGGTTCGTCCCATTCACCAGTTGGCGCGCAGACACGGGCTTGTTACTTGCGACGCAGCCCTTGAGCAGAAATGCCATGATCAACTGTGCGAATTGAACGTGATTGAACAGGTGAAACACCTGTGCGAGAGCACCTTGATCGAGGATGCGTGGGAGCGCGGACAAGACCTCACGGTGCATGGCTGGTTGTATAGCCTGAAAGATGGCATTGTGCGAAACCTTCAAATTTCCATCTCGGATCCCAAAGACCTCGACAAGATTTACACCGAGGCGGTGGCTGCGTTGAAAAAGCGTTACAGCTGATCGATTCTTGGTCTAGAATGAGAAAATAATTCAAGCGTTTGTTTGAATTGTGGGTTCATTTAAAATTCTAGGAGACGATTTACATGGCTTTCTCAACCCAATCCAAACTGGGCGATTTGCTGGACAACCCCCAAACCGCAGCAATTTTGGAAAAACACATGCCCGGCATTTCCACACATCCACAAATCGGCATGGGCAAAGGTTTCCCATTGGCTGTTGTGGCCAATTTTTCCGGTGGTTTGATTACCCAGGAAATGCTGGAAGCAGTTGATGCTGAATTCGCCGCATTGGGCTGATCGATTCGTTGATTCGGATTGACTGTTCCAGTTGGTTGATCAACGGCGAGTGGGCCAGTTCCATTCGCCGTTCTGTTTTTGTTCAAGAGCAGGGCATTGATGATTCCGAAGAATGGGATGAACACGATTCGGTTTCTACACATGTGCTTGCCTGGTTAGGCGACAAGCCCGTGGGCACAGCAAGGTTGTTGCCTGAAGGAAAAATTGGCCGAATGGCTGTACTCCCTGAATTCAGAAGCCAGGGAATAGGTAGTGCCATGTTGCTGGCTTTGTTGGCAGTGGCCAAAGATAACAATTTGCCGCAGGTGCGCCTGAGTGCGCAGCAGCAGGCGATCGAATTTTACAGTCGACATGGTTTTGCACCGTGTGGTAAAGCCCACATGGAGGTGGGAATACCCCACCAGTGGATGGTGCGAGACCTGACAACATAAAAAAGGACTGGGTTGTGGCTAGAGTATTGAAAGAACAAAAACACGATGACGGGCGGCGTGGCGACATTGTTCGTGCAGCCGCGAAGCTGTTTCGCGACAAGGGCTACGATGGTGCCAGCATGCGGGCCATTGCCAACGCGGTAGGCATGCAGTGCGGCAGCCCTTTTTACCACTTTGCCAGCAAGCAAGACATTTTGGTGGCGGTGGTTGAGGAAGGCTTGCGCCAGGGGCTTGAAAAAACCCGTGCTGTCGTCAAGCCCAACTTGCCGGCCGATGCGCAGTTTCGTGCCCTGGTGAAAGTGCACCTCAGCATTATTCTCGAAGACGGCAATGACTTCATTCCAGTGATGCTTTACAACTGGCGTTGCCTGGACGAGGTACACCAGCGCAGGCTGATCGCAACCAAAGATGAATACGATGCCATTTGGCAAAATGCCGTCAATGGCTTGCACAATGCTGGGTTTCTGGGTGGGGATACCAAGTTTGCACGCTTGATGGTGTTGGGTGCCATGAACTTCATGGTGACTTGGTACAAGCCCAAGAAGGGCGACAACCTGGACACGCTCTCAGACAAAGTGGTGGCTTTCTTTCTATCCCAACACGCTTAATATTCGCTGAACTCAATTTCACTAAACCAAAAACCCTTGCTGATGACTATCACCAGCAAGGGCTTTTAGCGCTTCGCTTGCGATTAACGCAGCAAGCCTGTCAATGAAGCTGGGCGGGAAGCAATCACGTTCTGGATCAGGCTTGACGTCATGGCAGTAATTGCGCCCAACTGGCCCGCATTCATCATGCTGGCTGTCGCGCTCAAATTACCAGCCATGTTGGCTGTGGCCAAGCCTGCAATATCCAGTGAACCTGTGCTGGCCATATCGGCAGCCAGGTTTGCACCAGAGGTCATGTTGGCCACGTTTTGCACCGTGCCCAACACACCACCGGTAACACCTTCAACCACTGTGCCTGCTGTCTGGTAAACGCCATCGACTGTATTCAACACCTGGCCCAGTTGCTCGCCGCTCAAGGTCACCGTGGCGCTCAGGCTTGCGTTGGCGCTCGCCATGGCCTGGCCAGCGTTGTCTTGACCTGCTTCGGCAGATTCACCCACGCTATCATCTGCCGCAGCGGTTTGATCACCTGCTTCAGGTTGTTCCATTTCGGGGGCTTCAGCAGTGGGTGCAGGTTCGTTTGTGGGGGTTGGTTCAGCCACTGGTGTTGGTTCTGGCGAGGCTTCTGGTGCAGGTTGCGCGGCAGGTGGTTGCTGGCGCTGGAACAGGCTGACCTTGATTTCACCTTGTGCCTGACCTTGGGCAGAAGCCTGATGGCCTGAGTGCGCAGCGGCGAACAAAGCGCCCCAGCCGTTCAAGGTGGCAATGTCAGAAGCCTTGGCTGTCATGGGCATTGCGAAAGAGGAAGCGATGGCTGCAACGATTGCGATCTGTTTAACTTGCATGGTGTTCTCCTGTGTGTTGGATGTAGTAGGCGCTCTCTGGATCTCGCCTCACACTTTCACTAACGGAGACACCGTGTAGGAAAAAGATAACTAGCTAGGGGGTCCGCCCAACGTGGTGTACCCCTTCAAACAGGTGAAGATTATTCGGTAATTTTCATGTTCAGCAACACTTGGGCCATGCCCTTGCCCAGTGGGTCGTTTCTCATCGAGGTCATGCCACCACCATCGAGTGCTTCTTTCATAACGAGATTAAAGGCTTGAACTTGACGTAGCTCGAAAGTGTGAACCTCACCTTTCACCAAGTGAGCCAAGTGATTTTTCACATTCTCGGGGCGCAGTAAATGCCGCAACAATGGCCAATATTCAGGCTTTCTGGCCACAATGCCCACGTTGCTGGTGTCGCCTTTGTCGCCGCTGCGGCCGTGTGCAATTTCAATCAAGGGTTTGCCCAATAGCTCGCGGGGCACGGTTACTTCTCCAAATGCCTTTTCATTATTCGGGCGGGTTTCAGCACGTGCCTTGGGGTGTTCCGGTTCTTGGTATTGAATGTTTTCACCGCCTACCTGAACAATCGCAGTTTGCATGTGTTTGGGCACAAAGCAGCTGAACATTTTTACCAAGGGGGTTACATTGGGGCGTCCCATGCCAAAGTTGCCGCTGGTCCCAGGCGCATAGCTGGTGCCTGCCGGGGCAATTTCACGAGAGAAAATTGCAGCAGCCTTTTTGTCGCTGTGCGTAATTGCGATGCGCATCATGGCTTCGTGACCCAACCGCACCTGGGCATGTGGGCCCAAATCGGTTTCACTGCCAATGATTTCTATTGACGTGCGTGTGTAGTCTGCCAAACCTTGGCGCTTTAACATGGCGCGTGTGCGTTCCAGAATGGTTTCGCCTGTGCGCTTTGCCTTGGCATGCGCATCAAACCCCACAATCGACAGCATGCCAATGCACCGAAAACCTTCTGGATACGTGGCACACACCTTGTACAATTCGCTGGGTGCTTTGCCAGTGGCTCCATAAATCCGTACCCGGTTCGGGCCGGTTTCTTCAATGTTCACTGTGGTGAAGTCGCACACCACATCGGGCAGGGCATAGTTGGCCGGGTCATGAATTTCGTAAAGCAATTGCTCGGTGGCCACGGCTTTGTTCACCAAGCCGCCTGTGCCTTCCGGTTTGCTCAACTCAAAGCTTCCATCCGCAGCCACTTCCACAATCGGGTAACCAATGTTGGCCCAGTCAGGCACTTGTTGCCAATCTGTGAACAGCCCGCCGGTGGCCTGTGCGCCGCACTCCACAATGTGACCTGCCAGGCTGCCCTGCGCAAGCGGGTTCAAGTCTGTGGTTTGCCACTTGAATTCATGCACCAGTGCGCCCAACACCATGGCACTGTCGACCACACGGCCGGTAATCACAATGTCAGCGCCGGCATCCAGTGCAGCTGCAATAGGAAAAGCACCCAAGTAGGCATTGGCTGTCAGAAAAAATGGCGGTGCAGCCTGGCTTGAATGTTGGTCTCGCAATTCAACGCCATCCTTGCGCAGTTGGCCAAGCGTGCCTGTTGCGTCATCGCCGCTGACCACGCCAATTCGAATGGTGTGGCCAGCCTCAATCATGGCTTGCTGCAAGGCCGCTGCACAACCGGCAGGGTTAAGCCCGCCTGCATTTGCGATAATCTTGATGCCTTTGGATTTGGCCGCGGGCAGGGTCTTCTTCATCAGGTCAATGAAGTCGAGTGCATATCCGTGCTCCGGGTTTTTCATGCGCATGCCCGCCATGATGGCCAGGGTCAGTTCCGCAAGGTAATCGTAGGTGATGTACTGTATTCCCGGAACCTTCAGCAGTTGCTCAGTGCCCAGGCTACTGTCGCCCCAAAAGCCGCAGGCGCCGCCGATTTTGATGGTGTGTGGGGTTGGCATGCTCATGGTCACTTGTTAATGATTTTGGGAAGTCCATCATAGCAAAGCCATTTGTAATAAATCAAACGATCGTTTGAATTAATCAAATTGTTGGTAGCTTCTTTGCAGTGCAGCCATCATCAAATTTGCTGCACTGGTTGTGTTGTGGTTCATGTCAGGCGCAATCCTCGGGAACACCATCATGTTTTTGCTTTCATCGTCAAAGCAAGCGGGTAATAGTCCTGATCTCAGCAGGACAAAATCAGCAATCAGGCGGCAGGTTCTGCCGTTGCCATCTGAGAAAGGATGAATTGAAATTCCTTTCATGGCGGTTCTCGCCGCCAGCAAAATCGGGTTGACATTGCCAAGGTTCAATTCTTCGGCCACTTCATTGCACAAGGTGTTCAATTCGGTGTTGACCATTGAGCCGGGCACCGCCAGGCGGCTTGGGTGGGGGTCGGTGCTGCCTTTGGTGTCACAGGGTCCGACCCACACATTGTTCAGTTGCCTTACTTGCCCACCCGTACTGTTGTGAATTTCTTGCATCAGCACCGTATTGATGCGAATGAACAAATTGCGAATGGCCTTCGGCGTTGCAGGTTCCCTGCGCTTGGCGGTTTCGTAGACGATGGTGCTGGCCAGATCCCAATTCGCCAAGGCGACGCTGTGGTGTGCATTGCGATGTTTCAATGTTTCTGAACCACCACGGCGAAGCAGGGCAAGCTGTTCCAGGTGCGAGGGTTGAACTTCCGGTATCCGAGTCTTGAACTGTTCAAGTTTTTGATCCGCCAGGCAAATCACGATTGGGTTCACTGGCTGATTGAAAATGTAGTCGAAATTGCGTTTCATGGCTGCATCATCTTGCCCTGAGGTAACAAGGTGCAGGCGTGCGTCAAGTAGTGGAATTTCATCGAGCCCAGCCTTTTTGCAGTCTGGTGCGGGCGGTTTGGTGTAGTGTGTTTTCAGGCTGCTTGGCACAAATCCATCACCCAACTTTTCTTTTGTTATTACTTTAGGCCACTTGCCGTCGGCCGTTTTTATTGCACGTGAGCTCGATAGTTCGGATTGATTGGGTAATTGACACCGGTTTGCCAACAAACCAGGAAGGGACAATCTCGCAATTGTTTTCGCTGTGCTTGAAACTGAAGGTATGTGTCGTGTTGAAGCTTCCTCGGAAGCAGAGGGTTCTTCGACCGCTTTTGCGTCGCAGACAGCAATTTGGTTTGCCTTGAACATAGGTCAGGTCGCGAGGATGGATATTGTAGTGAGTTGACAAGATCCAAGCTTGGTTCCGCGATTGTTTGCAAATTACTTAGCTTTTGTAGCTTGACAGATGAATGCTGGTCTCGGTGTTGCTGATCCCCTTGATGAGTCGAATTCGTTCCAAAATTCCTGACAGCCCCGTGAGGTTTTCTGCCTGCAACTCAACCAGCAAGTCCCACCGTCCATTGGTGCTGTGAATGGCGGTTACCCCAGGTTCCCCGAGCAGCTTCGCCAGCACGGTGCGGCTGTCATTGCCTTCAATCAAGATACTCATCCAGGCGACAATCAGATTGGGTGTTGTATCGGGCCGCAATTTGACACTGTAGCCCACGATCACGCCGGAGCTCTCCAGCTTGTTGATTCGATTGGTCACTGTGCCGCGGGATACTTTCAGATGATGTGCCAATGCCGCGATGCTTAACCTGGCATTGGTGCGAAGCAGTCCCAAAAGTTGGTGATCTAAAGCATCCATGCTATCGAAGTGTAGGTTGATGCTGTCATTGTGCAAGAAAATTGCCATTTTGTAAGAAAATTGTGTGCTTTTGATTGCCTTCACTGGGCAGCACAATGGTATTTCTACTCGCAATTCAGCAGGTGAGGGGGTATGCGATGCGCACCTTATTCCTGAGCGCGCAAGGCGCGGCAACACTGATTTCACGGACTGGTCTGGCCCACTGTATTCGGGGAATGGTTAACGAGATTGATCACGATTTCAAGCGCTGGGAACAGTTTGACAAGTCTGCGCGTCTGGCGAGTCATTCTGCACAGGGCGTGATTGAAATCATGCCAATCAGTGATGGACAAACCTATGGTTTTAAGTACGTCAACGGGCATCCCAACAATCACCGGCATGAATTGCCCACGGTCATGGCCTTTGGTGTTCTCGCGCGTGTAGAAACCGGCCTGCCGGAGTTTGTCAGTGAATTGACGTTGATCACCGCGTTGCGCACTGCCGCGACTTCTGCACTGGCAGCACGGCAGATGGCTAACCCAGCGGTGCGTAGCATGGCGCTGATCGGCAATGGTGCCCAAAGCGAGTTTCAGGCCGTTGCATTTCACGAGCTGCTCGGCATTGACACGTTTTATTTGTACGACACCGATTTTTCGGTGACAGAAAAACTGGCCAATCATTTGTATGAACTCGGCTTGAAGACTATATTGTGCAAAAGTGTCCCGGAAGCTGTACGTGAGGTTGACGTGATCACCACTGCCACAGCCGCAAAAACTCATGCCAGCGTGTTGACCAAAAACATGCTCAGGCCAGGCGTTCACATCAATGCCATCGGCGGCGACTGCCCCGGCAAAACCGAGCTTGACCCCGATATTCTTCGCGATGCCCGCGTATTTGTTGAATATGAACCGCAAACACGGATTGAGGGGGAAATCCAGCAAATGCCCAAGGATTTTCCAGTGACGGAGTTGTGGGAAGTGCTGACCGGTTTCGCGCTTGGGCGTACAGCGCCGGATCAAATCACCGTGTTTGACTCGGTGGGTTTTGCGCTCGAAGATTTTTCCGCGATGCGTTACATGCACAGGTTGGCGCTTGCACAGGGTGAGCTTGAATCACTGTCCTTGATCCCTGAACTGCCGAATCCCAAGAACTTGTACAGTTCGTTGAAACACGGGGAGGTCGCATGATTTCACTGATCGGTGCCCCGTGCGACGCCGGCGCAAATATGGCCGGTGCTGCACTGGGGCCTTATGCACTAAGGCGCGCCGGTGTTCAGCAGGGTTTGCAAAAAATTGGTTGCAAAGTGATTGACCGCGGCGATCTGAAAATACCGACATCTGAACCGCATGTCGAGGTGCAGGGGTATCGGAATTTCCATGAAGTACTGGCGTGGAATCGGGCAGTGTATGCCGCAGTGGCCGACGCATTGAATGTTGGCGATATTCCCGTATTGCTGGGTGGCGATCATTCGCTGGCCATGGGTTCAATCAGTGCGGTGGCATCGAATTGCCAACGTCAGAGCAAAGAACTGCGCGTGTTGTGGCTGGATGCGCATGCTGACTTCAATACGGCCAATACTTCGATCACCGGCAATATGCATGGCATGCCCTTGACCGCGCTGTGCGGTCAGGGACCACCTGAGTTGACCGAGCTTGCCGGGTTTGCCCCAACCTTGCGCGCTTCTCAAATTCGATTGTTGGGTGTGCGTTCTGTTGACCCCGAGGAGCGCCGCGCGGTTCGCCGTGCGGCTTTGCCCATGCTTACCATGCGGCACATACAAGGGCGTGGAATTATTCAGGCCATGAATATTGCACTGAGCGACATTGAGCCGGGTACACATTTGCACGTGAGTTTCGATGTGGATTGCCTTGACCCCTTGGTGTTACCCGGCGTGAGTACCCCGGAAGACGGTGGTTTGCAGCTCGATTCGCTTCGATATTGCATGGCGCGCATTGCTCAAACCGGTTGTGTCGGATCGGTCGATCTGGTTGAGTTAAACCCTGCCGCAGACCCTACTGGCAGCAGTGCGCAGCGTGCAGTGGAGTTGCTGACGGTTCTTCTGAATCCGCATTGGGAGCGGCATGTGCAGCGTTCGTTTGACTGGGCTGAACATGCTGGCTGAGCTGGATCGTTTGCGCACTGAAATAGGGTCACTGGCCCGGGTGGATGAAACACTGCGAGTACGCACTCTGCTTGAACAATCCGATTGGCCCGACACCGGGTTTGATCTCATCAAACAGGCCGCACTCGGGCATGTAAAGCGATTACACGAGGTGCAAAAGCACTGTGCAGGCGTCCACCAGTGGATGGCGGAATATCGCTTGTCCACCCAGGAGGGTGTTGCACTAATGTGCCTTGCCGAGGCTCTGTTGCGAATTCCGGATGCCCAAACACGCGATGGTTTGATTCGCGACAAATTAAGCCATGCAAATTGGGCGGCTCACTTGGGCAACAGCACCTCCCTGTTTGTGAATGCAAGCACCTGGGGTTTGTTCATGGCTGGTCATTGGATTCAAATTCCAGATGACGACACCCTGTTGTCCACCCTTCGGCGCTTGATCGCACGCAGCAGCGAAGGCCTGGTTCGCGCTGCCGTGGAACAGGCGGTGAAATTCATGGGGCAGCAGTTTGTTGCCGCCCAAACCATTGAGGAAGCCTTGCGCAGCAGCCGTGCGAAATCCTCGCAGGGCTTTACCTATTCCTTCGACATGCTGGGTGAAGCGGCTTTGTGTGAAGCGGACGCGCAGGCTTACTTCAGTAGCTACTCGCATGCAATCCATGTGATTGGGCAAAGTAATTCCAAAGGCGTAATCGACGGTCACGGTATTTCAGTGAAGTTGTCGGCATTGCACCCGCGATACACCGTGTGGCAAGAACAACGCGTGCAAGCCGAACTGTACCCGCGGCTTTACGCACTGGCACTTTCAGCCAGGCAGCACAACATTGCATTCAATGTGGACGCAGAGGAAAGCGAGCGCCTGGAATTATCACTCGACCTGTTCACACGCTTGGCTTTTGAACCTCAACTAAAGCGCTGGAATGGTCTTGGGTTGGCGGTTCAGGCCTATCAAACCCGAGCAACAGCTGTGGTTCGATTTGTCGCTGCACTGGCACGCGCCAGTGAACGGGTTATCCAGGTTCGATTGGTCAAAGGTGCATATTGGGACAGTGAAATCAAGCGTTGCCAAATACAGGGTTTGACACATTTCCCTGTGTTTACCCAGAAGGTTCACACCGATCTTTCGTACCTGTGTTGCGCGCAGCTGATGTTGCGCAATGCCGATTTCATTTACCCACAATTTGCCACTCACAACGCGCATACGTACGCCGCTGTTCAGCACCTGGCTGAGCAACTGAATGTTCGGCAGTTCGAGATGCAGTGTTTGCATGGCATGGGTGAGGGGCTTTACAGCCGTGCCAGGATTTATGCGCCTGTGGGCACTCACCAAACATTGCTTCCCTACCTGGTGCGCCGTTTGCTGGAAAATGGCGCCAACACTTCGTTCGTTAATCAGATGGTGGATCCGAATGTGGACGTGAATGAACTGCTGGAACACCCGCTTCTCACCTTGCGTAGGCATGGCGTTCAAGCCAACCCTGCCTGCGTACCAGCACGGAATTTGTTTGGCGCCAATCGCCTGAACTCAAGCGGGCTAGATTTGTATTGCAAACGCACTGTGCAGGAATTGAATCAAGCCGTGGGTAGCGAAACCTTTGCGGATTTGGAACCCTTGGCTTACAGCACACATGGGCAGGTGCAATCAGCATTGGGTGTTGCTTTTCGATCGCGCAGCACGGGTGGCGATTGGTTTGGGAAAGGGCAAGAACACTGGGCGGCTGTCCTATTGCAGGCAGCGGAGCTGCTCGAGCGTCATCACCTTCCATTGATTAACCTGCTGGTTCACGAAGCCAGAAAAACCATCCCAAATGCCCACATGGAAGTGCGCGAGGCCGTTGATTTTTGCCGCTACTATGCAGCTCAGGTTTCCACCTTACCTGCATTGCAATCCGGATCAACACCGCGCCTTGCGGTGTGCATCAGCCCCTGGAATTTTCCTTTGGCCATTTTTATGGGACAGGTGGTGGGTGCACTGGCCAGTGGGTACGTGGTGGTGGCCAAGCCCGCCGAGCAAACGCCGCACATTGCATGTTATGCAGCAAAGCTGTTGCACAAGGCAGGCGTGCCTGTGGAGGTGTTGCAGCTGGTCTATGGCGACTGGGAAGTGGGTGCATGGTTATGCAGTTATCACGCAGTGGATACCGTCTTGTTCACGGGTTCCAATGCGGCGGCCAAGCACATTCAAGCCAGTTTGTTGAATCGTGACTGCTTGCAAAGCCCCGCCTTGCTGATTGCTGAAACAGGCGGACAAAATGCCATGGTGGTTGACTCATCGGCATTGCTTGAACAAGTGGTCGGGGATGCGCTTGAATCGGCTTTTGGAAGTGCGGGGCAGCGTTGTTCGGCACTGCGGGTGCTGTGTGTGCAAGAGGACATCGCCGACAGCCTCATCGCTCTTCTAAAAGCTGCAATGCAGGAGCTTCAGGTGGGTGATCCTGCATTTTTTTCCACTGATCTTGGACCCCTGATTGATCGAGACGCATGGCAAGCAGTGAATACCCACATTGAAAACATGGACGCAAATGGATTTCCCGTGTTCCGGGCGAAACGCGTGGATCTTCCCGTCGCAGGTCACTTCGTGGTGCCGACCTTGATCGAACTACAGCACTTGAATGAACTGCAGCAAGAGGTGTTTGGCCCGGTACTGCATGTCTTGCGTTTCAAGGCCAAACACTTGCCTGCCTTGCTTCATGAATTGAATGCTACCGGATATGCCCTTACCTTTGGTATTCACAGCCGCATTCAATCCACCATCGATCTGGTTTGCAACACCACGCAAGCTGGCAACGTGTATGTGAACCGAAACATGGTAGGTGCTGTGGTGGGTAGCCAGCCATTTGGTGGGCATGGCAAATCGGGAACCGGGCCCAAGGCAGGTGGCCCGCATTATTTGCCTACCTTGATGCGCCTGCCTCGGCTTAAGAATATGCAGGACCAAGAATTGCCCGGCCCCACAGGTGAACAAAACCTATACCGCTGCCGACCCCGTGGCCGGGTTTGGTGCACTGCACAGGACCTCACTTTGCTTGAACAACAAATTGACGCAGTGCTGGCCACCGGGAATGTGCCGGTTTGTGAGCTCGCAGACGATGACCGAAACCCACATTTGATCGCGAATGCCGAGGTGTTGTCTGAAATCGATCTTGGCAATATCAAACTGGTAATTTGTCACCCGGAAAACACAGAAATCTTGAAAAGGGTGTGCAATCTCCTGGCCAAGCACCCCGGATCAATCATTCCTCTGGTGTTGGCCGATGAGCATGGCGTTTATCCCGATTACAGGCTGGTTTGTGAGCAGGTGCTGTCAATCAACACCGCAGCCATCGGTGGTAACTTGAGGCTGCTGGCTGATCACCAACCGGGTTTGAATTAACCATGGCACAATCGGGAACCGGATCATCAATGCAGTAAACCATGTCTGAATTTCGAGGCATTCCGCCAGGCCCCAATGTGGGCACACAGCTCAAGGCCTTGCGCCGAAAAAAGAAAGCGGCCGACAGGGCAGTAACTTCGGCAACGGCCACTGTAGGTCAAGCTCCCGAAGTCGCTCTTCAGGCGAATAGGCCGCCGTTGTCAGAACTCACCTTGAGCAATCTTCAGGAGTGGTTCGAAGCACAAGGCTGGCAGCCTTTCGAGTATCAATTGCAGGTGTGGAAGGCTTTTCAGAAAGGCCACAGCGGCTTGCTTCATGCCACCACCGGTGCTGGCAAAACCCTGGCGGTGTGGCTGGGTGCCTTGCTTCGGCTGGCACAACTTCCCAGGCCAAAGGGCGCTGCAACCCGTGTCATGTGGATAACACCCATGCGCGCTTTGGCTGCTGACAGCACCAAGGCTTTGCAGCAATCGCTGTCAGCCCTGGTGGGTGATTGCGATGTGGCCTTGCAAACCGGCGACACCGATTCAGCCGCGCGAGCTGCCATTTTGCGTAAGCCCCCTTTCGCTTTGGTCACCACGCCTGAAAGCCTGACCCTGATGTTCACGCGCGCCAGCAGCCAGCCCAACTTGAGCAAACTGCAAGTGTTGGTGGTCGATGAATGGCATGAACTGATCGGCAACAAACGTGGTGTGCAACTGCAGTTGGCCATCGCACGCCTGGCCCGCATTAACCCGGGCCTGCAGGTGTGGGGTTTAAGCGCTACTTTGGGTAACTTGCCGGTGGCCATGGATGTGCTGCTACACCCTGTTAAAAACGATGCCAAGTGCACTTTGGTCCAGGGCAAGTTACCCAAACAATTGATGATCGACAGTTTGATTCCTGACACCTTTGAGCGTTTTCCATGGGGTGGGCATCTGGGCTTGAATCAGCTCGAGTTTGTGGCGCGAGAAATCGACCAGTCTGCATCCACCCTCGTGTTCACCAATACACGTTCTCAAGCGGAAATTTGGTATCAGGCTTTGCTCGAAGCCCGGCCCGACTACGCCGGTTTACTGGCCTTGCACCACGGCTCACTCGATAAAACTGTGCGCGATTGGGTCGAGCAAGGATTAAAAAACGGCAGCCTGAAGGCGGTGGTGTGTACCTCATCGCTTGATCTGGGCGTCGATTTTTTACCCGTAGAACGCGTGATTCAAATTGGTTCGCCCAAAGGCGTTGCCCGACTGCTTCAACGTGCAGGCCGTTCCGGGCACGCACCCGGCAGGCCTTCCCGAATCACAGTGGTGCCCACCCATGCGCTTGAATTGGTCGAGGCTGCTGCGGCCCGCCATGCAGCCCAGCAAAAACAGATTGAATCGCGTTTTAGCCCGCAGGCCCCACTCGACGTGTTGGTGCAGCACCTGGTGACTGTGGCCATGGGTACTGGATTTAAACCCGATGAATTGTTTGCCGAAGTGTGCACCACAAGTGCATATGAAAATTTGAGCCGCTCCCAGTTTGATTGGGCCTTGGCTTTTGTAGAGAAGGGAGGCGAAAGCCTGGCAGCCTATCCAGACTATCAAAGGGTAGCTGCCGATGAGGATGGCATTTACCGCGTGCCGCGACGTGACATTGCGCGCAGGCATGCCATGTCGGTGGGTACCATTGTTTCTGATGCCGCCATGCATGTGGCCTGGATGACTGGCGGGCGCCTTGGCACCATTGAAGAAGGGTTTATTGCCCGCCTGAAAACCGGCGATTGTTTCAGTTTTGCAGGCCGCGTACTTGAACTGGTGAAGGTGCGTGACATGACTGCCTATGTGCGCAAAGCCAACCGCAAAAAAGCCACGGTGCCGCAGTGGCAGGGCGGTAAAATGCCCTTAAGCAGTGAACTTGCTCACGCGTCCCTGCAAATGCTGGAGCTGGCACATCAGGCTATTTCTTCCGGGAAAAAGACCACTTTGCCCGAGCTGCGCGCACTTGAGAGTTTGTTGGCCTTGCAAATGCGCTGGAGTGCTTTGCCCAATACTGGCAACTTGCTGATTGAAGAGATGCACAGCAAAGAAGGTCACCATCTGTTTGTATATCCATTTGAAGGACGCACGGTGCACATTGGTTTGGCCAGTCTTCTGGCCTGGCGTGCCTCGCGGAACAAACCGGGCACGTTTTCAATTGCCATGAACGATTACGGGTTTGAACTGTTGAGTGCGGAACCCGTGAACTGGCATGAATGGATTGCGGGCAGCCTTGCACAAGCCCCGTTGTTTTCTACGGAGAATCTTTTCGAGGACGTGCTGGCTTGTCTCAACGCCTCTGAACTCGCCCAGCGACGTTTCCGGGAAATTGCCAGAATCGCGGGTTTGGTTTTTCAAGGCTTCCCCGGGGCGGGAAAAAGTGCAAAGCAGTTACAAGCCTCCAGCGGTTTGTTCTTCGAGGTGTTTAAAAAACACGATCAAAATAATTTGTTGCTGGACCAGGCCCAGCGTGAGGCGCTTGAACAAGAACTTGATTTGAAACGAATGGAGGCAGCGCTTTGTGCAATTCACGGCAAAACTTTGGTGTTCAAGTCGATTGATCGCCCAACACCTTTTGCGTTTCCCTTGCTGATTGAGCGATTGCGTGAAACCGTCAGCACGGAAAAGCTCAGCGATCGTGTGGCAAGAATGGTGGCCGAGCTGGAGAAAGCAGCTCAGGTTTAACAGATTTCAAAATTACAATTCAGGTCATCTTCACCGTGCATTTGTTATCAGCAAATTCTTCAGTACATTCAATTGAAACGCCATTTGGCGCACTTCAACTGTTGCGACACAAAGCTGTGTTTTCACCCGCACACAAGGCGCTTTTTGTCGCCGATGTTCATTTGGGCAAAGCCGCTACCTTTCGCAGCCTGGGTGTGCCAGTGCCAGCAGGGACCACTCAGGAGAATTTGGATAAACTTTCAGAATGCATTGCGGAATTCGAGCCGCTTTCGATTTACTTTCTGGGCGATTTGTTGCACGCAAAAATGGCGCACAACCCCGAGTTACTGGGAAAGCTCCGGGCTTGGCGGGACCAATACGCTGATATCGGAATGACATTAATTCGTGGCAATCACGACAGCAAGGCAGGTGATCCGCCCGCAAGTTTGAACATTTCGGTGGTGGAGGAGCCTTTCATGCTGGGTGGGTTTGCTTTGTGCCATCACCCGCAAACCGTGCAAAATGCTTTGGTGCTTGCCGGGCATGAGCACCCAGTGGTGGTGCTGAACGGAAAAGGCAGAAGCCGAGCCCGATTGCCATGCTTCTACCTGAAAAGAGATCAGCTCATACTGCCTTCATTTGGTGCTTTCACCGGTGGGTATCAGGTTCTACCCCAGCCCGGTGAATTGGTGTTTCCAGTTGTTTGAAGCGCTTATTTGCCTTTGCTCAAGCCCAGTGTGCCACCACCCAAAGCCACAACCATTAGCAGGCCACCAGCAACACTCACGTTTTTCATGAACATCAGTTGCTGCACAAAGGCCTGTTCAGCAGGCATGGCCCAGTAGTTGTGAAACAAAACCGAGGCAGCCAAGGTAAAACCAGCCAGTAGCAAGGCAGCAATTCTTACCTGGAAGCCGACAATCAAAGCCAGCCCCGCCCCAATTTCAACCGCAATGGTCAGAACGGTCAACAGTTCTGGAAAAGGCAGACCCACAGAACCGATGTACCCGGCGGTGCCCTCGAACCCTCCGATTTTGTCGAAGCCCGCCAGAACAAACATGGTAGCCAGTAGAACCCGGCCAATCAGGGCAATGGTTGAGGCTGATGAGTTAAAGGCATTGTCCAGAACATTCGTGCTTGCTTGTGTTGTGTTTGCTGTAGTCATTTCAATTCTCCGTATTGGGTTTGCGATTCACTGAATCGATGGATGAATCATGCGTGCTCACTCGAAGGAAATCGAGCAGTGGTTTTTGCATTTTTTGTTCAAATAATTTGAACAAAACGATGTTGATGATCATGCCCTAGAGGAATTTCTCTAACCTGGCCCATTCCCTTTTTGCAGAAGAAATAGCGTACACTCATAAAAAAACGAACGTTCGGTCTATTTTCTATATGCGCAAAGGTGAACAAACCCGAGCCGCCATTGTTGAGGCGGCGCTTGAAATCGCGTCCACACAGGGACTCGAGGGTTTGACCATTGGTTCTATCGCGGAAAAAATGGCCATGAGCAAAAGCGGTGTATTTGCCCACTTTGGCTCGCGTGAAGAACTTCAAATTGCCGTACTTCAAGAGTACGAAACCCAATTCATCAATGCCGTGTTGTTCCCCTGCCTGAAAGAGCCCCGTGGATTGCCCCGTTTGCGCGCAATTTTCATGCGTTGGCTTGATCGGATTGGCAAGGAAATCGACAGTGGTTGCATCTATATTTCAGGCGCGACAGAATACGATGACAGGCCAGGGGCGGTTCGCGATGTCCTGGTGAAAATGCATCGCGACTGGCAAAAAGAAATGCACCGTGCCACGGCACAGGCCATCGAAGAAAATCATTTACCGGCCAATCAGGCCCATGCGGACCAACTCGTTTTCGAGATGGTCGGCCTGATTCTGGCAGCCCACCAGCAAGGTCGCCTTATGGGTGATTCTTTGTCTGTGAAGCGGGCCCGCCAAGGCTTTGAACGCATGATTCAGCATTACCAGCAAACCCAGTCAGAAATTCTGAGCCAGTAGTACCAGGAGACACTTCAATGAGCCAATACACGCCCCCAATCCGCGACATGCAATTCGTACTGCACGAAATGTTGAACGCAGAAGCCACTTTCAAAAGCATTCCCGCCTTTGAAGAAATTGACGCAGACACGGTGAATCAGATCATCGAAGAAGGCGGAAAATTCTGCGCGGAAGTGTTACAACCCCTTAACGCTGTGGGCGATTCGGAGGGTTGTACCTTGAACAAAACCGACCATTCACTGAAAACACCCACAGGCTTCAAGGAAGCGTACCAGCAGTTTGTGGAAGCTGGCTGGGCCTCGCTGAGTTGCGACCCCAACTACGGTGGTCAGGGCTTGCCTGTGACTGTGAACCAGGCTTTCTATGAAATGATGAACAGTGCCAACCAGGCCTGGACCATGTACCCCGGCCTGACGCACGGCGCTTACGATTGCCTGCACGAGCATGGCAGTCAGGAACAGAAAGATTTGTACCTGCCCAAGCTGACCAGCGGCGAATGGACCGGCACCATGTGCCTGACCGAACCACACTGCGGTACCGACCTTGGCATGCTGCGCAGCAAAGCCGAACCTCAGGCTGATGGCAGCTACAAAATTACCGGTGCGAAGATTTTCATCAGCTCTGGTGAACACGACATGGCCGAGAACATCATTCACCTGGTGTTGGCACGCTTGCCCGATGCGCCTGTGGGCACCAAGGGAATTTCCCTGTTCCTGGTACCGAAATTCATT
>JAHJCM010000118.1 GCA_018812945.1 Gammaproteobacteria bacterium | reverse complement strand
TTTCAAAAAGCAGAACATTCAGGAAATTCGTGCACGCGCAACCAAGCTGGATACATCCGGCAAAAAGGTGCATCTGGACAACGGCGATGTACTGGAATACGACAAGTTGCTGATTGCGACTGGCGCACGTCCAATTTCGCCACCGATTCCCGGTGTGAATTTGCCGGGTGTACACCCTTGCTGGACGCTGGAGAATGCAAGGCAAATCATTGAGCTTGCCAAGCCGGGTTCGCGTGTGTTGCAAATGGGTGCTGGCTTTATTGGCTGCATCATCATGGAAGCACTGGCTTTGCGCGGCGTGAAGCTGACGGTGGTCGAAATGGGCAACCGCATGGTGCCACGCATGATGACCGAAGGCGCGGGTTCCATGATTCGCGACTGGTGCATCAAGAAAGGCGTGAATGTGCATTGTTCAACCAAGGTGGAAGCCATTGAAGTGGGCAACCAGGCGGAGCAACAAGGTTTGATCAGCAAGATTGGTTCCGCCCTTGGTTTCGGCACGGCAGTGGCCGCAAAAGATGGAGCACCTTTGCGTGCAAAACTCTCAAACGGTGAAGTGCTGGAAGTGGACCTGGTGATTTCTGCCACGGGTGTGAAACCCAACCTTGATTTTCTGGAAGGCAGTGGCTTGCAGGTGGATCAGGGCTTGCTGGTGGACGATCATATGCAGACCAATATTGCCGATGTGTATGCTGCTGGCGATGTGGCTCAGGTACGGGATTTTTCTACCGGCGAGAAAGCCGTGAACATGATTCAACCCGCTGCTGCGGACGATGCGCGTATTGCCGCCCAGAACATGATGGGGCAGGGCACGCAAACACAAGGTAGTTTGGCGATGAACGTGCTGGATACTCTGGGCTTGATCGCTGCCTCGTTTGGGCAGTGGTGGGGTGCAGAGGGCGGTCAAAGCGTTGAGTTGCAGAACAAGGATGAGTTCACCTACCTGCGTTTGGAATTTCTTGGCGATGTACTGATTGGTGCAACCAGTTTGGGGCTAACGAACCATGTTGGCGTCATGCGGGGTCTGATTCAGGGCAAAATCCACTTGGGTGAATGGAAAGACCATTTGCTCGAAGATCCTACCCGATTAATGGAAGCCTATCTGGCTTGCGCTCAATCACAAAGTACATGGAAATTACCTTCAAGCTCTTTGCAACATTGACCGACTATTTGCCAACGAACCGCGTGGATAACGCGGTTCGTCTGCAAGTGAACAGCGGCAGTACCGTGCAGCAAATCATCGATCAATTCCACTTGCCCGAAAAGTTGACCCACTTGGTGTTGGTTAATGGCGTGTACGTGGACCCGGCAGATCGAGCCACCAAAGTGTTGACTCCCGACGATGTGTTGGCCATTTGGCCACCCATTGCGGGCGGTTAGTTTCGCATGGCCATTTTCAACACCGACAAAGCGCTGGACATGTCGTGCACCGAGCGCGAGTTGCGTCGCTGGGTACACATGATTGCTGAACTGTTTCCGATGATTTCAGAGCAGGCGGATCATGCGGATTTTGAAGTGCAGGGCGGCACAGCGCGCATTGCGTGGAAAGAAATGCCCGACCGTGTGATTGCTTTGGTGCGATTGAAACGTATGGAAGTAACACTGGCGTTTTCTGATGGTGTGCCTGCCGATGCGAGGGCGCATTTCTCGAAGCAGTTTCAGATGCACACCTTGCGGGGTGGAGGCTGACGGTAGATGCTGGTGCTTGGTCAGGCTTGGGTGCGGTACCGATTGGCCTAAGCAATGCTTCTGATTCCGGCTTGATGCTTCTGGCTTGGGGCATGCGAAACGCGAACGCGTCTTCGCATCGGTTCCTTTCGGAACCGCCCCGCGCTGCGAAGCAGCCGGGAAGCCTTGCAAAGCCGGCCAGCTGGTACCGCACCCAAGCCTCACCCGCCCGCACCGCACACCGCAAGCCTGGCAAACGGGGTATGCGCCTGAGCACACCAAACAATCGGCTATCTGCTCGCCTGGATGGTAAACGACTCGACGCCTTGATCTTCGAACTTTGCAAAGTCAATACATTCACCAGCCCGTCGCGTCACCGCATCAAGCGCACAAAGCGTCCAATTGTCGGGAGTCAATTCAGAATTGGCCAGAGAAATTGACGGCACAACTACAGCGGTTTGCGGTTTCCAGTGATACCAGCCGTTTTCAAGAACAGCATTGGGTGCGGGGTCGATTCCAGCACCGCTGCCTTTCACAAATGTTTCTTGCAGAACCAGCAATTCATTTTGAGTTTGCCAGTGCTCTACCCATTCGGTTTTTTCGACAGAGTGTGTCCAGCTTAGGGAAAACAGCAAACCTGCCAGGCAGGCCACTGATTTCCCTGCGATGAATACACACACACTCATGCAGTTTGCAACTTACCTTTCACGGCACGCATGTTGCGCCAGGCCAGGTAGCCGAACACAACTGCCAGTGCAAAGCCGATTTCGTCTGTAGCAGGCAAAGCTGCAATCAGGGTGAAAGCAGCGGCCATGCCCAGTACTCGGATCCATACCGGTAATTTCGCGCCCAAGTAGCCAATAACTGCAGCGCCCCACAAGCTGATGGCGAGCACGGTTTTAAACACGATGTAGATGACCGCGGGTATGTAGCCGATTTCACTGGCCAGTGGCCCACCGTCCTGAAGCATCAGTGCGGGTGTGTACACCGCCATAAAAGGAATGACAAAACCTGCGGCTGCAATTTTGACAGCTTCCATGGAAATGGTCAGGCCACGTTCTTTGGCAATCGGGGCTGCTGCGAAACAGGCCAGTGCCACCGGTGGTGTCAGGTCAGCCAGAATGCCGAAATAGAACACGAACATGTGGCTGACAATCAACGGTACACCCAGCTGTTCAAGCGCAGGGCCGGCAATGCTGGAGGTGATAATGTAGTTGGGAATGGTCGGAATACCCATGCCCAACACAATGCAAGTAAGCATGGTCAACACCAGCGACAGGAACAGACTGTTTTCACCTACGCTGACCACAAATTGACCAAAGGTATTGGCTGCACCGGTCAGTGTCATAGTGCCGATGATAATACCCACCATGGCACAGGCCACACCCACAGGCAAGGCTGACTTGGCGCCATCGGCCAATGAATCACGGCAAGCTGCCAGTGTTTCACGACCACCCTTTTTGAAGGTGTTGATTGCAATCAATGCCAGAATGGCACTGGCAATTACCCAGATACCAAATTGCAGGAAGGCTGCACACACCACACCCAAGCCAATCCAGAACAACACGCGAATGACCATATTGGGCAAGCCGATGGCGATCGATGCGCCAAGAATAAGTACTACAGTGAAGGCCAGGCCAACTGTGCCTGCAAACAGCGGCGTGTAACCGCCTACGAGCAACCATACCAAAGCAATCAGTGGAATGACCAAGTACCATTGATCTTTCACCGCTTTCCAAGGGTTGGGCAAATCTTTTTTGTGCAGTCCCTTCAGACCATGTTTGCCCGCTTCCAGATGCACCATCCAGAACGCGCCAAAGAAGTACAGAATGGCTGGGATAATGGCGGCTTTCACGATTTCGGAATACGCCACACCCAATGTTTCAGCCATGATGAACGCCACAGCGCCCATGACGGGGGGCATCAATTGGCCACCCATGGAGGCGGTTGATTCAACGCCACCTGCGAATGCTGCGCGGTAGCCAAATCGTTTCATCAAGGGAATGGTGAACTGACCCGTGGTAACAACGTTTGCTACACCTGAGCCGGAAATTGTACCCATGAGTGCGGAGGACACCACCGCAACTTTGGCTGCACCGCCTTGCGCATGGCCAACCAGGCCCAGCGCAAAATCGGTGAACAGTTTGATCATGCCGGCCTTCTCAAGAAAAGCACCGAACAAAATGAACAGGAAAATATAGGATGCAGACACATAGGTCGGAATGCCATAGATGCCCTCTGTGCCGTAGGCCATGTGCTCGATGACCTGGTGGAAGTCGTATCCACGGTGATCAAACGGCGCAGGCAGGTACTGGCCAAGCAGGCAATAGGCGAAGAAAGCGCCGCAAATGATAGGTAGCGCTGGCCCCATAAGCACCCAGGTGGCGATAAATACAGTTGCGATCGCGATGACACCCAGGTAGATGTCCAGCTCTGTGGGGTCACCCGCGCGCAGCAACAGTTCTGTGTATTCATACCACTGGTATCCCGCTATGCCCACTGCGGAGAGTGCTAACACCCACCCCAGTATCTTGATTGCCGTGTGTTTCTGAATGGCAATCAGCGGAAAGGTCAGTAGCAACAAGAAACCCACGTGAAATGCGCGTTGTACCTGGCTCGGGAAATCGATGAGGTGTGCGGCAGTGGCAATTTGAAAAGCGGAGAACACCACAGCAATCCAGAAAAGCAGTCGCCCTTCCAATGACCGGGTAAAACCAGCGGACGTGGGGTCATGAAAACCGGATGTTTTTTCGGTGACAGTAGAATCGGGAATATTGGACATAGACAAAAAGCCCAGAAAGGGCCTCTAGAGAACTGAGGTTGTAAGCCACACCCCGGCGGGGTGTGGCAACTTCTTGAATTACTGCATTTGCGCCACGATCACTTGATCAGGCCTTTTTCACGATAAAACTTTTCAGCACCCGGGTGCAATGGCACAGGCATGCCCTGCAACGCGTTTTCAAACTTGATTGCATTGGCTGCCTTATGGGCAGAGCGCAGTGCCTCAAGGTTTTCCCACAAGAGTTTGGTCATTTGGTAGGCCGTTTCATTGGACACTTCGGAATGTGTAATCAGGAAGTTCACCACAGCTGCGGTGGGTACGTCCTGTGTTTGTCCAACGTAAGTGTTCGCAGGAATAGTACCCTCAACATAGGGAGCACCCAGCTTTTTCACTACGTCAGCAGGCACAGACACCATATTCACTTCCATGGAAGTGGACAGGTCTTTCAAGGAAGCCACGCCCAAACCAGCAGATTGCAAGGTGGCGTCAAGCTGCCTGTTTTTCATCAACTCAACTGATTCTGCATAGGGCAGGTATTCGGTTTTGCCCAGGTCTTTGTAGCTCATGCCAGCAGCTTCAAGAATTGCGCGTGCGTTTAGTTCTGTACCTGATTTAGGTGCGCCCACTGACAATCCTTTGCCTTTGAGTTGAGCCAGGCTGGTAATGCCAGAAGATTTGGATGCCACGATTTGAACGTAGTTGGGGTAAATGGCTGCGATGCCGCGCAATTTGTTCAATGGAGCCTTGAACCCAGCTTCAGCGTTGCCTTCCCAGGCCAGCTTCACGGAGTCACCCAGCGAAATACCCAGTTCACCGCGGCCTTGTTGCAGCAGATTCAGGTTTTCTACTGAGGCTTTGGTAGATTGAACCTGCGTGCGCGCACCTGGAATGTTGTCAGCATAAACCTTGGACAAGGCTACCCCGATTGGATAGTAAATGCCTGAGGTGCCGCCAGTCAGAATGTTAATGAATTCGGCCCGGGCGGGGGTTGTTGCAAGCGCCAAACCGGTGATGGCCGTGGCCAGAACTGCAATTTTCGCTTTGCGAAGTAGCATGCGTCATTCCTCCTGAGAAAGTGTTGTCGTATTTTGGTTGTGCAATGAATATCCCCGAGAACGTCGCAGGTTGCAAGGCAAACTGGCCAGTTTTTCCGCAAAATACGGGAAAATACGAATGAGGAAAACGTGGGTATCTTTACTCGCCAAAACCGGGTGGTTTTCTTCCAAAACCTTGACTCCAGGCCCAGAAAGCCAGTTCAAAGTCGGTTTGTACTCCCAGTTTTTGACGAATTTGTGACAGGTTGTTGCTCACGGTTTTGCCACTGATTCCCAAGCTGACTCCAACCTGTTCAATGGTGTGCCCTTCGACCAGCAGCCGTACCACGTCCACTTCTCTGGGGGTCAATCCGCAGGTCAGTGAGCTCGCCGGTTCTTGCGTTTCCTGGTTGGGCTGTTGCGGATTTTCCTGGGCGTGATGTGGCGCGGTGTTGGTGAGCACGCCCTGGCTTTGAACGTCACTGGATACAAATGTTTGTTCGCCCAGCGCCATTCGAATGCCCTGAATCAACTCCTCGGGTTCGCTGGACTTGGTCACGTAGGCCCGCGCACCCTGTTCCAGTGCCTTGGCGGCAACCACCGGGCTGTCGTGCATGGAAAGCACCACCAAGGCCAGCTTGGGCCATTTCAAGCGCACCCGTTTAATCAGTTCCAGCCCGCTTTGCCCGGGCATGCTGATGTCCAGTACCAAGGCATCGCAGGCCTGAGTTTTCAGCAAGGCGAATGCTTGATCTGCATTGCCGGCTTCACCCACCACGATGAGATCGTTTTCAGAATCTATGAAGCGTTTGTAACCCGCGCGAACTGCCGCGTGATCATCTACCAGAATTACTCTGGATTCAAGCGGCATGATTCACCCCCACAACCGGAACATGGCATCGCAACACAAACCTGTCCTCCTCGGTGTTCCAGAAAACGCGGCCTTGCAGGCTCGCCATTCTCTCGCGAATACCGGTCAGCCCCAAAGAGGGATTGATGGGAGCAGACAAGGAAACGCCATCGTTTTCCACAATCAAGATGAATTCATGGGCCTGCTCATCGAAACCTGCCAGTACTTTCAGCTTTTTGGTTTTGGCGTGGCGGGCTGCATTTGTAAGCGCTTCCTGCAAGGTGCGGTAAACGGCAATGGGTGCCTCTTTCGGCAGGGCTGGGGTGTTCGGTGCCCAGGCAAAGTCAACATACCAGCCATTGCGCTTGGCCCAGTTGTCCAGTAGGTCCAGGGCCGCGTCGCGAAGTGAAACTTCAAGCAACAGGTGTGGCTTCAGTTCGCGCAGCGAACCGCGCAGCCAGCCCATCATTTCCTGCGCCTGGTCGTGTACGGCCTTCGCTGCCTCTTGTGTGTTCGCCTGCGTGCTTTTCACCAGAAAAGCCGAGTTCACCGAAATGGAAGTCAGAGATTGCCCGAAGTAGTCGTGCAAATCCTGTGCAATGGCTTGGCGTTCGCGTTCTTGCAGGTCTACCACCCGGTTTAGCAGCTCGCGGCTTTTCTTCTGCTCGGTATTCAGGGTGTGAATTAACTGTGAAACGCTGTCGTGAATTCGTTTGAACTCCTCGATCCTGAAGTCTTCAGTGTTTTCCAAGATTGGAGTTGGTCTTGTTGGGTCGCGCTCCGATTCTTCATAATCGCGCAGCCATTGAACCAGTTGCTGCAAAGGTTTGTTCAAGGCGGGCCGAAGGGAATACCACACCACCACACCGCTGCCCGCGGCCATCAGCAGCAGCATGGTGCTGATTAAATAGAGTTCTCGTCGGGTTTCCCTGCGTTCCCGTTCTGCTTTTCGTTCAGCCAGTTGTTGGCGCAGGCGTTGTAGCTCCAGATTGCCCAGCGGTTCTGCATTCGAAAGCCCGCGGTGCAAGTCATCAACCAGCTCGGAGGCGGCCGCATACTCGGTTTGCACGTCCAGCCGGCCCATGGTGAACACCACCAACACGCAGCATGCAGCCCAAAGGCCAAGCCAGGTGAGCAATCTTCTAACCAGTAACTCGCTTAAACGCATGGGCTGAATTGTTTGTTTGAACAGCCACAATGTGCACCAGAAACGGCTTGTGTAGAAGAGGTGAAATCCTTTTCGGGAAAACTTCCCTGTCGGAATCTGGAAATATTGTGGAATATAGTCAAGACAAGTCGCGAGGTTGCCTGGCCATTCTCCGTGGCGCGCAGAGCAGGCCAATCGCGAGACTTCACAATTGCAAATCGAAATCAAAGGGCTGTGTATGTTTGCGCGTCAACATTCGTATTGGTGCATCCGTGTTGTTGCACTTTCTGTTTCATCTTTCGTCGTTCCGGTTTACGCCCAACAGTTGGAAGAAATCGAAGTGATTTCTACGACTCCCCTGCCTGGTGCTGCGATATCAGTCGATCAAGCACCTTTCAGCGTTAAAAAAATAAACTCTCTGGAGCAAGATTCGAGCAGGGAATCCATCAGCCGCAGTCTGTTTCGCGGCATCAGCGGTGTTCAGGTAACTGACAACCAAGGTAACCCGTATCAGTCTGACGTGACCTATCGCGGTTTTTCTGTAACACCCCTGCTGGGGACACCGCCCGGCTTGTCGGTGTATGTGGATGGCGTGCGCCAGAATGAAACCTTTGGCGATGTGGTGCGGTTTGATGCCCTACCCCAGTCGGCTTTGAAAGAAGTGGCCGTGCTACCAGGCACCATGCCGCAATTCGGTTTGAATTCGCTGGGCGGTGCCATTGTGATGCAAACCAAAAGTGGCCGCGATTTTCAGGGCACGCAGCTGGATGCGGAACTGGGTGACTTTGGACGAACCCGTTTGGGCATTCAGAAAGGTTGGGTCGATGAACCCACCCAACGCGATTTTTACGTGAACTTCAATTCATTTAACGAAGATGGTTGGCGGGTGCTGTCACCGAGTTCTGTCATGCAGTTGTTCGGCAAAATGGGCATTGTTTCCGGTGACACACAGACCAATTTCAGCTTGGCGCTTTATGAGTCTGACTTGAACGGAAATGGCGTGGTACCTCGCAGTTTTTACGACCAGAATCGTGCCCAGTCGTACACCTATTTTGACAACACTCAAAACACGGGTGGGCAGTTTGCGGTGGA
>JAHJCM010000117.1 GCA_018812945.1 Gammaproteobacteria bacterium | reverse complement strand
GGGGCCTGAAAGTCAATCGACCGGGTTTTGGGTCCGGTCGATTCCAAAAACAGCCTAGAAGTTTAGCACGCGAAGCCTAGTCCAGCGGGACAGGAGCGCTTTCCGAGAATAAGCCGTTCAAGGCGGCCACTGTCGAAGGGCCTGGGCGGGGAAGACCGTTCTTTTCCAAGAACTTATTGGGGTTTTGTGGCACGCCATCTACACGCACCTCAAAATGCAAGTGAGGACCCGTAGAGCGGCCAGTGCTGCCCACCAAGGCAATTTTTTGACCCAGCCGTACGATGTCGCCGGGTTTGACCAACAGCCTAGACGCATGGGCGTAGCGTGTGGTGGTTTTGTTGTTGTGCTCAATTTCGACCATATTGCCGTAGCCTGGGTGCCACTTGGCCTCCACCACTACACCGGCTGCCGCAGCCAAAATAGGCGTACCGGTGGGTGCAATAAAATCGATCCCTTCATGAACAGACCGACGGCCTGTGAACGGGTCGATCCGGTTACCGAAGTTGCTGACCGCAATGGTGTCTGTGAGGGGGGACTCGTTGGGAACACTGAGAAACTTGACTCGGGCGCTTTGAAGGTCGGTGTCGATGATACTGAAGACATCCGCCTGTCGCTCAATCTGGTTTGCCACGTCCGAAATGGCGGTTTTGACTTCCCTGTAGTTCAATGACTTTTCATCTTTTTGCTGCAAACCACCCTGACCCAGTTGCTCCGTTAGAGTGACTTTGGTATCCAGCCCGTTGGATTTTAACAATCGCACGCTCACTGCATCCAGGCGGGCAAGTTGAGCCCGCATTTCAGCCAAACGAATAGCCATGGCGTCCAGCGGGCTTCCGGTTTCAGCCACGTCATGATGCTTTGCCAATTGTTGGGAATAGACAATGTCTTGAACGACCGGGATTTGTTCACCGTAGCGCGCGGCCAAATACAGGCCGGCTGCCATGAAAGACCCCGCCAACATAACCAGCAAAACAAGCAACAATGCAACGTGGCTGGTCTTTATACTGAGTACACTGGTGCGAGAAAAAGGACCCCGCATAAGAATTAACTGCATGTATAACCTCCTCAATCCGCGTAGCGAACCGAATTCACCCGTTTTTAACGGGTTTTAGTGAGAACACCCGGTGAAACCAAAGCATTCCGCATTATCTCCCTTGGCAAGCCTGATGCAGGAACCACAAACCAGCTCATTAATCACTCAAGCGGCGCAATCACGTCGGCTTGAGAAGATTATTCACACTTGGCCATCGCTTCGAGGCGTGACCTTTAGTGTTGGACCAATCAAAAAAGACAAACTAAAAATTTTCGTGTCGACCCCGGCGGCGCTGACGCGCCTGAGGCAATCCTTACCCAGCCTGATTCAACATCTGCAGGGTTCGGGCATGAATATAAACGAAATCCAGCTACAAATACAAACCAACCCGTTAACATCCAAACAGTTGGAGCGTCGCCCAAAAAGGGCTGTTTTCTCGGATGCCGCCCGAAAAGCGTGGCTAGACCTTGAAAACCGGCTAGGGGATTCACCATTGAAGGAGGCTACCCAAGCCCTGAACAAACACCACAAATTCAAGTAGTTTCTAGAATGTATCCGAAAACCACAGGATTTTGTTGTGTTTAATATTATTTTACAATTGTCCCCTTAGGCAACTGCCCAATCTGCTCTAAATACGGTAGGTGTTTCCCTGACACTTTCGAAAGTCACCACCTCGAAAGCTGAAGCATCTTGAATCAAGGCCCGAATCAGCTGATTGTTCAAACCGTGACCGGAACGATAGGCTTGGTATTCACCAATAATCGGGTGGCCAATGACGTACAAATCGCCAATCGCGTCCAATACCTTGTGTTTCACAAACTCGTCGTCGTAGCGCAATCCGTCTGAGTTCAGAATTCGATACTCATCCATCACAATTGCGTTGTCGAGATTACCCCCCAGCGCCAAGCCTAAATTGCGCAAGGTTTCCACGTCTTGAGTGAATCCAAAGGTGCGCGCGCGGGCGATGTCTCGGGTAAAAGATGTGCTGGAGAAGTCGATCTCGACCATTTGCCCGGTCTTGTCAATCGCCGGGTGACCGAAATCAATCTCAAACTTCAAGCGAAAGCCATCGTATGGCTTCAAACTGGCGTATTTCAGGCTGGCGCCCTCACCTTCCCGAACCTCAATCGGCTTTTTAACCCGAATGAATTTCTTTAGGGCAGATTGTTCAACCAAGCCCGCCTGCTGAATGAGAAACACGAATGAGATGGCGCTGCCATCCATGATGGGAACTTCTACTGCGGTCAAATCAATGTAGGCGTTATCGACGCCCAACCCGCACAATGCAGACATCAGGTGTTCGATCGTGGAAACCTTGGCACCATCTTTCTCTAGCGTGGACGCCATGCGCGTGTCGCCAATGGCCAGGGCATTCACGGGAAAGTCGACCGGCTCTGGCAGGTCAACGCGCCTGAACACAATGCCCGTGTCAGGTGGCGCGGGTCGCAGCGTCATAGTCACCCGCTTGCCGGAATGCAAGCCGATGCCCGTGGCACTCAACACTTGTTTTAAGGTTCTTTGTTTCACACAACTTTCCTTGAATTGTCACCGAAGTGTAACCATCCGGTCAGTTCAACCCAAGATTTTTTATGGAGGTCAAACTCCAATTAGGGTTAAAACAGGGTAAAAGTGTCGCAAAATTGCACGAATTACCCTGTTTTCTCGGTTATTTCTTAAATTTGAGACAACAGCTTTTCGGCGGTGCTGTTCTCGAAAACACCGGGTGCTTCCACATTGAACTGAGTTACCACACCGTCTTTGACCAGCATCGAATAGCGATTAGAACGCACACCCATGCCGCGTGCGGTCAAGTCCAGTTCCATACCAATTTTCTTGGTGAACTCGGCAGAACCGTCCGCCAGCATACGCACCTTGCCCTCTGCGCCCAAGGACTTGCCCCACATGCCCATCACGAAAGCATCGTTTACAGAAACACACCAGATTTCATTCACACCTTTGGCTTTGAAGGCATCAAAGTTGGCAATGAAACCAGGAACATGTTTTGCAGAGCAGGTTGGTGTGTAAGCCCCGGGCAAAGCCAGGATGGCAACCGTTTTACCGGCCAGCTCTTTTTCTACTTCAAATTTGTTGGGGCCCAGTGAGCAACCCTCAGTTTCTTCGTGAAAGAACTCGAACACGGTTGCGTTGGGCAACTTGTCACCAATTTTGATTGTCATTTTTGTACTTCTCCTAAAACCTCAAAAATACACCACACAAGCGCCCCTGGGTAGATCGCGGATTTGCAGTCTTCGGCAAAACTGCAAACTTCACCCGCGAACCACCGAGGGTGTTGATAGGACATTCACTTCTCGAAAATGTTCTCGAAAAGCAGATCGCTTGCGTTGACTAACCCGCTGCGTTCAGTCGGCTTGACGGCGCAAGAATGCGGGGATGTCAAATCGGTCCATTCCACTGTCCTGCAAAGCCTGAACTCTGGAAGCGGCGTTGTCGCGTGGGTTGCGGAACACGGCCGGAATGGCATAATCCGTTTCACCTTGCTGACCGCTGACTGCATCGAATGTACCGGTGCGAGCCATAGGCTGGTACTGTTCAGCCTGAACCAAAGTGGGCTTGGCGGCTTTGCGGCCCAAACCAGTCGCAACCACAGTCACGCGCAAATCGTCACCCATGGTTTCATCGTAGGCGGTACCGAAAATCACGGTTGCATCTTCAGCCGCATAAGCGCGGATGATGTTCATCACTTCCTTGGTTTCCTTCAACTTCAGACTCTTGCTTGAAGTGATGTTCACCAGCACGCCACGGGCACCTGACAAATCCACACCTTCCAGCAATGGAGAGGCGATGGCTTGCTCTGCTGCTTCGCGGGCACGGTCAGGACCATTGGCAGTTGCAGTACCCATCATGGCTTTACCGACTTCAGACATGATTGTTTTCACGTCTTCGAAGTCGACGTTCACGTTGCCTTCCACGTTGATGATTTCTGCAATGCCTGCACATGCGTTATGCAACACGTCGTCCGCTGCAATAAAGCAGTCTTCCTGGGTTGCATCGTCACCCACCACTTCCAGCAGCTTTTCGTTCAACACGATGATCAGTGAGTTGACCTTACTGGAGAGTTTCTCAAGACCTTCTTCTGCAGCTTTGCAGCGCTTGGTGCCTTCAAATTCAAAAGGCTTGGTTACCACCGCCACGGTCAAAATTCCCAGTTCTTGAGCAACTTCAGCCACCACTGGCGCAGCGCCTGTACCTGTACCACCGCCCATACCTGCGGTAATGAATACCATGTGCGCACCACGCAAGGCATCGCGAATGCGGTCACGGTCTTCTTCTGCCGCTTGGCGACCAGCTTCAGGTTTTGCACCCGCACCCAAACCAGTTTTACCCAACTGAATAAGCACATTGGCTTTGGTTTTTGCCAAGGCTTGTGCGTCTGTGTTGGCGCAAATGAATTCGACGTTTTGCACGCCTTGCGCAATCATGTGAGCAACCGCGTTACCGCCCGCGCCGCCTACACCTACAACTTTAATGACAGTCCCTTGGGTTTCTGTCTCGAGAATTTCAAATGACATGGTGTTTGCCTCCTATCTAGCAAAAATTAACATCGCCGAAAAAACTAATTAAAAAAACCACAATTAAAAATTACCCAAAAACCACTCTTTCATTTTCTGTACGGTTTGCTTCAAGCCGCCACCTTGTGAAGCCACGCGGCGGCCACGCAAATGTTGCGCGCGCGCTTCGTGCAG
>JAHJCM010000116.1 GCA_018812945.1 Gammaproteobacteria bacterium | reverse complement strand
GAATGGGAAATATAGGCTGTGGTCATGGCTCAGGCCCAAACAGCACATGGATGCTGGGTTATAGTGAACAACAGACCTGCCAATTCAAGCAAACATGCGCCGGGTCGACCACTACTTCTTTTGACTACACCGATACCGGACATGCTGACTCCTTTTGTGACTGCTCAACGAATCTTAACAAGCTTTGCCTCCATTCTAATCAGCACAGCCCTGTGCACTCAAGCTGTGCACGCCCAAGACGCCCCGAAGGTAAACTTTGCCGAGTACAAAAATGCGGCTGCCTTGGCAGAGCGCCTGCAAGCCAAAGAAGGAATACCTGCAGCGATGACGCTAGAACTGTTGAAGCAGGCTGAGCTCTTGCCACAGGTGGTGAAAGCCGTTAAGCCGCCCAAGACCAAGAGTGTTCGTAACTGGGATACTTACCGAAGCCGTTTTGTGGAACCTTACCGCATTCGCAAAGGCGTTGAGTTCTGGGATGCCAACCTGGACACTTTGAAAGAGGCAGAGGCCAAATATGGCATTCCTCAGGAAGTCATCGTGGCCATTATTGGTGTGGAAACGATCTACGGACAACATATTGGCAACTACCGGGTACTCGACTCCCTGGCCACACTGGCTTTTGCGTACCCTGAAGGCCAACGTGACCGATCTGAATTCTTTTTAAGCGAACTCGAGGCGTTTATTGCGTTGTGCAATAGAACTCACCTGGACGCGCTTGAGGTGAAAGGCTCGTATGCGGGGGCTATCGGGCTAGGTCAATTCATGCCCAGCTCATGGACTGCATTTGCCGTGGACGGCGACGCCGACGGCATCGTGGATTTGTTTCACAGCCGCCGCGATGCAATTTTCAGCGTGGCCAATTTTCTGAAAGTACACGGGTGGGAAACTGGCAAAGCCACTCGTGTGTTGGTGGACATAGAACATACCGACAATTTGCAGGAACTGCTGGCACCTGACATTGTGCCCACCTTTACCCCGGCAGTGATGCAACAAAAAGGCGTGAAGTTAAATAGCGAAACACAGCCTGATGAAAAACTGGCACTGATTGAACTGGTGCGCGGAGAAGCCGAGCCTGCGTTCGTGGCAGGCGGGAAAAACTTTTACGTGGTGACCCGTTACAACCGCAGTTCTTTCTATGCCAACGCCGTGCTTGAACTCAGCGAGGCATTGAAACTTAGAAGGGACATGCTGAATTGAGTGCTTTGTCAGGCAGGAAACACCCCTGTGGACAGGTAACGATCGCCGCGGTCACACACGATAAAAACGATGGTTGCGTTTTCAACTTCTTCCGCAATTTTCAGGGCAATGTGCGCCGCACCAGCCGCTGAAATGCCACAGAAGATACCTTCTTCGGCTGCCATTTTTCGGGCCATTTCCTCGGCCTCAAGCTGGGTGACTTGAACCACACGGTCTACACCTGCGGGTTTGTAAATTTTGGGCAAGTATTCTTTCGGCCATTTGCGAATGCCCGGAATTTGCGAACCCTCGCTGGGTTCAGCACCAATAATTTGAATATTGGGGTTTTGGCTTTTCAGGTAACGCGAAACACCCATAATCGAACCGGTGGTGCCCATGGCGCTTACAAAGTGAGTCACTTGGCCAGCTGTATCACGCCAAATTTCAGGGCCAGTGGTTTCAAAGTGGGCCAGCGGATTGTCTTCGTTGGCAAACTGGTCAAGAATCACGCCCTTGCCCTGATCGCGCATTTGCTCGGCCAGGTCTCGTGCGTACTCCATGCCCCCTTTCTGCGGGGTCAAAATGATTTCTGCGCCGAAGGCACGCATGGTTTGGCGACGTTCAATGCTGAGGTGCTCAGGCATGATCAGCACCATGCGGTAACCGCGAATGGCAGCCGCCATGGCCAAGGCAATACCAGTATTGCCCGAAGTAGCCTCAATCAGCGTATCGCCCGGCTTGATTGTGCCGCGGGCTTCGGCACGCTTGATCATGGAAATGGCTGGGCGGTCTTTGACTGAACCGGCTGGGTTGTTGCCCTCCAGTTTGCCCAGAATCACATTGCCACGGTCGGCATTGGCCTTGCCAGGCAATTGTTGCAACTGCACCAGAGGGGTGTTTCCAATGGTGTCTTCAATGGTGAGGTATTTCACAGCCGGATCACTTTCAACAAAGGTAATCCGGCTATTTTAGCTTAATGTGGGTGCACAACACCGTCACGCAGCGCTGGCCTGTGTTCGATCCATTGTGGCAACAGTGAAGCAATGATCATGGTAACGAAACCCAGCACCATGCCCAACAGCTGGGGCGGCCAAATTTCACTGGGGAAAAAGTTTTTGGCAATCAACCAACTGCTCACACCCACCACAATCGATGCCACTGCACCCTGTGAGGTTGCTTTTGACCAGTACAGACCAAACACCAATGGCACAAATGCAGCAGCCAGAGTAATTTCGTAGGCGCTTTCCACCATTTCGAAAATTGAAGATTCGCTGTTGATAGCAAAGGCCACGACGATGATGGTGAACACGAACACTGAAATGCGCATGGTCAACAACAAAGCCTTGTCGTCCATTTTTGGATAGATGTTCTTGACGATGTTTTCTGCAAACGACACGGAGGGTGCCAACAAAGTGGCGCTGGACGTGCTCATGATTGCAGAAATGAGTGCACCAAAAAACACGATTTGCGCAAACAAGGGTGTATGCATCAAAACGAGGTTGGGCAACACCATTTGCGAATCCTCCGACACCATCGCAGTGAAGGTTTCAGGGTCGATCATAATCGCGCCGTAGGCCAAAAACACCGGGATGAACGCGAAGAAAAAGTACATGGAGCCACCCAATACAGCACCCCGCACGGCAGTTTTCTCGTCTTTGGCAGAACTGATGCGCTGGAAAATATCCTGCTGGGGAATGGAGCCAAAGGCCATGGTCAGGAATGCGCCGACGAATGGCACCCACAGCACATAACTGAACTCCTCTGGGAAGAACTGCAATTTGCCCGCGGCTTCAGCATGCTCAACCACAGTGCCCACACCACCGGCCAAATCAGCGACGATCCACATGATGTAAACGAGGCCCGCCGCAATAACCACCATCTGGATGAAATCAAGAACAGCGACTGACAACATGCCACCAAAAAGCGTGTAGATCAGCACCACACTGGCGCCAATGACCATGCCCCATTCCTGGGAAACTGCACCATCGGTGAGCACGTTGAAGATCAATCCCAGTGCACTGATTTGCGCAGCAACCCAACCCAGGTAAGACACCACAATACAGGCGCTGCAGAAAATTTCGACCGCCCGGTTGTAACGCACCCGGTAGTAGTCGCCCAAAGTCAGCAAATTCAGGCGATAAATTTTGGGCGCGATGAACAAACCAGCCAGAATCAGGCACATGGAAGCACCAAACGGGTCGGCCACAATGCCACTCAAACCCTCTTCCACAAAGGTGGAGGAAATGCCCAGCACAGTTTCCGAGCCAAACCAGGTCGCAAACACTGTGGCTGTAACAATGGGCAGGGAAAGATGCCGGCCAGCCACGGCGTAATCCGCCGCACTACTTACATTTCTGGCCACATACAGGCCAATGAGCACAGAAACCAGCAAATACGCAACAACGGAGGCAAGCAACATCTTGAAAACCCACCAGAGAGAAAAATTGATTTCGGATTATAGGCAAGAAATGTGCGCGCTGCTAGAACAAGCCTTTCGGCCCGGAGTAGCCGATTAAAAACGGCCACAACAAGTCGAGTGCCACCACACCAAACAGCACAGCCAGCATCAACACCATCCAGAACAAAGCCCGGTTCAATCGCTTTTGCTGCTTGACCAATTGTTCAATTTGATCATCGACACGGCCATTGGAGTGCGTGAGCGTTTGATGCAAGAGGCGCGGCAAGGCAGGCAGAATTTGTGACCATTGCGCAGCCTCCCATTGCAGGCTGGACTGAAAACCCTTGAAGCCAATTTGCTGGTGCATCCAGTTTTCAAGGTAGGGCTTGGCGGTTTTCCACAGGTCAAGATCGGGGTCGAGTTGGCGGCCAAGGCCCTCCACGTTCAACAGGGTTTTTTGCAACAGCACCAGTTGAGGCTGAATTTCAACATTGAAGCGGCGGGAAGTTTGAAACAGACGCATCAGTGCCTGCCCCAGCGAAATTTCCTTCAACGGTTTGCCAAAGAAAGGTTCAATGCAGGCACGAATGGCGGATTCGAGCTCGTCGATGCGCGTGCCCTTGGGCACCCAGCCCGACTGCACATGCAGCTCGGCCACGCGTTTGTAGTCTTGCCGGAAAAAGGCCAGGAAGTTTTGCGCCAGATATTGTTTATCGACATCGCTGAGGGTGCCGACAATG
>JAHJCM010000115.1 GCA_018812945.1 Gammaproteobacteria bacterium | reverse complement strand
TTTTTTCTGAAGAATATGGTGCAGATCTGGGTAGTAACGGGATTGATCATGATGTGTTTGATGCCTACTGTGATCACCTTCTTGTAAGAAACAGCCAAACCGGCGAGGTGGTGGGTACCTACCGCATTCTTGCGCCAGAAAACGCTGCGCGCCTGAAGTGCTGGTATTCGGAAACCGAGTTCTTCATGAATCGCATTGAACGGCTTCGCAAAACAACGGTGGAAGTAGGCCGCTCCTGCGTACACCCCGATTACCGCAATGGCGCGGCCATTATGTTGTTGTGGAGCGGTATTGCGCAATACATGAAATTGGGCGGCTACAAACACCTGATTGGTTGCGCAAGCGTAAGTCTGCGCGATGGCGGCCACCAGGCGGCAAGCCTGTTCAAGCAGCTTGAGCCACACCTGGCCGAAGCCAGTTGCCAGGTTTTCCCCAAGAACCGCTTGCCTGTTGAACGCTTGCGTTGCGATGTGGAAATTGAGCCGCCACCCTTGGTGAAGGGTTACTTGCGCCTTGGCGCCGTGGTGTGTGGTGAGCCTGCCTGGGATCCGGATTTCAACACCGCCGACTTCATGATGTTGTTGTCGATTGATCGCATGAGCCCGCGTTACGCGAGACACTTCGGCTTTATTTGATCAAGTTTGTTTTGCTGCCCGGCCTAGCGCCGGGTGAGCAATTCGAGCTCCAGCCCGATTCTTTGCCACTGTTCAACCTCGGTTTCAAGGCTGTATTGCGTCAAGGGGTGGGTGATTAGCCAGTTTTTCGGCACACTCATTTGAATGCCTTGTTCAAGCAGTTTCACCTTGAGCTCTGGCAAAGCCTCGACTTCCCGGCGGCGCAAAAAAAGCGCGGCAAGGCGCAAGCACATGGGCGCAGCCCAATGTACAGCGGTATTCGCAATGTCGCTGACCTTGCCCAGTTTCCCGTTGTGGGCCAATACCCAAGTGGATAGCAGCTGTTGTTCCCGTTTTGAAAACCCAGGCATGTCGGCATTGCTGAGAATGTATGCCGCATGTTTGTGGTGGCCGTTGTGACCAATCGACAAGCCAATTTCATGCAACATGGCTGCCCAATGCAGCATGGGCAGTTGTTCTTTCAACTCGGGCAGTTGCTTCATCAGTTGCTTGAACAACAACTCGGCAAGTACTTTGACTTTGCCGGCATGTTTGCTGTCAATTTTGTAGCGGTGAAGAAACTGGGCCACTGTAATTTCGCGCATGTCTTCGTTGTGCTGGCGGCCCAACATGTCATAGAGCAAACCTTGGCGCAGCGCGCCGTCAGTCACATCCATGTGCTCGATTTCAAGTTCTTCAAATACTGCACTCATCACAGCCAGGCCGCCAGGCATCATAGGCAGGCGGTCCACCTTCAATCCCTCAAGGGTGATGTTGTCGAGGTGGCCTGCGGCTGAAACATGTTCGCGAATCAGGTGCAAACCCTCCGCAGACATGCCATGTTGCGTAAATCCGTTGGATACACATATTTCAGCCAAAGCCCTTGCCGTTCCTGAAGAACCAATAGCGTGGGTCCAGCCCATATCCAGCATCTGGCGGCGCAGCACAGCCACTTCCTTGCGAGCTGCCATCACCGCGTTTTTCATGGCGCGGGGGCTCATGCTGCCGTCAGCAAAGTACTGTTGAGCCGTACTGACACAGCCAATGTACAAACTCTCCATGGCCTCGGGTTCATAGTCTTCACCGATGATGAATTCTGTAGAGCCACCACCGATGTCGACCACCAGGCGTTTGCCCTGACCGATTGGCAACTGATGGGCCACGCCGCAGTACACTAGGCGGGCCTCTTCAACGCCCGAAATCACATCAATTGGGAAGCCAAGGGCAGCTTCGGCCTTGCCGATAAATTCCACAGCATTTCGAGCCACACGCACGGCGTTGGTGGCCACGGCGCGTACCTCCCCCGGCTTGAATGAACGCAGGCGTTCGCCAAAGCGGCTCAGTGCACCCAGGGCGCGTTCTTGGGAAGCATCGTCTAGGTACTTTTGGGCGTTCAGGCCCGCGCCCAAACGAACGGGTTCGCGCAGGGTGTCGATGATGTAAATCTGAGATTGACCGTTGAGTTCTTCTACCCGGGCAACAATCATTCGAAAGCTGCTGGAACCCATGTCTACGGCGGCAATCAACTGGCGTTGCTTGGACATTGTTTGTTCTGTGTTTCAGGTCAGGCGCTAGGATGCCACAAATGCAGCACACTGGCTTTGTTTGTAGCCATTTGACCACTTTCAAGTGTTTGTCACAATTTTGAAATACCATCAAGGGTAACGCATCCACACTTGGAGTATTGCTTGAAAGTAGCCGCTGTCTCTGACGTAGCACCCAACAAAGAATTGTTTTTGAACCGCGAGTTGGGCGTTTTGGCCTTTAACCGCCGGGTTTTGGCCATGGCAGAAGACCAAAGCGTGCCATTGTTGGAGCGTTTGAAATACCTGTGTATTGTGTCCAGCAATATGGACGAGTTTTTTGAAATTCGGGTGTCGGGATTGCAGGAACAAATCCGGCAAAACCCGGAATTCAAAGACAAAGACGGGTTGAGCGCCCTTGAAACGTTGCACAAGGTTTCAGTGGCCTCACAAGAAATTGTGGAGCAGCAATACCGTTTACTCAATGAATCAGTATTGCCCGCCATGCGGGACGAGGGCATCGCCCTGATGACCCTGGCCACCTGGAATGAAGAGCAGGCGCATTGGGCGCGCCAGTATTTCAGGCATGAAGTGTTGCCCGTGTTGACGCCAATTGGACTGGACCCGGCACACCCGTTCCCGCGTGTGTTGAACAAATCGCTGAATTTTGCAGTCGAGCTGACTGGCCATGACGCTTTTGGGCGTGCATCGAATGTGGCCATTGTGCAGGCACCGCGGGCCTTGCCAAGGCTTATTCGCATGCCCTCCAATTTGTCGGGTTACGAGCATGGCTTTGTGATGTTGACTTCCATTCTGCAGGCCTTTATTCCAGAGTTGTTCCCGGGTATGGAAGTACATGGTGTCTACCAGTTTCGCGTCACCCGCAACAGCGACCTGTATGTGGATGAAGAAGAAATCACAAACTTGCGTGTGGCGTTGCAGGGCGAATTGTCGCAACGACATTTTGGGGATGCTGTGCGCCTTGAGGTGAGTGATCAAACTTCGCCTGACATGACCGCCCGCTTGTTGAAAGAGTTTGGACTGCCCGAACAGGCCCTGTACAGGGTCAATGGTCCCGTGAATCTGGTTCGGCTGATGCAGTTGCCCGATTGGGTGGATCGTCCCGATTTGAAATTTGCGCCATTTGCTCCGGGTCGTCCCGACGCGCTGGTTAAGCAGCCCGATATTTTCAAGGCAATTCAAAAAGGTGATGTGCTGTTGCACCACCCGTATCAAAGTTTCAGCCCAGTGCTGGAATTCATCAAAAAAGCGGCGACTGATCCCGATGTGGTCGCGATCAAGCAAACCATTTACCGCACCGGTACCGAATCGGTTCTGATGGACAGTCTTCTGGCTGCCGCGCGCAGTGGCAAGGAAGTGACCGTGGTGCTGGAGCTGATGGCCCGTTTTGATGAAGAAGCCAACATCAACTGGGCCTCTAAACTGGAGCGCGTGGGCGCACACGTTGTGTATGGCGTGGTTGGCCAGAAAACGCATGCAAAGATGTTGATGGTGGTTCGCCGTGAAAAAACTGAAACAGGCAAGGTGATGCTGCGCCGTTATGTGCACTTGGGTACTGGCAATTACCACCCAAAAACGGCGCGTTTGTACACCGACTTTGGCTTGTTTTCTTGCGATGAATCGCTGGGCCATGACGTGCACGAGGTGTTCAACCACCTGACGGGTTTGGGCCGTGCCCGCAAGGTGAACAAAATATGGAATTCACCCTTCAAACTGCACAGCAATGTGGTGATTGCGGTGCGCAAAGAAGCCGAACTGGCGAAGGCTGGCAAAAAGTGCAGAATCATGGCGCGCATGAATGCCTTGCTGGAGCCACACCTGATCAATGAGCTATATGCCGCATCACAGGCTGGGGTGAAAATTGATTTGATTGTTCGGGGGGTTTGTGCGCTGCGCCCAGGTGTCCCGGGCTTGAGCGACAACATTACCGTGCGTTCGGTGGTCGGCCGATTGCTGGAGCACAGCCGTGTATTTTATTTCAGCAACGATGGTGACGATGAGGTTTACATTTCAAGCGCAGACTGGATGGATCGAAACTTCTTCCGGCGCGTGGAGCTGGCCGTGCCAGTTACGGACAAAAAACTGAAGAAGCGGGTAATTGATGAGGGTTTGAAGGCTTTACTGGCCGACAACATTTTGGCTTGGACCATGGACTCCAATGGCAATTATGTGCGCCGAAAGCCGACAGGCGCACGCCGAATGAATTCACAGAATTATTTGTTGAGTGCACTTGCGGCCAGTTTTGTAGAGCAGAGCGAACCTGTTTCAAGTAATCCAGTTTGATTGATTAAATTAAATGGAACTACGCTAAAACAAGACGTTACCGAGGAGTCCTTTCTACTCTGTTAAAGGACATCCAAATGACCGCAGTTTCAAGCGTGAATGTTTCCTCTCAATCGCCTGTTGACGCCCTTAGTCATCCGGCTCAAAGTCGATCGGCTCGTTCTCCGAGTCTGTTGCATTTGGTCAAAGCCGCGGGTGTTTTAGCGCTTGCTTTGTCTGGTGGTGCACAGGCTGCGGGTCTTCGGAGTTTTCCGAATGACCGGCGTTTGCTGCAATCGGGTGACCAGCCAACCGTACCGGAGCCTTACGATTACAACTCTATTTGTAAGTCAGGCATTCTGGATTCCTATGCAGAGGGTTTGAATTATGAGGATTGCATCACACAGGAAAAAGCGTCAATTGATTCAATTGAAAAAACAAAGCCTTTGGCATCACTCAAAAAGTGCTATCAAGTCAGTGGTTATCTCACGGCTGCATTGATGGGTGCTGGTTTGCTTTCATCCATGACGTGTACTGATGCGGGGATGATAATCGGTGGTACTAGCGGTTCACTGGGCGTCGTAGCATTGATTCCAACTGCGGTTTGCGGTGGTATGTATGCTCATATTGGGGGGCGTTTGAAACAATCCAGGGAAGTCGCTGAGAAATGTTGTCGTTTTTTCCCTAAAAAGGCGGACACGAAAGCAATGCAACCAGCACCCGCACCTCAGCAAGGTTTGCCTTCTCCTGAGGGTATTAAGCCCTGATGATTTGTCGGATTGGCATTGTGGGTACTAACGTCGCCGAACCTCAAACACACCGTTGATTTCCAGCAGGTGAGTTAGTGCCCCACGCAACTGCTCACCGCTGCTCACCTCGGCGGTGAATTGCATTTTGGCGATGCCGCGTTGGGTTTCAGTTTGTACGCCAATCACGTTGATTTTGTCTTTTGAAAATACTTCGGTGATATCGCGCAACAAACCCTGCCTGTCGTTCGCGGTTACCGCAATGTCCACGGGGTAGTGCAAGCCCGATGATTCTCCCCAAGTGGTTTCAATCAGGCGCTCTGGCTGGCGACGCATCACCTCGGCCAGGTTGGAACAACCCAGCCGGTGAATGGATACACCTTTGCCGCGGGTAACAAAACCAATAATCGGATCGGGTGGGGCAGGGCGGCAGCATCGCGCCAAGTTGGTCATTAGTGTGCTGACACCGACGACAAGCACACCGGACTCCTTGCCCGTTGAGTTACCCAATGAGCCTGGTTTGCGTTTGTTAAGTAACTCAACTTGCTCTTCGTCTGACAATGGTCCAGCAGGTTGCAGGTCGGCGCGCAATGCGTTTTCAATGGCGCGGGGCCGTATTTCTTCACGGGCCAACGCGACATACAAATCATCGGGTTTTTCGTACCCCAGCTTTTGGGCCAAAAGCTCCAGGTTTTGTGCGGTCTGCCCGATGCGTTGCAGTTCACGTTCGGCAATCGCACGGCCGCGTTCAAGTGTTTCCTTGCGTTCTTGCTGGGCGAACCACTGCTTTACCTTTTGACGGGCGCGGTGGCTGATCAGGTACTTTTGCGTGGGGTTTAGCCAGTCGCGCGAGGGACCGGTGGCCGCATCGCCCCGAGCACTCACAATTTCAACCGTTTGGCCATTGTCCAGGGGCGTATTCAGTTGCACCATTTGCCCGTTGACCTTGGCACCGCGGCAACGATGGCCCAATTCGGTGTGCACGTGGTAGGCGAAATCCAGTGGCGTACTGCCGGTGGGCAATTCAACTACTTTGGCCTGCGGCGTGAATACGTATACCCGGTCGTTCAGCGCGCTGGTTTTCATTTCCTGCGCCCAGTCGCTGGCTTCACCCATGGTGTCGGTGACGTCTTTTTGCCAGGCCAACAGCTGGCGTAACAAGGCAATACGCTCTTCAAACTGGCCCTCGGCTCGACTTTCGCCGGTGTAGCCGTCTTTGCCCGATTCTTTGTAGCGCCAGTGCGCAGCTACGCCATATTCAGCAAATTGGTGCATGGCTTCCGTGCGAATTTGCACTTCCAGCGTTTTGCCGGTTTCATCCTGTACCACGGTGTGCAGGCTTTGATAGCCATTGGGCTTGGGCTTGCTGATGTAGTCGTCGAATTCTTCAGGGATGGGAGTCCACAAGTTGTGGACAATGCCCAATGCGGTGTAGCAGTCATCGACTGTGTCTACAATCACACGGCATGCACGCACGTCGTACAGCTTGTCGAAGCTGATGCCTTTACCGCGCATCTTGTTCCAGATGCTGTAAATGTGTTTTGGGCGCCCGCTGATTTCACAATGAATGCCAGCCAGCAACAAATTCTCCTTGATACTGGCCATGGCCGATTCAATGAATGCTTCACGTTCGACGCGCTTTTCATCCAGCATCTTGGCCACGTTTTTATACGTGTTGGGTTGCAAGATGCGGAACGACAAATCTTCGAGCTCCCACTTCAACTGCCACAGGCCCAAGCGGTTGGCCAGGGGGGCATACAGGTCGAGGGTTTCCTGCGCATGCGACACCGCATAAGGCCACAGAGGACCTTTCTCGTTTTTGATGTCTTCGTGGCTGGTGAAGTGCCTCAAGGTTTGAAGTCGAGAACACAAACGGATCATGATGACGCGAATGTCAGTGGACATGGCCAGCAACATTTTGCGCAAGGTTTCAATTTGGTCGGCCCACCGCAGGGTTTCAATGGTGGTGCGCGTGGCGCTTGGCCCTACCATGGATCGCATTTTGAAGAGTTTGCGCAAGCTGGCCAGCATGCGGCCCACCTCATCACCAAACTTTTTCTCCATTTGGCTTTCAAGGTGCTTGTCAAAAAACACCAGTGGCCCCAGGGCACCTGCGATGCGGGTGTTGGCATCGGCGCGCAACTCCGCCAACAGGTCTGCCACGGCCAACATATGTTGAATGGCGGGCTCTTGCGTATCCAGAATGTGGTCTGCCGCGTGCAGCCGCGCATAGTTCAGGGCTTCTTCAACACGGGCGGCATCAAATTTGTTTAACAACACCAGGGCAGGCGCAGAAGCGCCGCCTTTTTTCTCAGAGCCCAGTGTTGATGAAACTGAAACCATGTGTGTTTGGGTGGATTCGTTAAGACCAGTTTAAAACAAAAAATCGCGAACAATATTAATTTGCTCGTTCTGCATGAAAGTAGGGGCATGGCCAACGCCGTGCACCTCGATAACGCGTGGCCTGGGGCCACGTTGACTCATTTCCGCCACTGTTTGTTTTGATAGAAGGTCGGAGTGTTCTCCGCGCACGACCAGTGTGTCGGCTTGGATGGCGTCAAATGCCGCCCAAAGCGCGGTTTCATGCAGCAAGGTGGTGGATTCTGACAGGTTTTGAAACGCTTGGCCGATGGCCGGGTCGTAGTGTAGATGCCAATGTCCGTTTTTTTCAATCAGCACCGAGTCGCACAATTCGTTCCATTGGGGTTCTGTATGAGGACCAAAAGGTTGGGATATCGTACGAATGTAGTGTCGCGCTTCTTGAAGCGTTTGAAATTGAACGGGTTTGCCGACATAGTCGCCAATCCGTTGCAACGCGCCAAAGTTCAGGCTTGGGCCCACATCGTTCAGTATCAGTTTTCGAATTGGATTGTTGGGCAGGCTTGCGTAACCCATGCCGATCAACCCCCCCATGGAAGTGCCAAACCAATCCAGTGTGCCTGCGTTCAAGCGGGCGACCAAGGCCAAGCAGGCACTTACGTAGGTGGGTACACCATACAGCGTAGGGTCGGGCAGCCAATCCGATCTTCCGCGGCCAGGCATGTCGGCTGCAACTACGCGCAGGTTTTTTCCAAGAGCTTGGGCCATGGTTTCAAAGTCGGCACTGCTGCGGGTCAGTCCATGCACACACAACAACACATGTGGGTTGTCGGGGTCGCCCCATTCGCGGTAGGCTAATTTGTGCAAACCATGTGGGCTCAACCATTGCACAGTGTGCAAGCGCGCTGTCAGCATTGTTCAATACCCTCCT
>JAHJCM010000114.1 GCA_018812945.1 Gammaproteobacteria bacterium | reverse complement strand
GACCTGAAAGACAATACCTTGGACAACCCGGTGTTTAACCGTGCGACTACGCTGAAGGACAGTTGGAGTAAATAGCCAATTCATCGGGTACACTAGGCCTCGGACTAGGTATTCAGAATATGGCAACGAACCCAAACTACAATATTCGAGGTGCGCTGCTGACCATCCTGAACGGGATGAGCCCAGACGCCGAGCACGAGGCGGACATCGCCCACCTGTGCCACCTCATGGAATGGTTTCGAGAAGGAGCCCCTGGCTCCGACTTTGAGATCGAGCGGCGATTTTCCATGCTGGTGGAAGCGCTTGAACAGTCCAACGACCTGCGTATGCAGGTCAAGGGCTATCTTGAACAATTCCTGAAAGAATCCCGTTACCGTTACACCTTTGCGGAGCTGGGTATCCTCGGAAGCGAGACGTTCGGCAAGGCGATGAAAAGCAGGATTTTTCAGCGCCTTTTGCCGGCCACTGTGGACGACAAGACCGTTCGAGAGTCGCTCAACTTGATGTTCCCGAAAGCCGATGACCACGAATGGCTTGAGTCCATAAGCACCGAGAGCTGGACGAGACTGTTCTTTCTGCTTGAATGGCTTGATCCAAAGTTGCCCATCTGGTTGCGAATTCAACATGAAATGCTCGAGGCTCTGGAAATGCTCGCGGTCCGGATTGCGGCTTTGGGCATTGAGGCCGAGGTGGTCCGCTGCCTTGGTATGTCCGATCGCCATACATCTCCATTTGTTGAGCAGCACCTGGAACTCCGCGCCATGATAGCGCAGGCTCACGAACGCTTGAACCAGCACGAGTCATTGGCGGATTTGGGTGATCATCTGGACGTGTTGCTGGATCAATGCACGGACCAAATCAAGCGGGCATACGCACAAGCCAAGGTATTGGGTATTTCGGTCACATTAAGTATGCATTTGATTCGACTGGAGCAGTCAATCGCACGTATGCGTAAATTACTTCAGCTGACTGGAGCCTTGCCGACTGAGAGCCGAGTGCAAAGCTGTGTGCAGTTTTTCTGCACACTGACCCGCGAAGAAAACAGAAAGCATTCGATTGCTGACTTGTGGGAGGGCTTAACTGACAAGCTGGCTTTGCGAATAACAGAACATGCCAGCAAAGCGGGAGAACACTACACAGCGGAATCTCCGGCCGAATACTGGCAGATGGGAAAAGCGGCCGTGATCGGTGGCTTTGTTATCGCAATATTTGCATTTATCAAAGTGTGGATGGTTGCCCTTAAGCTGCCCCCGTTTTGGGAAGCCATGATCTTCAGTTTGAACTATGGTGCCTGTTTCGTCGTGATTCATTTGCTGCATGGTACCGTGGCTACTAAACAGCCTGCTATGACAGCGGCTCGAATAGCCTCCGCAATTGATTCACGCAACGGGCGCTTGAGGTCCATGGATAGCGTGGTGGATCTGATTGCTCAAGTGGCAAGAACTCAGTTTATTGCGATTGCCGGAAATATGTTGCTGGCATTTTCAACAGCGCTCTTGATTGGATATGCGTGGACTCTGTTGTTCGGCTCTCCACCGATTGATGAGGAAAAGCGTGAGCTTTTTCTGCATCAGGTCAATCCGATTATGTCTATGGCAATTCCTCATGCCGCTATGGCTGGCATTGCTTTGTTCTTAACTGGTGTGGTCTCTGGTTATTATGACAACCTGTGTATCTACGAAAGGGTGCCCCTTCGGATTCGCAAGGTAATCTGGTTACGAAAACTACTGGGTGTACAAAAACTTGCGAGGCTGGCTGACTACGCGGAGCATAACCTGGGAGCCATCATGGGGAGCCTCTTTTTAGGGCTCATGTTGGGCTCTCTCGGTTTTATAGGCTTTTTGTTGGGCTTGCCGATTGACACCACTCACTTTGCGTTTTCTTCAGCCCAGGTGGGATATTCCATGCAGGCGGGTGGATTTGAGTATGGGGTGTATGGTTTGTTATTCGCTTTGGGTGGCGTGGCCTTGATCGGTGCAGGTAATCTATCCGTCAGTTTTGCGCTTGCGCTATACACCGCGGTGAAGGCGCGCGGCGTTCATCACCTCGGGGTCTTTTTACTGACGCGCAAGGTTGCAGGTTGTTTTTTGAAAAATCCTGGCGCATTTTTCTTCCCGCCAAAACCAAAGAAAGTAGGCCCAGTGGACGATCAGCAGTCTACGGACGCGAGCAACTAAACTGATTCAGGCCGGTTAAAGCCCTTCTTCCATTGCACATCCCGCACGCCTTTTTTGTGGTGAATCCAGCGGGAGGCCACAAACAGGAAATCGGAAAGACGGTTCATATACAAGAGCAAGTCTTCTGGCAGTTTTTGCTGCTGGTTCAAATCCACCAGCACCCGCTCCGCCCTGCGGCAAACAGTGCGCGCAATGTGGGTGTAAGCAGATGCCTTGCTGCCGCCAGGCAAAATAAATTCTTCCAGACGTGGCAGGGGTTCATTGAATTCCTTGATCAAGTCTTCCAGCCGCGCCACCGCTTGGGGTGGAAACACATCAAAACCCGGCATGCACAGGGCTGCGCCCAGATCAAACAGGTCGTGCTGAATGCGGGTGAGTTCGGTGGCCAGGCGCTCAGGCAACGCTTCAGTCAATATCAGGCCGATGTGGCTGTTCAGCTCATCGACATCGCCCATGGCATGAACACGAAGATCGTTTTTCGCCAAACGGCTGCCATCGGCCAAGCCAGTGGTGCCATCGTCGCCAGTGCGGGTGGTGATTGAACTGAGTCTGTTGCCCATTGAATTGCGTGATCCAAGAAAGTTGAACAAAAAGAGCGCCTTGTGCAAACCGCGTATTGAGGTAGCGCGCAGGCGGGCCTATACTTTGAGCTTATTGAAGTTTAACGCAGGGGTCCTGGCAAATTGTTGCCGGGTGAGAAAAACCCTCACACCTGTGCAGATAATGCTGTTTGCAGGAAGCGTTTCACTGGATTTGCTCCTTGGGCTAGGCTGGGTGGAATGTTCATGCACCCGGCACAACACGATTTACGCCCAACAGGAGTTTTAATGAGCGCCAATCCAGACTTTCTAGCTGCAACCGCCAAGGTTGATGAAGCCGCGGTCAAACCACTTCCCAATTCCCGCAAGGTCTATGTGCAGGGCTCACGGCCCGACATTCAGGTGCCCATGCGTGAAATTTCGCAAGACGACACACCCACTTCATTCGGTGGCGAGAAAAACCCGCCGATTTATGTGTACGACTGCTCTGGCATTTACACAGACCCCACTGCAAAAATCGACATTCGTTCAGGCTTGCCTGCCATTCGCAATGCCTGGATTGAAGAACGCAATGACACCGAGTTGCTGAGCGGCCCCAGTTCCGAATACGGCATTGAGCGCCTGAATGACCCCAAGCTGACAGAACTGCGTTTCAACTTGCAGCGCAAGCCACGCAAAGCCAAGGCTGGCAAAAATGTGACCCAGATGCACTACGCACGCCAGGGCATTATTACGCCAGAAATGGAATATGTGGCCATTCGCGAGAACCTGCGCCGCCAGGAATACATTGAAAGCCTGAAGAATGCTGGTGGCAAGATTGGCAGCAAGATGGTTGATTTGCTGACCCGTCAGCATCCGGGTGAGTCTTTTGGTGCATCCATTCCACAACAGATCACGCCTGAGTTTGTTCGTGATGAAATAGCGCGTGGCAGGGCGATCATTCCCGCCAACATCAACCACCCTGAAATTGAACCCATGATCATTGGCCGCAATTTTCTGGTGAAAATCAACGCCAACATAGGTAACTCGGCCGTATCTTCTTCAATCGGTGAGGAAGTCGAGAAAATGACCTGGGCCATTCGTTGGGGTGGCGACACGGTCATGGACTTGTCCACCGGCAAGCATATTCACGAAACGCGCGAATGGATTTTACGCAACAGCCCGGTGCCGATTGGCACAGTGCCTATTTATCAGGCCCTGGAAAAGGTCAATGGCAAGGCCGAAGACCTGACCTGGGAAATTTTCCGTGACACATTGATTGAGCAAGCCGAGCAGGGTGTGGACTACTTCACCATTCACGCCGGGGTGCGCCTGGCTTATGTGCCGCTTACCGCAAGCCGCATGACAGGTATTGTGTCTCGTGGTGGTTCAATCATGGCGAAGTGGTGCCTGGCCCACCACAAAGAAAGCTTCTTGTATGAGCATTTCGAAGACATTTGTGAAATCATGAAGGCTTACGACGTCAGCTTTTCGCTGGGCGATGGCTTGCGCCCCGGTTCGGTTTGGGATGCCAATGATGAGGCGCAGCTGAGCGAGCTTCGCACCTTGGGCGAACTGACCCAGATTGCCTGGAAGCACGATGTGCAGGTAATGATCGAGGGCCCGGGCCATGTGCCCATGCAATTGATCAAAGAGAACATGGACATTCAGTTGAAGGAATGCCATGAGGCGCCTTTTTATACCCTTGGCCCACTGACCACTGACATTGCCCCCGGTTACGACCACATCACCAGTGGCATTGGTGCTGCACAAATTGGTTGGTACGGTTGCGCCATGCTTTGTTATGTAACCCCCAAAGAACACCTGGGCTTACCGAACAAAAAAGACGTGAAAGACGGCATCATCACCTACAAAATTGCAGCTCACGCCGCTGATTTGGCCAAAGGGCACCCTGGCGCTCAAATTCGCGACAATGCCTTATCCAAGGCCCGTTTCGAGTTCCGGTGGGAAGATCAGTTCAACTTGGGGCTTGATCCCGACACGGCCCGTGAATTCCACGATGAAACCCTGCCCAAGCAAAGCATGAAAGTGGCTCACTTCTGCTCCATGTGTGGCCCGCACTTCTGCTCGATGAAAATTACTCAGGATGTGCGTGAATACGCAGAAAAGCTGGGTGTTTCTGAAAAAGACGCCTTGAGCAAGGGAATGGAAGAAAAATCGATCGAGTTCATCAAGAAAGGGTCTGAGATTTACCACAAGACCTGATTTTTAAAAGAAAAATTGACACCGCCCCTTCGTCTTTGTACGATTAGGCGGTGTTTTTTTCTTACAGGAGTGCTCGGGCCTTTCCCGACCGTATATGGATAGTTCCAGTTGTCGAAGTTGCTCAAACTTCACTGCGCCGTCATTGGCAACCCCCTTCAAAGCGCTCGTTGCGCGTCGTTTTTCCAAGTCCTTCCCGCTTGACAATGCTCCTTTAAGCCTTGCGCTTGATGCCTTCATTGCGCCCTTGAATCAAGGAGTGTCGACATGGAAGTGCTGATTCTGATCGGTCTTATCGTGACCAATGGCTTGTTTGCCATGTCCGAAATTGCCCTGGTTACCGCCAGAAAGGCACGTTTGGTGAAGTTGGCTGCAGAAGGCGACAAATCCGCTGCGGTTGCCCTCAAGTTGTCTGAAGATCCCACCAAGTTTTTGTCAACAGTACAAATTGGCATTACATCGATTGGTGTGTTGAGCGGTATTGTGGGTGAGGCGGTATTGGCCAAGCCACTGGCGCTTTGGTTGCAAACCTTCGGCCTGGAAGTGGCAATGACAGACATTGTGTCCACAGCCATTGTGGTTGTTGGTGTTACCTATGTGTCAATTGTGGTCGGTGAACTGGTACCCAAGCGTTTGGGGCAAATCAGCCCGGAGGTTATCGCCCGCTTGGTGGCAAGGCCCATGCAAATTCTCGCAATTGCTACGCGCCCGTTCGTCATGTTCTTGTCCTTTTCCACACGTGGTTTGTTGCGCGTCATGGGTGTGAAAGAAAACACCGACAACGGTGTGACCGAGGAAGAAATTCACGCCATGTTGGACGAGGGCTCCGTTTCGGGCGTGATTGAAAGCAGCGAGCACACCATGCTGCGCAATGTGTTCCGCTTGGACGATCGCCAGCTGGGTTCACTCATGATTCCCCGTTCCGATGTGTTGTATCTCGATATTCGACTGCCTCAGGAAGAAAACCTGAAGCGTGTGATTGAATCGGAATATTCACGCTTTCCGGTGGTCGATGGCAACCTTGACAACTTGATCGGTGTAATTCATGCCAAGCAGGCTTTGGCCTATGCCGCACAAGGCAAGATGCCTGACTTTTCAACCAACTTGCAGCAGTGTGTGTTTGTGCCGGAAACCCTGACGGGCATGGAGCTGTTAACCCAGTTCCGCAGCAACAACATGGACATTGCCTTTGTGATCGACGAGTATGGCGAACTTGAAGGCATTGTGACTCTGCACGATTTAATGGAAGCTTTGACTGGTGAATTCACCCCGCACAACAAGGAAGATTCCTGGGCGGTGCAGCGTGAAGATGGTTCGTGGTTGCTGGATGGTGCCATTGCCATTCTGGAACTGAAAGACACTTTGAATATCAAGAGTGTGCCGGAAGAAGAAAAAGGCCGTTACCACACCCTGAGTGGCATGGTGATGTTGTTGACAGGACGCCTGCCAGCCACCGGGGACATGGTGGATTGGGAGGGTTGGCGATTTGAAGTGGTGGACATGGACCAAAAGCGAATTGACAAAATCCTGGCCTCGCCGATCAAGGAAGATGGTGCTCAGTCGGATGAGTCAGCGTAAGACCCTATAAACCGGTAAAAAAACCCCCATTAAAAAAGCCTCAAGGAAACTTGAGGCTTTTTTGTTGGTGCGTTGCGTGTTGCTTACTCCACAACCGTTGTTACCCAGTTTTATCGAATCTGTGGGCGACTGCCCCACAGCAGTTTTTCCTGCATTTCACGGGTGGTGTTGCTGGTCGATTCCTGCGGTGCACTTTGCGCGTTGCTGCCACTGCCAAACAAGCCTTTCAACTCAGTTACCTCGCTTTGTGATGACGCGGTGGCTGCGTTCTCAATGCTTGCTTCGCGAATGATTTCTCCAGTGTAGGGGTCGATCACAATGCTGGAGTCTTGCCCTGCCGAGGTTGAAGCGGGTGGAGGGGTTAGCACGATTGAATTGTTGCTGCGCTGTTTGGCTGGCGTATTCAGGGCGGCTTGATTGCTGCGCAATTCGCCGGGTTTGGCTGTGCTTAATCTTGCACAGCTTTGTGCTGACAAGTTGTTCATCTCGGTCAGCATATTAAACACTGCATGTTCAATCACCATGCGAACACCTTTTTGAATTGGCTCTTGCGTTCGTTCAGCGGCATTCACATCGACCAGGCCATCGCTGAACAGGCGGAAGTAACCGCCATTCAATTCAGTACCAATAATCTGTTTTTGAAGGCTTTGTATGTTCACCACTTCAAGTGTTTTGGTGTTCACTACACGCAGATCAACTGCCACGTTCATGACAAAGTAGCGGGCTGCCGCGCCGATGAAGCGAATGGATGACTCCAGGCTGCCACTGCGAATGTTGTAGTTCACCTCGGTGATGCCACCCACGATGTGATAGTCAGAGCCTGGAAGCGAGCCTGAAAAAATTTGTCGGTGCGCTTTGCTGTCCGGGTTGTCGGTGATCAACTTGTTGTCGGAGTACTTCAATTCCATGTCAGCAATCGAGGTGTCGAACCGCTCAACAATGGGCACCCCGGTTTTTGCCAAAGCAGAAATAACCATCAAGGCTGCACCTTGGGTGATTCGTTTTCCGTTGACCAGGTCTTCTTTTCCCGTGAAATCACTGACCCGCCCGACTGCAAAACGTTTTGCATTGGGACCTCGGCCGCCTACCATGGGTTTCAGGCACTCCAGTGCCGGGCTGTAGCGGGTTGTATTTTCTACCACGCTTGCTCCGTCGAAGGGGCTGACGTACTCCGCTTCACTGAAGGAGGGTAGCGTTGTACATGCACTGGCCGATGCGGCAAGCATCGAAATGAATGCAAATTTTGGAAGCGGATAGCGGGACATAATGGGCCTTTGTGTATTCAAGAGCTGTGAGTGACTTTGGATCAGAAGCCGCCATCAATCGTGGCGTTTTGAGCGCCGTTGTTGATTTGTGTGGCATTAATAACAATGGTGTTGTTGTTGCCGTCGGTTTGTACATTGATCAAGTTTCCGATTGCGGTAGCGGCGAACCCCCAGCCTGGAGAGTCAACTTGGGTGCGGTTGAAGTTTGCGTCGCGGCGTGTGCCTGCGGGTGAGTCGATGTCGGTGACGCTGCGCATGCCAAAAGGGGTTTCGAATGAACTGACATTGCCTTCAAAGGTTTGTGCGTGTGCGTTGCCAAGACCCAGGGCAAGAGTGGCAATACAAAGCTTGAGTAATTTCATTCGATGGTTTCCTTGGTGTTTCCGGATGGGATTTGCGGGGGTGGGTTTGCCCCAGGCGACCTTTGGCTGTAGGTTGTCGCCTGAGGCAAAAAAGTTCAATTAAGGACGTGCGCCGCCAATTGAAATATTGTTGCCAACTGCGGTAGCTGACGCTGTGAGGCGGGTTGGATCCCAACGGTATTCGGCCACAGCCACGTTGTCGCTGACGTTGCACTGAGCCACTGACAATTCGGCCAGGCTTGTGTTGTCTAGATTCAGACTGAAGTTGTTGCCAATTGAAACGGCTTCAATGAGAACGTCGCCGGTTTTTGAGGTGCTGCGCTGGGACACGTTGACTGACGCCAGTTGATCGCCATAGTTGCTTTGGGACACATGGCGAACAGGAACTTTGGACGAGGAACTGAGAGAAATGGCAATGTTGTTGCCCACGGCCTGGGCTGAGCCAGTGATATTGCCGTTGTCGCGCATGACCACGTTTTTCAGATCAACGATTGCAGCATTGGTGCCGGTGTTGCTTTGAATGAAAATGCCGTTGTGGTTCGGGCTTAGGTAATAGCTGCTGTCAAATTCAACATTGGCATCGATTTCAACTTGACAGTCATTGCCTTGACAGGTGGCCTGTGCAACCGGGTGCATGGACAACAATGCAGCCAGAATGGACAGGGATGTAAGGGATTGCTTCAACATGTGGAGTGCTCCAAAAGTATTGATGAGGGCTAAAAAGACAACGTGCTTCGGGCATTTGGGCAACGAGCGCTGTCGCATTAATGAAAATGCTCCCTTTGAGTGACGTGGAGCACTCAAAAGTTCAGATCGTTCTTCGTTCTGGATTCCCGGGATTTTCTGGGGCCAAGGGAGTAAAATGCGTGTTTTCCTTGTCACCAACCGAGCGTTCCGTGAATCAAGTAGACATCAAGCCTGTTGAGTTCGATTTGCCCTCACAGGCCAGCCCCTCCACCAGTTGTAAACCCTCCCAGGCGTGGGCCCGTGTACCCCAGCAACCGGGGCCCGACGAAAGGGCTGCCCTGAAGGCGGAGATCAGGGATTTGCTGAAGGCCCGTGATGCCGTATTGGTGGCGCATTATTACGTGGACTCTGAATTGCAAGACCTGGCTGAGGAAACTGGCGGTTGTGTTTCCGATTCCCTTGAAATGGCGCGTTTTGGGCGTGAGAGCAAGCAGCAGAACCTGGTGGTGGCGGGCGTGCGATTCATGGGGGAGACCAGCAAGATTTTGAACCCCGAGAAGCGTGTGTTCATGCCAGACCTGGATGCCACTTGTTCACTGGACCTGGGATGCCCCTCCGAAGAATTCAATTCGTTTTGTGATCAACACCCCGATCGCACGGTGGTGGTGTATGCCAACACCAGTGCGGCTGTGAAAGCACGCGCAGACTGGATGGTGACTTCCAGTATTGCCTTGGACATCGTGGGCCATTTGCATGCACAGGGGAAAAAGCTGATTTGGGCACCCGATCGGCACTTGGGGCAATACATTCAAAAACAGACTGGCGCCGATATGTTGCTGTGGCAGGGCTCCTGTCTGGTACATGACGAATTCAAGGCCGAAGAACTCAAGATGCTAAAAGCCCAGCACCCGCAGGCCATGGTGTTGGTGCACCCGGAATCACCCGCCGATGTGGTTGCACTGGCCGATGTGGTGGGTTCCACCACCCAGTTGATCAAGGCGACACAAACCCCGGGTGTGGATACCTATATTGTGGCCACTGACAACGGCATTCTTCATAAAATGCGTCAGTTCGCACCGGGTAAAACGTTGATTGAAGCGCCTACCGCAGGTAATTCAGCCACTTGCAAAAGCTGCGCCCATTGCCCCTGGATGGCCATGAATGGTTTGAAAAACCTGCGCGATGTATTGAAGACCGGGTTTGATACTGGCTTGGGCGAGGTGCATGTGGACGCCGCGCTGGGCCAACAGGCTTACCGCTGCATCGACCGAATGCTGGATTTCGCGAAAACACATGGTATTTCAGGGCCGCGTGGTCAGGGTCGCCTGGAACAGGCGCACAAGGGAGTGGGTCCAGCATGAGCCGCTCAGAACTGTTTCAATCGTTTGGACCGGCGCTTGAGCTGGCTTTGCTAAAAAATGTGCATGATGCCATTGCCGAGGACATGGGCAATACTGACTGGACCGGTTTGTTGGTGCCAGAGGGCAAGCGATGCAGGGCGCAGCTGCTGTGCCGCGACAAGGCGGTGGTGTGTGGACAGGACTGGTTCAACGGGGTTTTCAATGCACTGTGTCCGGATGCTTTGGTGCGTTGGCAAGTGCCTGAGGGGTACGAGGTTCAGCCTGGCACTGTGGTGTGTGAGATTGATGCCCATGCCCGGCCTTTGCTGACGGCTGAGCGATCTGCGATGAATTATTTGCAGTTGCTTTCTGCGGTGGCTACCCGAACACGGCATTTCGTACGCCTGATTGAAGGCACAAAAGCATCTATTCTGGATACCCGAAAAACCTTGCCCGGCATGCGTCTGGCGCAGAAGTACGCTGTGCGGGTTGGGGGCGGTTTGAATCAGCGCTTGGCGTTGTACGACGGTATTTTGATCAAGGAAAACCACATTGCAGCCGCGGGAGGAATTGCTCCGGTGCTGGCCAATGCGGATGCCTTGGGTGCGCCACATGTGAGTGTGCAAATTGAGGTTGAAAGTTTGGTTCAGCTTGAAGAGGCGCTGCAAGCCGGTGCCAAGTCAGTGTTGCTGGACAACTTTGGGCTGGAGGCTATGCGTGTGGCCGTTGAGGTGAACAAAGGCAGGGCCATTCTGGAAGCCTCAGGCGGGGTAAACGAGCACACGGTGCGAGCCATTGCCGAGACCGGTGTTGATCGTATTTCGATCGGGTCGCTTACGAAAGACGTTACAGCGGTGGATTATTCGCTTCGAGTGCTGGACTGAGCGCGTTTGATTAGTCAACCCGACGGCGTTGTCCGATTCCCTTGAAATCACGCATGTTCATTTTTTCTTGGGTCGTTGCAACACCGTGGGGAATGCTTTGGGCAGGGTGCCCGGGTAGTCGGCACTGAAATGCAAACCACGGCTTTCCTTGCGGCTTAGTGCACTGGTAACGATCAAATCGGCTACGTCCACCAGGTTGCGTAATTCGAGCAAATCGCGGCTGACACGGAAGTTGCTGTAGAACTCCAGAATTTCGGCACGAAGCAATTGGATGCGGTGCTGCGCCCGTTCCAGGCGTTTATCTGTTCGCACAATGCCCACGTAGTTCCACATGGTCTGGCGAAGTTCAGCCCAGTTGTGGGAAATTACGACTTCTTCGTCTGGGTCGGTGACCCGGCTTTCGTCCCAATCAGGAAGTCCCATGGTTTCGCGGTGGGGTTTGGTCAAAATGTGGTTGGCGGCAGCTTGCCCCAGTACCACGCACTCCAGCAGGCTGTTGCTGGCCAAGCGGTTGGCACCGTGCAGGCCGGTGTAGGCGGTTTCGCCCACGGCATACAGGCCGGGAATGTCGGTGGGGGCATTGTGGTCGGTGACTACGCCACCGCAGGTGTAATGCGCAGCAGGCACAACAGGAATGCCTTGCTTGGTGATGTCGATGCCCAGTTCAAGGCAACGTTTGTAAATGGTATGGAAATGTTTTTTCAGTTTCTCTGCCGGCTCATGGCTGATGTCCAGGTACACGCAATCCAGGCCGCGTTTTTTCATTTCAAAGTCGATGGCGCGCGCCACCACATCACGCGGTGCCAGTTCTGCCCGTTCGTCGTGCTCGGGCATGAAGCGTGTGCCATCGGGCAATTTCAGCAAACCACCTTCGCCGCGCACTGCTTCGGTGATCAAAAAGCTTTTGGCATAGGGGTGGTACAGGCAGGTGGGGTGGAACTGGATGAATTCCATGTTGGAAATTCGGCATCCTGCACGCCAGGCCATGGCAATGCCGTCACCCGTGGCTGTGTCGGGGTTGGTGGTGTAGTTGTACACTTTGCCCGCGCCGCCGCAAGCCAGCACAATGTAAGGGCAGGTCAGGGTGAGTACGCGTTGCGATTGTTCGTCCAGAACGTAAGCACCCAAAATGCCGGCCTTTTTCTCGCTTAGCCGGTCGCCGGTGATCAGGTCGATCACCATGTGGTGTTCAAACAATTGAATGTTGGGGTGGTTGCGCGCTTTGGCTTCCAGCGTGGTTTGTACCGCATCGCCTGTGGCATCGGCCACGTGCAGAATTCGCCTGCGGCTGTGCCCGCCTTCCCGGGTCAGGTGAAAACCGTTGGGCTCGGTATTGCTAGGGCCTTCTTCGTCTTCGCGAGAAAACGGCACACCTTGTTCCACCAACCAGTCGATGGATTTGGATGCGTTTTCCAGAATGAATTGCACGGCATCACGTTCGCACAGGCCGCCACCCGCTACCAGGGTGTCTTGCACATGTTCGGCCACGCTGTCGGCCGGGTCGCGCACAGCGGCAATGCCACCTTGGGCCCAACGGCTTGCCGAGTCGGAAACCGAGCGTTTGCAAATAATGGCTACTTTGAGCTTGTCGGCCAATTGCAGGGCGGTGGTCAATCCTGCCAAACCACTGCCAATGATGGCGACATCGAACTGTTTCATTTTCACGGTGATGCTTTGAATGTGTGAATTGTCATGCTCACATCATATCGAAGCCAAGGGTGCCCGGGTCAAATACGACCAATTTTGACGTGCTATTTGAGCCGTTTAGAGGTGTTGGACCAGCTGGTCGTGGTTGCCAACCAGATGTTTCAGTTTGAATTCGTCAAACGGCATGGGTTTGGACAGCCAGAAGCCTTGAACATAATCGGCCCCCAGCTTTTTAACCAGTTCGTATTCGGACTGAGTTTCTACACCTTCGGTGGTGACCAGCAAGCCCATGATGTGGCCCATTTCGATGGTTGATTCGAGAATGATCTGACCATCCGTGTCCAGGTCTGCGCCCTGTACCAGAGAGCGGTCAATTTTCAATTCGGTGACCGGGAAGCGCTTCAAATAAGCCAGTGAGGAGTAGCCCGTGCCAAAGTCATCCACCGCGATTTGAAAATGCATGGCAGCCAACTGATTGAGTATGTCCAACGCTTGCTCTGGGTCTCGCATGGCCGCACTTTCTGTGATTTCCAGCACAATGTGGCGCGAGGCATCCGGTTGCTGGCAGTGTAGGTGCTGCATGAAATCAATCAGGCTGAAATCTTCCAGATCCATTGCGGAAAGATTAACCGATAACCTGATGTTTTGATTCGCACAGAGGTTGATGATGGCGTAGGTTTGCTTGAGCACCAGGCGTGTAATGTCGCGGATCATGCCGGTTTGCTCGGCAAGTTCAATGAAGGCGCCCGGCGCAATCAAACCGTGTACTGGGTGTTTCCAGCGCAAGAGCACTTCAGCCTGATTAATACTGTTGGTGCGCAGGTTTAATTTGGGCTGAAAGAACAGGCAGAATTCGTTGTCTGTAATGGCTTTGCGCAGCTGGGCAATCAGTTCAAGCCGATTGGCTGAGCGATGTTCAAGCCGCGCTTCGAAAACAATGCTGGTTTGGCGTGTTTTTTTGGCCAGTTGGCGAGCAATTTCAGCCCGGCGCATCAGCGTTTCGGGGCATTGGCCGTGCTCGGGATAGTGCGCAAGGCCCGCATGGCTTTGAATGTCCAGTTGATAGTTCTGTACCCGCAGTGAACCATGCAACATGCGTTTCAGGGTGTGTTTTTTCAGCATGCTTTCCAGCAATTCTCGTGGCAAAAGCATGCAGAAAATATTGCCTTCAAGACGCGCAATCACCAGGTTTTCCTGGCAAATGCGACTGGCTTTGCGTGCCACTTTAACCAACACTTTGTCCGCAACATCATGCCCCAGCACTTCATTGATATTGTCCAGGTTGTCGATTCCCCAAATCACAATGCTCAATGGTTCGCGGGCGCTTTGCGTACGTTCTCGCAGGGCAAGGGTTAAATACGCGCGGTTGTCCAGCCCGGTCAACTGATCTTTGTAGGCGGTGCGCCGAATTACCTTATCGCGTTCTTGCAGGCTCTTCGCCATGTGGTTGAAGGTGAACGCCAGCTGGTTGATTTCGCCAATGGAGCTTTCAGGAAGTCGCCAATCGTAATTTCCCTCGGCCATGAGTTGCGCGCTGGTGGTAATTTCTCCCAGGGGTTGGGTGATGGACTGACTGATCCAGCGACTGCACAAGGTGCTGATGACGAGTACCAAGGCGGTAAGTCCAAGAATGTCTTCAACCTGCATGTTGAGCAGTGACGCATTTGGAATATGCGTGGCCCACAGGGTGATTGTTTGATTCGCCGAGTCTTCAAAGGGCAGCATGGTCTGAAGTGCATGCAGGTGAACGCCGTTTTCGCACTTGAATCGCTGAATTTTTGATCCTGATGGGGCTTGGGAAAGTTCACAATCTTTGGGCCAGTGCAGTGTGCCTTGTGCAACCTCAATACTGCCGGAATGGTAATACACGGGCGTCATGGCCATCGCGTGGTTGTGCCCAGAGTGGTCTTTGTGGTCAATGGCTTGGGCTTTGGCGATGAGCAGTTGATCTATGCGTTCGGCATGTTGTGCAGTGAACTGATTATTCAAAATGGCGGAAATGCTAAGTGACAGGGCCAACAGCGCTGTGACGCAAAGCAGTAACGTGCGTGAGTTAAGCGAGATGACGGTGCTGTTGGCGATCAATGCACGCAGCAGCCCGTTTTTTTGCGATGAAAGCATGCCGTATCGAATTTGCGAGGTTAAGCCTGATTAAAGCAAATTCAGGCGCCGCAAGGCATACCGCAAGAGGGGAGGTCTGTTTGAATCGTGTCAGCGAACACGGTAGAGAAGGTCCCAAACGCCGTGGCCCAGCTTCAATCCACGATTTTCGAACTTGGTCAGTGGCCGATCATCGGGGCGTGGCGCAAAAGGTGTTGATGCCACATTCTGCCAATCGGGCGCTACACTGAGAACATTATGCATGTGGTGGGCGTAATTTTCCCAGTCGGTGGCACAGTGCAGCACCCCGCCAGGTTTCATCTTTTTCGCCAGCTTGGCCACGAATTCAGGTTGGATGAGTCGCCGTTTGTGGTGGCGGGCCTTGCGCCAGGGGTCGGGAAAATACAGCAACACTTTGTCCAGGCTGGCATCGGGGATCATGTCTCGAAGCACATCGACCACATCATGCGAAATGATTCGAATGTTTTCTATGCCCTCTTCTTCAATTTTCTTAATCAGCGAGCCTACACCTGCGGTATAAATTTCAACACCCAGGTAGTTCACATGGGGGTGTGCCTTGGCAATTTTGGCTGTGGTTTCGCCCATGCCAAAGCCGATTTCAAGCCAATTGGCTTGGCCTTGTGTGCCCCATTGCTTATCGAAATCAATGTGGGTTTGCGCGCTGTATGCGATACCCCACTTGGGCATGCCTTCTTCTACGGCACGTTCTTGGGCGCGTGAAATATGTCCCCGACGTTTCACAAAACTTTTGATGTGTTGGTCGCGAAACGGATTGTCGGGGGTTTG
>JAHJCM010000113.1 GCA_018812945.1 Gammaproteobacteria bacterium | reverse complement strand
GTCATTTATAATGTCGGGTTAAACGTATTCAAATTGAAAGGAAAGGCCATGCATCCGATGTTGAACGTGGCGGTGAAAGCCGCTCGCGCTGCGGGAAAAATCATCAACCGAGCGGAGCTTGACCTCGATCAGGTAAAAATCGGCGTCAAAGGGCCCAACGATTTCGTCACTGAAACCGATCAAGCTGCTGAAAGCGCCATTATTGACGTGCTCAAGCAAGCCTTTCCCGATCACGCCATTCTAGCTGAGGAAAGCGGCGCCTCTGGCAAATCCGACTACGAGTGGGTCATCGACCCGATTGATGGCACTGCCAACTTCATTCACGGCTACCCGCATTACGCCATTTCAATTGCGTTGCGCGTCAACGGCCATGTGCAACAGGCCGTGGTGTACAACCCCGCCACCAACGATCTGTTCACTGCCTCCAAGGGCGAAGGTGCGTTTTTAAACAATCGTCGAATCCGGGTTTCAAAACGCAGCAAACCCAATGAATTTCTGGTTGGTTTTGCATTCCCAAGCGGTCAGAATGAAGGCTCGCTGGGCGTCAAACGCAAAATGCTGGCACTGACTGAAAGCACCGCCGGCATTCGCAAATCCGGTTCAGCCGTTCTCGATTTGGCCTACGTGGCCTGTGGTCGCCTGGATGGCTACATGTGTTTTGGCTTGAAGCCCTGGGATTTGGCAACAGGCGTTTTGCTTGTTTCCGAGGCAGGCGGCTTGATCACGGACCCCCAAGGCAATGACACCTTCATGACCACAGGTGATGCGGTAGCCGGCAACCCAAAAGCCCTTCAATACCTGCTTAGCTTCAAATAATACAAACAGGGACCCAGTTGAGCAAACAAGCGAGTACAAATAACCAGGCCGCATCACAGGCGTTTGAAAGCCACACGCCAATGATGCAGCAGTACCTCACGCTGAAATCCGAGTACCCCGACAAGCTGCTCTTTTATCGCATGGGCGATTTTTACGAGCTGTTTTTCGACGATGCCCAACTGGCCGCACAGCTTCTCAGAATTACCCTCACCCACCGTGGTCAATCGGCTGGCCAACCAATTCCCATGGCGGGAGTCCCTTTTCATGCGGCTGATCAATACCTCGCCAAACTGGTGGCGCTGGGCCATTCAGTGGCCATTTGCGAGCAGGTGGGAACGCCTGGCCTGACAAAAGGCCCCATGGAACGCAAAGTGGCGCGGGTGGTTACACCAGGCACACTGACCGAATCCACTTTGCTGCCTGACCAAGAGAACAAGACTCTGCTCAGCCTGTTCTCAGAGGACGGCAAATACTGGGGGGTGGCTTGTTTGGCTTTATCTGCAGGCTCAATCCGATTGTTGGAATGCGATTCAGGCTCACTGGCAGCACACTTAAGCCGGTTCAACGCAGCCGAAGTGCTTGTAAACAACCGAACATGGGCACAACACAGCCAAATAACCGGCTGCATCGAGCGCCCCGCTTGGCACTTTGACGCAGGTTTTGCCCAGACGCATCTCCAAACCGTGCTGCAAGCAGCCAACCTGGCAAGCCTAGAATTGCACAACGCCAAATTGGCCGTGCCCGCCATGGGTGCCGCTTTGCAATATGCCAAGGAAACGCACCTTAGCATTGAAAACTTCAAGCATGTATCGGACATTCAGGTTGAACATGAGCAAGATTTTCTCGTGCTGGATGAGGCTGCACGCCGCAACCTCGAACTGACCGAAACCTTGCGCGGCGAGCCTGCACCCACCCTGTTCTCGCGCATCAACCGCACCGGTAGCGGCATGGGTGCCAGGCGCTTGCGCCAATGGCTATTGGAACCTTTGCGCAACCTGGCCACCATTGAGGCACGACAAAACAAAATACAGCACCTGCTTGCCACCTTGGGCCAGGCGCCAGAACCTGTCTGCTTCAATCTGGTTAAAACATTGCGGGCCATGGCCGATATTGAGCGCATCAGCAGTCGCGTCGCCATGCAAACCGCGAAGCCTCGCGATTTGCTGGCCCTGCGGGAAAGCCTTCAATCGCTGCCCCAAGTGGAACAACTCATTGCCCACTTTGGCGACAGCGCATTTGAAACAGCGCAGCAGGCCTTTCAGGCACCACCCGAACTGCTGGCTGAATTGATGCTGGCCTTGGCCGAAAATCCACCAGTACTGATTCGTGACGGCGGCGTGATTGCCGATGGTTACCACACTGAGCTGGACGAATTGCGAAACATTCAAACCGGCAGCGGGCAGTTTTTGATTGAACTGGAAAAACAGGAACGTGAGGCCACCGGCATCGCCAATCTGAAAGTCGAATTCAACCGCGTGCATGGCTTTTACATCGAGGTCAGCAGTGCGCAGGCCGACAAAGTGCCCGCGCACTACATTCGCCGGCAAACAATGAAAAATGCCGAACGCTATATCACTGAAGAACTGAAAGCCTTCGAGGAAAAAGCGCTGTCCGCGAAAGACAAGGCCCTGAACCTTGAAAAAGTAATCTATGAAAACCTGATGGTGTGGCTGGGTCAGTTCACCCCGTTTCTGCAACGCTGCGCGCGGGAATTGTCTGAACTCGATGCCTTGGCGGCGCTGGCCATTGTGGCTTTTGAGGCCAATTGGGTGCGCCCACAAATGGTACCTCACGCCCTGCTGAACATTCAGCAAGGTCGCCACCCGGTGCTCGAAGTGCAAGTGGAGCAATTCACACCGAATGATTGCGCCTTGTACCCCGGCAAACACATGGCACTAATCACCGGCCCCAACATGGGCGGCAAAAGCACCTACATGCGACAAACCGCGCTCATCGCATTGCTGGCGCACATGGGCAGTTTCGTGCCAGCGGCCAGTGCACAAATTGGCGTGCTCGATCGAATATTTACGCGCATTGGTGCCTCCGATGATCTGGCTGGTGGCCGTTCCACCTTCATGGTGGAAATGACTGAGGCCGCCACTATTGTTCGGCAGGCGACGCCCCACAGCCTGGTCATCATGGATGAGATCGGGCGAGGCACCTCGACTTTCGATGGTTTGTCCCTGGCCTGGGAAATTGCAAAACGCCTGGCCAACACCAACAAATGTTTAACACTGTTCGCCACGCACTACTTCGAAATCACGGCATTGGGCAATGAACTGGATTGCGTGTTCAATGTGCATTTGTCGGCCACCGAACACCAAGGCAAACTGGTGTTTTTGCACCGCATAGAGGCTGGCCCTGCCAGCCAAAGTTATGGCCTGCAAGTGGCCAAGCTTGCGGGCTTGCCTGCCCTGGTAGTGAAAAACGCACAAAAACGACTCGATCAGCTTGAGGCTGAAAAACGCGCCATGAACGCCCAAGTCGATTTGTTCGACCTGCCAACTCAGGATGCGGTTGAACAGCCAGCCAGTGCGCAGCACGTGAACCTGATTCTCGAAAAACTCAACGAAATTGATCCCGATGAACTCAGCCCGCGTGAAGCATTGCAGTTAATCTTTCAGCTAAAAGGCCTGCAAACATGAATCTGCGCCGCGCAGCCACTCAAGCCTGTGCGGCCGCCTTGGTCATTTTCTTTGCGGCTGCCCAAGCCAGCTCCAAGCACGGCACCTTCAGCTTTGCACTGATCGGCGATCAGCCTTACAACAATTTCTTCGAGCCGGCCACCGACAGTCTGATTCAACACATTGGGAATGAACCAGATGTTCACTGGATTTTGCATATTGGCGACATCAAAGGTGGCAATGAGCCTTGCGCCAATGAATTAATCAACCGTCGCCTTGCGCAACTGCAGCGAAGCGAGAAGCCCCTGGTATATGTGCCCGGCGACAACGAATGGACCGATTGCCACAGGCCATCCAACGGAAATTTTGACAGCCAGGAACGCCTTAATTTCTTGCGCCAGCAGGCATTTTCACAACCCCGCTCACTGGGGAAAAAAAACTTTCCCATTCGGCAGCAAACCAGTCCTCCCTACCCTGAACACCTGATGTGGACACAAGGCAGTACCCTCTTTGTGAGTTTGAATATTCCGGGTAGTAACAACGATTTGCTCAACCCGAAATCCAGAAAAACCAGCACAAAAAAAGCAAAGCAATTGCTGAAAGCCCGAGATCAAGCGATCGACGCATGGCTAAGCGAAGCTGAAGCATTGTTTGAACATGACAGTACACGCCCAACGGAGACCGTTATCGCCATTCAGGGCAATCCAATTGATGGTTCGGGTGATACCGGCACCAACCCATCCCGGAATGGCTACGCTGTTTTCATGACAAGGCTGGTGAAATACATCGACACCACTCAGCGACCAGTGCTGCTGGCGCATGGGGACACACACCGGTTTAAATGGGACAAACCCAGCCTGAAACAATTTGGCGGCACACCCAGCTCCGATGCACTGTTTTACAGGGTCGAGGGCTGGGGGCACCCCTTCATGAATGCCTGGGTGCAGGTGAGGGTGAAACAAGGCAGTGCAACGCCATTTGAGGCCAGCAGCGTCTCGCTGCCAAGCCCCACTGCTGACAATTGAGCCTGAAATAAGGCCCGAACTAAGGCCAAACGTTTAATTCAGTTTGCGTGCATCTGGGTTGGGAGCAATGCTGAACAGCGATTGCGCCGCAGCACCTTGCGCTTTTTCTTCCTCATTGGCAGCACGAATATCCAGCACCTTCAGGTGATAGCGCAAAGCCATGCCCGCGAACGGGTGGTTGCCATCCAGCACCACTTTGCCTTCGGCAATGTCAGTCACAGTCCAAACCCGACCAAAACCAGTGTTTTCCTCGTCAGCTTGCAGGTCAGGCTCGTTTTCATCTTCAACGGGAACCTCCTCCAGTTGCATACCGATTTCGAGGTCTTCAGCAAAACTGTCCGCATCTTCTACCCGCATCAATTCGGGGTCAAAATCTCCGAAGGCGTCCTCTGGCTCGAGTTGAACGAACACCTCATCGCCAATCACCTTGCCTTCCACTGCCTCTTGTAGCTTCGGAAACACCTCATTCTCACTGCCATGCAGGTAAATGATCGGCTCGCCACCGTGTTCCTGAATCAGTTCACCCTGCGCATCACGCAGCTCAAAATCAAGGGTAACCACCGTGCCGTGCTCAACAATCATCGTACATAACTCCAGAAATCAGCGCCCGAACAGTGGGCAGTCT
>JAHJCM010000012.1 GCA_018812945.1 Gammaproteobacteria bacterium | reverse complement strand
GGTGGTGGTTGCACGCGTGAACGACGATGTCACCGTGAAACGTTTTTTCCAGAAAGGCCATGTGGTTGAACTGCAAGCCGAGAACAGCGATTTCGCTCCCATTGAAGTCGACTTGCGAACCGAAACATTCGCAATTGAAGGTTTGGCTGTTGGTTTGATTCGCCAAGGCCAATTGCATTAAAAAGCAGTTATTGCACTAAAAAGCAATGTCGGGGGTTGTTGTGTCGTCTGATCTTGCCAGCATTCACCCCGGTGTGTGGCGTGCCCACCAGCTTGCCAACGACACCAGTGCGCGTATACCCAGCGGCTTTGTTGCCCTGGATCAACAATTGCCCGGGGGTGGCTGGCCTACCCGCAACCTGATTGAACTGCTGTTGAAACACCATGGCATTGGCGAGCTTCGCTTTCTAATGCCGGTGTTGCGCAAACTGTCGCTGGAGAAAAAAAAACTGGTGCTGATTGGCGCACCGCTTCTACCACTGACGCCGGCGTTTGAGCAGTTCGGTGTGGCCTTGGATCAAGTGCACTTGGTTCAAACCGACAAACCCCAAGATCGCCTTTGGGCGATCGAACAAGTGCTGCAAAGCGATTCCTTCGGTGCACTTTTTATGTGGTTGCCTGAAGAAAAAACACTGTGCAGCCCAACTGTGTTGCGTCGCTTGCAGTACCAAGCTACTCGTTCACAGGGTTTAAGTTTTGTATTTCGCCCCATTCGGGCACAAATGCAACCCTCCCCGGCTTCACTGCGCCTGTGCCTGACAGCCCAAAGCAGCAATAGCTTGCGAGTGCATTTGATCAAACGCAGGGGGCCTGTGCTTGAGCAAGCAATACTGATCGATTTACCCAAACCGCAAGGTGCTTTACCCGACACCCCGCACTCACAGGAGCTTGTTCGTGCGCTGGATCGCCCTGAGTTACAGACAACCCCGCAACCCACGCGAAGTCAAATCACAATTTGACGCCAATTCCTTGTTTGAATTGGCAGCACATTACAGCCCGGTGGTGTGCTGGCGACAAGACCAGCATCATGAATATGTGGGTTGGCTGGTTGAAGTGCAGAGCAGCTTCAGGTTGTTTGGTGGCGCACAGGCTTTGCTTTCGCAATTCTGGGAAAGTACCGAGGAATTTTCTGGCGAATTGCAACTGGCCAACCACCACACTGCAACTGGTGCATGGTGGCTTGGCAAGTGCGCCCCCGCACGCAATCTGGATGATTTTCTGGCCATGCTGAATTTCAATGAAAACAGTTTGCTGGCCCTGCCAATTTCAGTGCTTGATTGCGATGTGAAGCTGCAAACCACCTGGCGACAATGCGGTTTTGGCCGCATCGGTGATCTGTGGCGTTTGCCACGCGATGGATTTTTAAAACGGTTTGGCGCACAAGCCTTGGCTGAACTTGATTCAGGTTTTGGGCTTCAAAATAAACTCGCCATAGCAACGACACCCCACGAACCTGCGGATACATTCGAGCAAGAAAAGGAATTGCCTTTTCACAGCGACAGGCTTGATCTGATTGAGCACCATGCACAAGCACTGCTTGAAGCAGTGTGCAACTGGCTAAAGCAGCAAAAGCATGGCACACGTGAATTGCACTGGGCCTTTGTTCACGCGCACGGTGAAGAGGTTTTACGCCTGAGAAGTGCGCAAGCCACCGATTGCATCGACACATGGAAGCGCCTGCTGCACCACCAACTGGGGCGGATGCAATTTGACGACGACATACGCAACCTTCGAGTGCAATGCATGCACAGTGAATTGCTGCCCAATGTGAATCGCAGTTTTTTACCCGATCCAGCAGAAGGCACTCGTAACTGGAACAACACCTGCGATGTTCTTCGCGCGCGCTTGGGCGAACAAACCGTATTATTTGCAGCCACAGAAAGTGACCCAAGGCCCGAATGCAGCATTGTGTTGCAACACACCCCACTGCAAAAACCTGCAAACACCACCTTCAAAAAAGTGGCAAGCCAATCCACTCCTGAATTGAACCGCGCAGCATTGCCAGTCAGCACGCCGCGCCCGTTGTGGCTGTTACCAACGCCCAAGCCATTGCAAGGCAAAGCCCCGCAGTGGCAAGTGGGTGGTCCATGGCAATTGCTCAGCGGCCCTGAACGTGTTGAGTTTGGCTGGTGGGACGCAAAACCCTGCAAGCGCGATTACTACTGCGCACGCGACAGCAATTCCAGTTTGGTGTGGTTGTATCAAGACCTGCTTGAAGAAAATGCACGCTGGTTTTTACACGGTTACTTTGCATAAGGCACTCTGAACATGAATGCGCCATTGCACACCACACCACCTTTTGCTGAAGCACTGGCGTTGAGTAACTTCAGTTTTTTAAAAGGTGCTTCACACCCGGAAGAACTGGTGCAACAAGCCAAATTGTTGGGTTACAGCGCCATTGGCATCGCGGATGAATGTTCGCTGGCGGGCGTTGTTCGTGCACATCAGGCCGCCAAGGAATGTGGTATTCAACTGCTGGTAGGCGCCCAGTTTGTGTTCGCAAACAACAGTTCATTTACCGGCCAGCGCATTGCCTTGATAGTGAAAAACAAAACCGGCTACACCCACTTGTGCAGGCTGATTACCCAGGCCCGTGGCCGTGCAGCCAAAGGTGACTACCTGTTCACCCGTGACGACCTTGCCGATATTCCACCCGGACTTCAATTGCTGCTGGTGCCCGACGAACGCAACAAGGAAAACTTTCCTGCCCTGTTAAGTTGGTGTGCCAAGCGTTTTGCTGGCCGCATGCAGGTGGTGTGCAGTTTGCAGCACCGTGGGTTCGACCAGGCATGGCTGCTGTACTTGCAGGCCTTGGCCCACCTGCACAAGGTTGAACTCATGGCCAGCAACTTGCCTGTAATGCACTCGGGCGAACGCAAAAACCTGCACGACGTGCTCACCGCCATTCGGCTGAACTGCAAGCTGAACGACGCAAAACCATTTCTCGAAACAAATGCGCAACGTTGCTTGCAGCCCTTGCAAGTGCTTGCCAAAACCTACCCGCACAACTTACTTAAGCAAACTACAACACTGGCGGCACAGTGTGTTTTTTCACTGGATGAATTGCGCTACCAATACCCGCGTGAAGTTAGCCCTGAAGGCCTGGAACCCACACAATACTTGCGCCAACTTGTAGAAGAAGGCGCAGCCCAACGCTACAGCGGCAAAGTGCCTGCCAAAGTCAGGAAGCAAATTGAACATGAATTACAGCTGATTGGGGAACTGAAATTTGAGGCCTACTTTTTAACGGTTTACGACATTGTCCGTTTTGCGCGCTCCCGTAATATTTTGCGTCAGGGCCGTGGGTCTGCCGCCAATTCCGTGGTGTGTTATTGCCTGCACATTACCGAAGTCAACCCCGACAAAATGGCCGTGCTGTTCGAGCGTTTTATCAGCAGGGAACGAAACGAGCCACCCGACATTGACGTGGACTTTGAACACACACGCCGCGAAGAAGTGATTCAATACATTTACAAGAAGTATGGTCGCGACCGGGCCGCACTGGCCGCCAGCGTGGTGGTGTACAGACCCCGCTCAGCATTGCGGGATGTGGGAAAAGCCTTGGGGCTGGAAACTGATTTGGTTGAACAATTAGCCAAGTCGCAAGACGGTGGTTACAGCCGCAGCATGAGCGTGGACCACATGGTACAGGCAGGCATTGATGTTCGCCAAAGCACCGTGCAGCATTGCGTGCATTTGGCCGATGAACTGCTGGGGTTTCCACGGCACTTGTCGCAACACACAGGCGGCTTTGTGATTGCACGCGACAGCCTGACTGAACTGGTACCAGTGGAAAATGCTTCGATGCCAGAGCGCAGCGTCATTCAGTGGGACAAGGACGACTTGGACGCCATGGGCTTGATGAAGGTAGACGTACTGGCGCTTGGCATGTTGAGCGCCATTCGAATGACGCTGGACGAATTGCACAAAAAACCCGGTGCCCCCAGAACCCTGCAAGCCATACCCCCCGAAGACAGCTCGGCATACGACATGATGTGCAAGGCCGACACCGTGGGTGTGTTTCAAATTGAAAGCCGTGCGCAAATGGGCATGCTTCCCCGCCTGAAACCCCGTGAGTACTACGACCTGGTGATTCAGGTAGCCATTGTGCGGCCTGGCCCCATTCAAGGCGGCATGGTGCACCCGTTTTTAAAACGCAGGCAGGGCCTGGAAGCAGTGAACTATCCTTCGGAGGCCTTGAAAGAGGCACTGGGCCGCACCCAGGGTGTTCCTATTTTTCAGGAACAAGTGATGCAAATCGCCATTCTGGCTGCTGGCTTTACACCGGGCGAGGCCGATGCGTTGCGCCGCGGAATGGCCGCCTGGAAACGCAAAGGCGGCCTGCACCATTTTTACGAGCGTGTGGTGAACGGCATGTTGGAGCGTGGTTACACCCGTGAGTTTGCAGAAAGCATTTTCAAACAAATGGAAGGCTTTGGCGAATATGGTTTTCCGGAAAGCCATGCCGCCAGTTTCGCCTTGTTGGTGTATGCATCGTCCTGGCTGAAATGCCACCACCCGGATGCATTTTTATGTGGCTTGCTCAACGCGCAGCCCATGGGTTTCTATGCGCCTTCACAGCTGATTCAAGATGCACAACGACATGGCGTGACAGTACGGCCCGTGGATGTGCAGTGCAGTGCAGTGCAAACCAGACTGGAAAATGCGCTGATGAATGAATCACAGCAGCATCACCACAAGACGCTTCTGCCTGTTCGTCTGGGTTTAAACCGGGTGAACGGTCTGAAACACGAGGCTGCATTGCGCATAGTTCAAGCCCGCGAGCAAGGGCTGTTTGAGAGTGTGGAAGACTTGACCAAGCGCGCCCTGCTTGACCGCGGCGACCTGCTTGCACTGGCCGATGCAAATGCGCTTGAGCAACTGGCAGGGCACCGCCGCCAGGCCGTGTGGCAAACCGCAGCAACTGAAACAAAGGGCGTTCGGCACGGCGCAAACCACACAGACCTGCTGACCAACACCCGCAGCAATGAAACACCGCTTGAATTGCCCAAAGCCGGTGAACTAGAAGACATGCTGGCCGATTACCGCGCCACAGGTTCAAGCCTGGAACACCACCCTATTTCATTTTTGCGCAAGCAACTGGCACCGTACAAAATAAGGCAGGTTAAAGAATTGCGCACTTACCCCAACGACAGGCTGGCACGGGCTTGCGGCATTGTGACACACCGGCAACGCCCAGCCACTGCGCACGGCACCGTGTTTTTAAATCTTGAAGATGAAACAGGCAATGTGAATGTAATTGTGTGGAACAGCTTGGCCGAAGAACAGCGACAGGTGCTGCGCAATGCGCAAATTATGGGGGTGTTTGGTATTTGGCAGCGCGAAGGTGAGGTGTGCAATTTGGTGGCACGCAGGTTGGTGGATTACACCCACCTGCTTGCGCAACTGCAAACGCCGTCGCGAGACTTCAAGTAATCACACAAAGCTTTTTTACTTCAATGATTAAATATCCACTTCCACCAAGTTGCCCTTGTCCTCCAGCCAGGTGCGGCGTGCACCACTTTCCGTGCGGCCCATCAACATGTGCATCATGGCATTGGTTTCGGTCACATCCATGCTGCCCAAGGTAACCGGCAACAAGCGACGTGTGTCAGGATTCAAGGTTGTTTCCCACAACTGCTCGGCATTCATTTCACCCAAGCCCTTAAAACGGGAAATCTTGATGTTCGCCTCTTTCACACCCTCTTTGCCCAGTTTGTCTTGCACCGCATAAAGCTCGGCTTCGTCCAGGCAGTACAGTTTGCGCGCGGGCTTTTTTCCCTGTGCAGGCACATCCACGCGAAACAGCGGTGGACGAGCCACATACAAGTTCTGGCTTCGAATGAGCGCAGGAAAATGCTTGTAGAACAAGGTGAGCAACAACACCTGAATATGTGAACCGTCCACATCAGCATCGGAAAGAATACAAATTTTGCCGTAACGCAAACCGCTTAAATCGGGATTGTCATTCACGCCGTGTGGGTCCACGCCAATGGCCACCGCAATGTCATGAATTTCCTGATTGGCAAAGAGGCGGTCTTTGTCGGTTTCCCAAGCATTGAGCACCTTGCCACGCAAAGGCAACACGGCCTGAAACTCTTTGTCACGACCCATCTTGGCCGACCCACCGGCAGAATCACCCTCAACCAGAAACACCTCATTCAGCGTAATGTCGGTGCTTTCACAATCGGTCAGCTTGCCTGGCAAAATGGCCACTGAAGAGCTTTTTCGTTTCTCGACTTTCTGCGCTGCACGTGAACGGGCTTGCGCCTGTTTAATAGCCAGTTCAGCAATTTTTTTGCCATCTTCCACGTGCTGGTTCAACCACAATTCAAATGCAGGCTTCACCAAGGAGGATACCAAACGCACAGCATCGCGGCTGTTCAAGCGCTCCTTGATTTGCCCCTGAAACTGCGGGTCGAGCACCTTGGCCGACAACACAAAACTGGCTTTGGAAAATATATCATCAGGCATCAACTTGATGCCTTTGGGCATCAGCGAGTGCATTTCACAAAATGCCTTGATGGCCTGAAACACTGCTTCACGCAAACCCGATTCATGTGTACCACCAGCGGAAGTCGGAATCAGGTTCACATAACTTTCACGCACGGGTGCACCCTCGGCCACAAAAGCCAGGGCCCAAGCTGCACCCTCGCCTTCTGCAAAACCTTCATCGCGAAGTACATCAACGCTCAGGTCGCCGCTGAACATGGGGGCCACCAGTTCACGGTCGAGCAACTCTTCCTTTAAAAAACCACGTAATCCGTCGTCGAACTTCCAGCGCTTGGCTTCACCGGTTTTCTCAGAAACCAACACCACCTCGACACCTTTCAACAACACGGCCTTGCTGCGCAACAGGCGGTCCATTTCGTTCAAGGGCAATACAGCGGAATCAAAGTACTGGGGATCGGGCCACACACGCACGGTAGTGCCCTTTTTGGGATCACTGCTTGTTTGCGGGCGTACTTTCAGGGGTTCGATTACATCGCCACCGCTGAACACCAATGTGCCCACCTGCTTGTCGCGAACCGCACTCACCTCAAGCCGGGTTGACAGGGCATTGGTTACTGACACACCCACACCGTGCAGGCCGCCTGAGAAGCGATAAGCGCCACCATCGGCCTTGTTGAATTTGCCGCCTGCATGCAGGCGGGTGAACACCAACTCGATAACCGGCACCTTTTCTTCGGGGTGAAGACCAATCGGAATGCCCCGCCCTTCGTCCTGGACCGAGACACTGCCATCGGTGTGTACGGTTACTGTGATGCGCGCACCAAAACCCCCCAAGGCCTCGTCGGCTGCGTTGTCGATCACCTCTTGAATAATATGCAAGGGGCAATCGGTACGGGTGTACATGCCGGGGCGCTGCTTGACTGGCTCTAGCCCTTTAAGGACACGGATCGACGATTCTTGGTACTGGCTCATGACAACCTGATAATTCAATGACCGCTTGATGATACCAATAATTTGGATTCATTTCGGGCAGGACTGGAACCATCTGCGGCTGTGCCAGCACTCATGACCAAGATAGGAAATTTGTACCGCGTGGTTAGCACACTTTTCAAGGCTAATAAAGCAGCATGTCACCCCACCCCCTATCCATGGTGACACCTCGTTCGGACTTTTTGCAGCCTTGATACGCTGTGGCGTTATTTAAACAACTCGCCAAGGCCGACCATGATTCCACTTCCGTTTCAAGTAGAGAGGCTCGACATGAAACCGATTGCCCCCAAATTAAAGATCACCGCGATTCAAAGGTGCTCAAGGGCGAATCTGGAAACAACTCGCTCGGAGTTTGAATTGTTGGTTGCCAAGCAGGAAAAGCGGTTGCGCAACTTCATCATCAAACATTTTCGTGATGAAAACGCGGTCGAGGATGTATTCCAGCAAACCTTGATCGAGGCTTACTGCTGCTGGGACAGCTTTCGAGGTGATGCAAAAAGAGCGACCTGGCTGTTTGGCATTGCACTGAATATTATTCGGAACACCGCGCGCCGCTCTCCACAGTACAAATTTCATTTCACCACGGATGAAGACCTGGAGCTCGAACAGGCCGAAGGGTCTGACCCCATGCAGCATTGCATGAAAAACGAGTTCAGCATCAAACTGGAATCGGCGATTGGTAACCTGCCCAACGATCTGCGTGAAACCCTGGTTTTGGTGGTTCAGCATGGCAATTCTTACCAGGAAGCAGCTGATATTCTGGGTATTCCAATTGGGACGGTACGTTCTCGTATTTCAAGGTCACGAGCCCAATTGAAATCAATCTACGACCTGTATATGGACTGATGAACGCAAACTTGGCAACCCGATATGGGGCACTCAACAAAATTCTGGAATCACTGGGAATGACGCTCAGTGACACCGAGCAATGTGCGGGCGAAGGTGGTTATCGAATTGATTTTGAAAAGAACTTCACAGTTGAATTGCAACACCTTGGCGGCGCAGATTGCAGGGTAAGCGCAAGAATTTTCAGCTTGGGGAAATCGTTACAGGTTCAGGAAAACCAAATTAAACTGGCCTTGGCCCTGTTTAGTGAATTGAAAAATGACATGCCCGATGGTGTATCAACCGCAATTTCAAACCACGACAACTGCTTGCGCCTGTGTGTTGAAATTGTGAGTGAGAACAAAGACATCATCATGTCTCAATTTCAGGGCTTTGTTCACGTGGCTTTTGCCTACAAACAAACCTACTTTCAGCACAAAGGCACAACATAAAGCAATCAGTCTCGGCTTTGTGCAGCCTTGGCCCGGTCGTTTAAAACAGCTTGAAGCCACAACTCGAATTTCTCTTGTGCATCCAACACATTGTTGGCCGACATCAACTTAGAAACAAGCAACTTGGAATATTCAAGCTCGAAAATACAGGTTTGCTCTAGAGACTTTGCAAGCCAGCGCTGCGACAACCAGTCTCGCAGACAGTTACTTTCATAGCTGTTTAAAACCAGGGTGGCCTGAAACTCGGAGGGACAAGACCACGACTGCGACAATTCAGCATGCCCCAAACCCTCAGCGAGTTGCTCGTTAATCAAAAACCAATTTTCGGGAGGGCTTTGCAACATGGAATTCAAGAACGCCTAAACAACACCAGCGGTGTCGCTGTGAATTTGTTGCGCGAGAGTACGGGGCGTAGACAGGCTTGAAAAGCGCTGCAAAGCAAGAGGTTTTATAGGGCGAGCTTTGAGCTCAGAAAGAATCGCTTTGAAGGTGGTGCGCGCAGCAGAGCCAGTAGGGTTGGCTGCACTGCCTGCTTGCGAGGACCCAGACTGTATTGGCGGAGTGTTTGAATTGATCATTGGTTATAATTACAGGCGCAAGGCCAATAAACGTCGTTTCATGACAATTGAGTGGCCTTGTCATCGGAATGGTTCCCGATTTGCTCAAGCAAATCGAAACGTTTCATGCGGTAGTACAAGGAATGTAAAGGAATACCAAGGCTTTCACTGGCCAGCCGCGCGCACCCGCGGTGTGCATGCAGTGTTTGGATCAAAACAGCTTTTTCGAAAGCCAGCAAACGCTGCTTCAAACCAGCAGGCGCTTCGCTGCCATGCACCGTGCAAGGTTCGCCCAGCCCCATCACATGCCGTTGTGCAAATGCGTGTAACTCGCGCACATTGCCAGGCCATGGTCGGCTCAACAACTCGTCCGTGTCTTCAAGTTCCAGCTTGGGAACTTCCAGCTTGAACTGCGTGGCCACATCGTTCAAGAAATGCCGGTACAGGGGAATGATGTCTTCGAGCCGCTCTGCCAGGGCAGGAATTCGAACCTGCGACACACTGAGCCTGAAGTGAAGGTCTTCCCGAAATCTGTTCTGTTCCACCAAGGTTTCAAGTTTGGTTTTTGTCGAAGCGATGACCCGAAAAGCCGAGTTGTAGAACACATGCCCACCCAGCCGAATTGCGCCACGATATTGCAGGGCATTCAGTAACTTAGCTTGACACGACAAAGGAAGGCTGTCTATTTCATCCAGGTACAAGGTGCCATTGTGCGCAAGCTCCAATTTTCCTGGCCTGTCTTTTTGCGCCCCGGTGAAAGCACCTGCCATCACCCCAAACACTTCGGCTTCAAAAAGCTGCTCTGGCAAGGCAGCGCAATTGACATGCACAAACTCGCCTTTCACGCCAGAGTGCGCGTGCAGCCAACGCGCAGCGGTATCTTTGCCAGCACCCGTAGGCCCAAGCAACACGGTGTCGATGGGTAGCTGTTTTAAGCGCTGCAGTTGGGATACCGCATGGCGCATGGGTTGCGAACGAACAAACTCGTCACTGTAGGGCCCCAGGTTGCTGTTGGGCAGTGGCTTTTTACCAGAACGAAACGGTTTGGTTCGTATCAGCTTTTCAAGTACATGAACTGCAGCCAAAGGATTGGCTGGGTGCACAATTGAGGCAAAAATGGGAATGTCATGGTAGACGTACTCTTGCCAGGGTTTCTCTATAAAACGAATGATCTGTGTTTCAGGCTTTCTACCCTGGGCTTTGAAGTGCTCAATTAAATCCCCAAGCTGCTCCAGGCCCTGATCAACCAGCAGCCAATGCGCGGGCAAACTGCGTTTGCCCAGCAGGTCAATCAGTGACAGTTCGTGAACACTGGCCTGCATCAACAAGGCTGCGGCACGCAATCTGCTTTTGAGTTCGGGGGATTCAATGCAAAGGGTTAACTCGGTCATTTGCAGCCACGGCACAATGAAATGAATAAAGTTCATTGTGAGGGCTGCGTGCCAGCATTGGATCACCCCTTGGGATTAGTCAATGTTGTGATTCTGACTGCCCCATCACCTCCACCCGCAACATGTCCCGCGCGCGTGACAAACGGGAGCGAACTGTACCAATGGGCAAGTCCAGTTCAAGTGCAGCATCCTGATAGGTAAACCCCTCAAGCAACACCAGCTGAACCACTGTTTGCATTTTGCCCGGAAGGTGATCAATTGCGGACTTCAGCGTTTCCATGCGCTCCTGGCGCATCAGGGATTCTTCAGGCTCGCACATGGAATCGGCAGGAATCAGGCTGACCTGCTCATCAAAATCATCGGCTTGAAAGCGAAAACTGGTATCGCGGTAGCGAAAGTTTTTCACCAGATTCAGTGCAATGCCAAACAACCAGGTTTCTGGTTTGGACTCTCCACGAAAACTCGCCCAGTTGCGAAATGCAGCCAGGTGGGTTTGCTGAATAAGGTCATCCACATAATCCTCACGGCGCAGGTGTTTGCGCACAAAGTGGGTTAAACGCGATTGCTGCGACTTCAACAAGGCCTCAAGCGTGCAAAGTTGTGCAGCTGTCAGCGGTGTTGGTGTGTTTTCGTCAATACCTGAAACGGTGATTTCGAACTGCTGAACGTTTGCGGTGTGTTCCATGACCTGCCTCTGTTTGCTTGTGTGTGGTAACAAGCGTTGTGCAGTGTGCATGCCAGGACCATGCAAATTTCAAACGGTTGATTTCATGGCGTATTTATTGATTAACTCCCAACTGGTGTTGGATTTTTTCTAAATTTGCAGGGCTGGGCGAAGCAAAATCTCTAAATCAGCACGGGCTTGCGTACAGGCTGACTCCAGTTGCGGTGTAAAATGCGCTCATCTCGCGGTAGTACAATGGATAGTACGAGGCCCTCCTAAGGCTTAGATACAGGTTCGATTCCTGTCCGCGAGACCAGGCATAAAAAAAGCCCCTGACTTGTCAGGGGCTTTTTCATTCACACGCTGGTTTATTCAGCTGGCTTGCTCGGTCACAATTTTCCAGCGACCGTCTTCTTTCTTCAAACGCAATGTTTTGCGAACATTGTCCGAGTACTTGTCGGCTTTGTAGGCCTGGTCAAACTCGGCAGTGGCTTCTTCGCCATTGATTTGAACATTCAGGTTGCTGATATCGACCTCAATACTTGACTTGCTTGCGATTCGGGCGCGGCGCTGGCTTTCCCATTGTGCCCGGCTTTGCGCGCCAGGCAACTCGAAGTTGGCCGAGTAAAAGCTGAGGTAGCCCTCCACATCGCGTGCACTCCAAGCTGCGGCCCAATTGCTGACTACCTCGGTTACCTCAACCTGAAGCTGTGCAGGACTTGGGCCTGCCGGTACTGCAACAGGTGCTGCGGGTGCAGCAGCTGTTTCCCCCCCCAGCAAGTCGTCTGCTGCGGGCGCAGCCGGATCAAGCATGGCATCTGCTGCTGGGTCCATGGCTGCCGGATCTGCAACAGGTTCAGCAGCCGGTGCTGGTTCTACTGCCGGTGTAGGCGATTGATCAAGAACGGCGGGGCGAAGTTGGTCGAGACCCAAGAAATGGCTGACTGGCTTCAGGTTGTCGGAATTGTTAATCAACGTCTGACCACCGTAAGTCACAATCAACAAGCCAATAAACAAGGTGTAAACCGGCAGTAACCAACGTTCATATCGATAGTAGAACGGTTTGTGCTTTGTTTCCTCAGCAGCCTTGTCCATTTCAGCTTCACCCACCACCTGCCTGGCGAGCAACTGGTTCAGCGCAACTGGCGGGGACAAGTAACCCAATTCGAACGCAGTGATCACGATCATCCAGAAGTGAACCGGGTGAATGCCATTGCTGTACGCAATTGGCGCCACAGTGGCCGACACAAGAATCACCGCACCAAACGGATCCATCACCATGCCGATAAACACCATCATGAACATGAAGATGGTCAGCGCCATCCAGATGCTGCCCATTTCAGCGGGCACAACGCTCATCAAGCCAGAACGTTCAATCATGCCACCTACGCTGATCGACAAGGCCATCAACATGATCAGCGCACCGATGTGGCCAATCGTCTCTGTGGTGGCGCTACGCACCGCCATTTCCAGCCCTTGATTCTTTTTCTTCTCTGCCGGAGTGTCGCCACCCACTTTGGTCGGACCACCACGCAGTTTGTCGAAAATGATCACGAACAACATGATCACAGGCAACATCACCGGGGCGGTAAATTCGTCAAGCTTGGTGTCCAGCAGGTACTCATAACCATAAACCACCAACAACATGATCAGAATGTAAGGCGACACAGGTACCAAAGCACGCAGCGACTGCGGCAAGGCCTCTTTGGCTTTTGCACGTTCAGTCACACGCCCTTCAGCCTTCAGCAACGCGATGATCATGAAAATGGTCGAGGTCAGAATGAACACAAACAGACCCCACCCATACAGTTCGCTGGTGGTGACTTCCTTGTTCAGCGCGGCAATGACCACAATCAGCAAACAAGGGCGAAGTACCACACCCAGTGAACCTGACATGGCGGTGGCAGCCAGTGCGAAGTGGCGGCGTGCGCCTACAGCCAGTACCTCACGGTACACGATTGCACCGGCGGCAATCACAAACACGCCTGAAGCACCCGTATAGGCGGTGGGTACCGCAGCAGCCAGTAACACAATGTAGGTGAATACTTCTGGCGGCAACTTCCAAGGACGCAGAATGTCCATGAACAGGGAAACCACGCGGGTTTGCTTGAGCAACATACCTGCCCACAAGTACAACGCCAGATTCAGGAAAATGCTGGACAATTCAGTGATTTGACCAAAATAAATGGCCAAACCAGCCAAGTAATCATCCATGAAGAAGTTGATACCCGCATTCAAGGCCATGAACGCATACAACGGGATACTCAACAGACCCATGGCGTAACTTCCGCCCTCCTCGGCTTGCGCCGGGATCTTCAGCACATCTTTCAAACTGATGAAGGACAGTGCTGCAAACAGGGCAATCGCAATGATGCTGATCAGCGGATTTTCAACCGCCACGCCCGAATCGTATTGAAGTTTCAGGTAGTAACTGGCCGAAATCGTCATCAGCAAGTTGGCACCCAACATCGCCAATGAATAGACCTGAAAGTCTTTCTTGGTGCGCGGTGGACGCAGGCTAATGTGGTGAAAATGCTTGGTGGTCGAGATGGCCGCAATTGCAACCATGATCAACAGAATTAATGGGCGGTTTTCCGTACCAAACTTGAAAATGCCAAAAAAGCCAGTTTCAATCTCACGGAATACTTCCACTTCAGGGGTAATCGCTTTGCTCACCCGCTCGTAAACAGCGAACCGCTCCCGACACTGATCTCGTGCGGCTTCCAGAGAAGCACGAATTTCATTTGGATCAATGGCTACATCACCAAACAACAAATCAAGATCCGATTTGGGTGCGCTTTCCGCATCGGCAACCTGTTTGGCCACCAGTGCATCAATGTCAGGGTTGGCTTCACAAGTGGGTGCAGAGGGATCGGCACGTAACAGGAAATACTGCACCTGGTTTTCGGGATCACCGAACATGCGCTCACCCAGCCGCAAAAGCTGGCCATGCACCATTTCGCCGGTACCAATGATCAAGGTAAGTAACAACAGTGAAAAAATCGGGAGGCTGGACAGCCATTCGGATGGCGTGCGACCGAACCATTTTTTGCCGGCGGAACTCTGCATAACGGATCCTTATCAGCGTCAATCGACCGATTGACTGATCTAATTAGCTATTTAAGATAATAAAAAAGGGGCAACGGCAAGCCCCTTTACAGCCTAAGGCAAAGGTGGGCAAATAGGGCCCACCTTCATGATTACAGCTCAGTTTTTGTTGCGCACTCAGAATCTGCGCGGTTTACGCTGCAGCGAATCTGCTTCATGATGTTCAATGCCTTGGGATCATAAGAACCGCCCTTGGCCAGAGAAACACGTGACTCACGCAGCAGTATCGTGTATTTCACAGAGTCAGCCGCTGGAATGTCCATCCACGCACCGTTGGGAATACCTTTCTCGGCGTTGGTGATGATTTGCATGCCAGCTGAGAACTTCTTGAACCAGTAATCCCGAGACTTCTGGGCAAAACCTTCCGGGAACTTGGACTTGTTGACGACAACTTGATAAGTCAACACAGCCACAGGGAAGCGCACGATGGCGCCCGCGTTACCCAGACCCTTGTACAGTTCCAATGGTTTGTAAGCTGCGGCGGGTGCAGCGATGATGTCAACGGACCCGTTGTTGAACTTGGCACCAAAGTTGGAAATGTCAGCAGACACGGGTGAAGCGCCCACCTTCGAAATCATTTCCTTTTGGGCCGAGTCGTAGTCAAATGACGCGATTTTCTTGCCAGCCAGTTTTTCCACCGAGTTGATGTCCCGGCTTTTCACATACAGGTAAGCAGCACCAAACGGAATAATGCCAGCCACTTGGTAGTTACCTTGCGTCATCAGCGCATCAGCTTTTTCAGTAGCAAACAATTGGATAGTGCGCTTCACCACTTCGTAGCTCAGGGGCATGTCAACTTTGCCATCCTTAACCACAGAGGCAGCGCCAAGTGCGTCGATTGAACCAGCGACTGAGTTGTAGGCACGCGTGCGGAACGAGGTAGCCACCAGCATGTCGCACTGACCGGTCTTGAAGTTTTCTGAGGCAATCTTTTCGTCAGTAAACGCTTCCAGTTCCAAATCAGCACCGAAACCCTTGGCTGCAAGAACGTAATCTTTGCTCAGGTTGAATACATCGCCGCCCGCGCCGAGAATGTCGAACACACAAACTTTCTGTTTGGCCAAGGCCGGTGATGCAGCTGCCATCAAGGCCAAGCCGAAGCCTGCTGTGATTGCTTTCATTTTAAATGTCATTGTCTGGTCTCCCAAAATTGTGTTTCTGCGCCTTGCATCAGCTGCTAGAGTGCTGTCAAGGCTTGCTGTGAGCAAAAACTTAGTTCAACAAGTCGTCCACGTTCATGCCAGCAGGCATCGCGGCTTCTTCATCCCAATACTTTCCCATGCTGCCCACTGGGGTGCGAGTGCCCACATTTTCTGTCCAGTAACGGTCAGAAAGGTTGGTCATCACAGCAACGGAAATACCTTCAACCAATGCGTATTGTTCGCTCGGTTTGAAATCTTTGACATTGGCAAAACGTTTGGTGGCGTCGCGGAAACGGGTGGTGTCGCCCACCGCCAGCGAAGACAAACCGTACATGACGTGAGAAAGGCGCACACCTTGGCGTTCGCCGATCAGCATGGACAGGCGGAATGTACCCCACACATCTTTGCCTTCAGAGGCGCCTGGCAAAATACTCCACACGACAGCACGTGCTGCGTTGGGAGCACCCCACCATTTGGCGTTTGAAATGCAAGTGAGCGCACGTTCGGATTTGGGTGCGATGTCGGTGGGTACACCTACCATTTGCTGAGACGCGATGTCATTTACCACAGCTTGCAAGCCAGCCACAGTGCCCAGCAGGTAGGCCAGTTCATCGAAATCACGTTCGAATTCAGGGCAGCCCTCGCCATATTCAAAGTTGTATTTGTCTTCAAGCTTGTTGCGCATGGCCTCAAACGCACGCAACTGGCGACGAGCTGTAATTTCAAGCAAACGTTTCTGGGCGATTCGTGCGTCTTGAGCTTCTTCAATATTGTTCTGTTTGGAAGCACGCAAATAGCGCAGTTCGGCCTCGACGGCACGCTGTTCGGAACAAGCGGCAGAGGAAACCAGCAGCAGGGATTCAAGCAGTTGGGGGTCACCACCAAACGCGCGGGTACCACCCGAGATTAGAGGGAAGTTGCCCGTGGCAAAACGACAGGCCATGTCGACATCGTCGATTTCAAGCTGAGGCGGAATAATTCGGCGTTCAATCAGGTTAATCGCAAGGTTTGTGGCACCCCGCTCAATGCTTGCGCAACCTGCCGCAAATGCAACCACTCCCGAAATGGCCAATACACGCCATACGCCAGCTTTGATCATTGATGTCTCCGTTGATTTTTCTTTTATACCTTGTCTGGTCAATATTTAGATTTGACCTTTGAGTAACAAGATTTGCGCACGTTATTAAACCATGAAATATTCACCCATCCAAGGGAAAGTAAACAGTTGTTAATAGAAGCGTCATTCTATTTAACCCGGCAAATTCAAAGAAAGATGCCAAAACACCCCGCAATTGAAGGCAATAAATTGTTAAAAAGCGCGGAGAATAAAGTATCTCCATGTTGCGATCTCGAAATTCATGATGCAGATTGACCTACCGGCAGACAACCCCGACACCGCTGCAAAGGACAACGCAGGCAAACCTGAGCAGATGAAGCAGGCCGTGAAGGACATGACGCCGCTAAAGGGCAAAACTGCACTGGTGGTCGATTCAGCGCTGGCCACTCGCCGTGCGCTTCAGGATCAACTTTCACAATTGGGGGCCAAGTCAGTTATTTTCGCCAGCTCGGTTTCTGAAGTTGAACAACTCTTGAGTTCTCGAGAATTCGCGCTGATTGTTTGCGAATATCAACTTGAGGGCGACCGCAACGGTCAACAATTGCTGGAAGACTTACGGGTGAATAAAAAACTGGCCTGGTTCACCGCATTCATGATGGTGACCGGTGAGCGAAGTTACGGCAATGTTGTTGCAGTGGCCGAGTTTGAGCCTGACGATTACCTGATCAAACCTTTCACGGCATCGACGCTGTCGGACCGTGTGGTTCGAATATTCAACCGGAAGATTCGCCTGGCTGAAGCCTACCGTTCAATGTTCGAGGAACGCTTTCACGAAGTACCGGGCATTTGCGAAGACCTGGAATCCCGGTTTCCCCAGTACATGAATGAACTTGAACGCATGCGTGTTGAGTCGTTCTACAGGTCTGCACAATATGAAAAAACCGAGCAGGAATTGCTCGCGAAGCTTGAGAAAGCCCCCAAGCCCTGGATGCAGTTGCTGCTGGCCAGGGTGAACCTTGAGAAAAAACAGTTTGACGAGGCCAATGAACTGCTCAGTGAAGTGGTGAAAACAAACCCGGAATACCTGGCCGCAAGTGACCTGTTTGCCGATGTACTTTGGGAACAAAACCGCCCTGCCGATGCATTGGACATTCTTGAGAAAATGGGTGCGAAATCACTGTCATCGACAACACGCTTGCGCAAGCTGGCTGACCTGGCCGTTCGGATTGGCGACAATACACGATCAAAGAACTACCTGACGAAAGTAATCGATCGCTCAAGAAACACTTCGCTGTCACAGATCCATGATTACCTTCAGTTGTCCAAAATTTATGTGAAGGAGGGTCGCCATGAAGAGGCTGAGAAATTGACTGCAAAAATGCGCAGCACTGTGAACTCCGCCGAGCTTGAACTGGCACGCGCCATGATGGCCATACAAAAAGACATCGCCGATGGACGAGGAGTGAAGGCCACTGACAAACTGGCCGCGTTTTTCGAGAGTAATTCAGATGTGCTGCCCACGCTTGAGCCCGAAACATTGACCAGCCTTCTGGAGCTTTGTTTTGCTGTAAACATGGACACCAGGGGATATGAGTTGGCCAGCCAAATTACCAAGCACAAACCTTCCAAGGCCATGCTGGACAGAATTCGTGCAGCGATTTCAGATTTCAAAAGCAAGCAAGGCACCGCCAGCGACTGAAAAAACGGTGAACTACAGGGCCCAGGCGGACTTGATCAATTCATCCAGATAAGCGCCATAAAACTCTGGCAAACCGGCGCCCAACAAGGGCTTTCCAGCCTCAGTACCTTTGGCACTGAACACCATGACTGTGGGTGAAAACTTCACATTTAACGGGCCAGCCAGAGATTTACCGGTATAGCTGTTGCCGTCAAACCAGATAAAACTGCGTTGGCTATCGGAAAAATCAATTTCGTAAACAAACACCCTGCCCTTGTAGTCGGGATCGGTGTGAATGTGGCGAAGCGATTGTTGTCTGACTTTCTCGCAGTAGGCACAATCGGGCAAAGAAAACAAAACTACGACCGCGGGCGCCTGCCCGTGCTGAAGATTCGACGGAAAAGAAAGAGAGCCTCCACCCGCGCCAAACGCGGGTGAAAACCAGGCAAACAACACAAACAGCCAAATTGCTTTCATGCAACTTAGACCACAAACCCTGGGTTGTCGTTCATTCCGATCAGCTTGGGTATGTAAGGCACTTTGGTGGCCACTGTTTTCCGCTCTTTCAGGTAAGTTTCTACCACATCCCAAATGGGCGGTTCACCGTTGTTACGGGCTTCTTCGGCCACCGGGGCCCAACCCGCCACCTTGTAAGTTTTCGAGGCCTCAATGGGTTTGCCGTTCAAGCGCATGTCTGAAATACGCTGACCAGCTTTGCCGTTGGGGTTGCAGGTGTAGGTCAAACCACCTACACGCACCATATCACCGCCCTGCTGATAATACGGGTCGGGGTTGAACAGGTTGTCACACACATCCTCGAGTACGGTTTTGATGAACTCCCCCTTCATGTCTGTCAGGGTGGTGTTGGGATAAGTAATCGCAGTTTGATCCATCAGGTGCTCACGCGTGATGGTTTGACCTGGCAGCAAGGAAGTGCCCCAGCGGAACCCCGGAGAAAATGCGATCTCGGCGCCCTTCACCTCCATCAAGGCATCGACAATTAGTTGATCCCAACTGCCATTGAAGTTGCCGCGGCGGTACAGCAAACCCTCACTCACGGCCAAGGGCTCGCTCAGCTTTTCAATGTAGGGTTTGCGCACATTGCGCACAAAGGCATCCATGTCAGGATCGGCTGGCAGCATGTTCGAAAACACGGGCAACAAGCGGTATTTGAAATCCCGCAACTTGCCGCCTTGAATGTCCATGTCGAGCACACCGAGGAATTTACTGTTGCTGCCCGCATTGGTTACATAGGTGGTACCAGTTAAATTTTTCACAGGAATGGCATTGGGCACACCATCGTGTGTGTGGCCACCCAAAATAAAGTCGATGCCGGTTACACGGCTCGCCATTTTCAGGTCAACATCCATGCCGTTGTGTGAAAGCAGCACCACCGCCTGCGCGCCTTTCGCACGTACTTCGTTCACAACCTCCTGCATGCTTTCTTCCTGAATGCCATAAGACCAATCCTTTACAAAGTAACGCGGATTAGCAATTGGGCTGTAAGGAAACGCCTGACCAATGATTGCAACCTTGCAACCATTGATTGTTTTCATGACATGGCTGGGAAACACGGGGTCGCCAAAATCGGCGGTTTTGATGTTCTGCGCAATGATGTCGATTGTGCCTTTGAAATCCTTTTCAGCCACTTCAAGAATTCGATCTGAACCGTAGGTGCATTCCCAGTGCAGGGTCATCACATCGACACCCAACATTTTTGCAGCGTCGACCATGTCTTGCGCATTGGTCCACAAACTGGTGGCCGAGCCTTGCCAGGTGTCGCCGCCATCCAGCAGCAACGCACCTGGCCTGCTGGCCTTCATCATCTTGACCAAAGTTGACAAATGCGCGAACCCGCCCACCTTGCCGTAGTGCCTGGCCGCTTCCTCAAAATTCAGATAGGTGAATGCATGTGCCTGTGCGGAACCGGGTTTGATGTTGAAGGCTTTCAGCAAAGACTCGCCCACCAAATGCGGTGCTTTACCCAGTGCATCGGCCACACCCAAATTCACATTGGGCTCTCGAAAATAAATTGGCACCAGTTGCGCATGGCAATCGGTCATGTGAAGCAGGCTGGCATTGCCAAAAGGTTTCAGGTCGTACAGTTTTTCACCGTGACCACCAGCCAGCACATGGGGTGAGTTGATCGCCATGCCCGCAGCCGAGGCAGCCGCCAACATGCCCATGAATTCGCGTCGATTCATCTGCATAGGTATTTACTTGTTGACCGGCGAGTCTGATGCCATCAACAGGGCCATCACATCTTTCAACTGGGATTCGGTCAAAATGCCCTCGGCCCCAAAACGTGGCATGTTAGAACATGCGTTGTAGGCATGCGAGTTCCAGATTTTCGCCCAGGTGTACTTCATGATTTCTTCAGAATTGCCACGCAGTTTGCCATACTGGTACAAGGAGGGGCCAATGTTGCCGTACGACAATTCTTGCGGTGCCAGTTGGTGACAGGCGTAACAGTTGCCGCCCGCAGCAGTGCCTTCCTTGTCCGAAAACTGGAAACCCACACCGGTTTGAGCAATTTTTTCGCCTGCTTTCCAGTCGCCCAGATATTTGCCATCAGCGGGATACTTCACCGCAGCCAATGCCGCATTTTGCAGCTCGGTGCGTTTTGCATCAGGCAAACCGCCAGGTGCTGTCTCAGCCAATGAACAAGCCTTCTGCAGCTCGGTTTGGTTCACTCGCTCAAGTTTGGCGATGCCTTTGTCTTTGAATGAAGACAGCAGCAGTTGATGTATTTCTTCATTGGAAGGCTCAGCCACAACGGGTTTGGTGTCAGTGTTTGCACACGCCGCCAACAGAGCGACCAACAGTAAGCTGCTTGAATTTTTAATTACGCGAAGCATGTTTATTCTCCTTGTTGTTAGCGCTTAAGCGAAGTGGCCTGCATGGTACCGCCCTCGGCTTTCACACCCAGGAAAGTAATCAGGTCGATCGACGCTTGCGAGCCATACTTCAACTCGGGGAAACGTTGCTGACGGAAACAATCGTACATACGCCATTGCATGGAACGAACCGCGCCCTGCGACACCCGGTAGGCCGGCCAGGCTGCGAATGCGGCTTGCGCAGGTTCGGGCTTGGTCAGGTTGGGTAGGCCTTGCAGGCGAATGCGCTGGTCATCGGTTGCGTGGCAACTTGCACATGAAAAATCGTAGGGGCCGGCACGGTAGAAGAAAATCTTCTCGCCACGAGCACGGGAGGCTTTCTCCTCGGGATGACCTTGAGGAACTTTGATTTGAACTCCACGAGACTGTGCGTAGACATACGCCACCAGCGATTCCATTTCGGTAGGTTTTTCCCCCGCGCTTGAGTATGGCTTCTTGGTGACCTCGGCAATGTCTCGACCTTGCAAGGTCACCATGCAATGCACCAGGCGAGTTTCAACATCCATCACTTTGCCCGCATCGACAAAGAAACGTGGCATTGCAGCGGCAACACCCTCTAGCTTGCCCGGCCCTGCACCCAAATCGCATTGCTCAAGCGATGCATTTTTAGGACCTTGCGGCTTGCTCCACAGGTCTTCACCCCGCAGCTCAACCAACTCGGCCGGGTTGCCATCGGCCAGCATGTCCCGATATTCCTGAATGCCTTGCTCTGTTGTTTTTTGAGCGTACGCACTCATTGTGAAGGACGCCATAGCGCCGGCGCCTACAAAGGCCACAGTGGCCAGCTTGGCCACTGTTGTTGCTGTTTGCCTCATCTCACACCCCTTCTTATGGTTATGAATTAATTGGAGATTACGCCACTTTCGTTTTGTCAGTCCGGGAATCACCCTTGTTGTCAGTCCATGTGATTTCGACTGCATCACCCACTTTGCCGCCTTTGAAAGAAAAGGACAGGAAAGGATTCTTCGACACCGCTGGGCCCCAATTGGCCATCAAAACCACTTTGTCGTTGCACTTGGCCGTGACATTTTGAATAAACCATGCGGGCACCAGGCTGCCATCGGAGGCCTTGCGCTGGCCGGTTTCCATCTCATGCGCCATCAACACTTTCACTTCCACTTCATCGCCATTGGCTTTGGCGCGAATTTTCATTGGATCACCCATGTTTTTCTCCTGAATTTTTTAGTTAACCGCCACAACCACCGAGGGTCACTTTGACCTCTTTCTTGGCAAAGTAATACTTGCCATCGGCCTTCACGAGCGCATACACATCGCTGGACTTGCCCATTTTGACGCGTGTATTCACCTTGGCATCCGTGCCGGCAGGAATCATGAATTGAGCAGACAATATGGAGGGATTGTTGGCCACCAGCAAAGCCACTTCCGTGGTGTTTTTCAGCTTGCTGTCCGCACCCACAGGCACCACCGCACCGTTTTCAGCGATATCGGGTGCAATCACTGTGATGTCTTTACTCTCAGTGGGCATGCCCGCACCCAGAGCTTTCATCAGCTCGTCCAACGACTTGGCACCGAATGCTTTGTCTGGATAACCGGCAGCTGCAAATACCTCGTTGGGTTTGATCAATCCGGCAGCAACTGCCAAGCCCAGCACTGTCAGGCCTGAAGAGGCCTTCAGCACGGTGCGTCTGTTTTGGTTCATTGACTAATTCCTCCTAAAAATTTTGTGAATCACTTCTCTTGGACCCGCCCATTCACTTCATTGTTCAATGCGGATTTGTTGTAGGCCGGTGGCAAAGTCGGCACACCCCGAACAGGCCCCACCAAACGGTTCTGGTCCTGTAGATTGCCATGTGCGTGACGTGCGTAATCGGGCAAAAAGGAAATGACTCTCGCGTCAGGTTTGCAGTTTGACATGCAACGCAGCTCTTTCACATCGGGTTTACCCGAGGGCAACCACATGCCATGGTTGGTTTGCATGCCATTGCGGTTGGGCAGTTTGGCCTGGGTTTGCGCCATGTTTTGGTCGCTTAGAACAAAATCGTCGCCCACCACACCACCCATGTTCAAAATATAGGCTGTCACCGCATATACCTCTTCAGTGCTCAGGCTTTTCGGTGCCGTCCAAGGCATGGCGCGATTGATGTAGTCCCACAAGGTGGACAAAGTAGGAACTTTCATTAAGGTGGTTCGCTGTGGGGCCGAACCGTCTTTCAATGATTGCACACGACCCTTTTTAATATCTTCCGCTGTGGTACCACCCACGATTGGTGTGAAGATTTCATTGCTTTCGCCAAACACGCCGTGGCAAGAGGCGCATTGCGCATCCCACACTTCCATGCCCTTGGCCACACTGCCGCTGCCTTTGGGCAAACCGACAAAATCAGGGCGCACATCAATGTCCCAAGCTTTGACCTCATCTGAAGTGGCCACGCGCCCCAAACCGTCAAACGCCTGGGCAGCTCCCGTTTTCAAAAGCAGCGAACACAACAACAAAGCCAACGCAGCATGGCTGAGCAAGCCAAGCAATTTGATTCTGTTTTCCATCTGGCTCATGCTCACCCCACGTGCACGTTGTGCACTTCACCAGCGGCATCCACACGCCAGCTTTGAATTGCATTGTTGTGATAAATGCTTTTGTCATCGCGCTTTTCACGAAGTGTTCGGTAGCTGGGCTGCACGTAACCGGTACTGTCCACGGCCCTGCTTTGCAGCAAGGCCTCACCTTTACCATCCCAAACCCAAGGCAGGTTGAAACGGGTCAACGATTTGTCATGAACTGGGCCTTGCAATTTGGCGGTTTTCCAGCTTTTTCCGCCGTCGGTTGAAACATCAACCGCTGTAATTTTCCCTCTGCCACTCCAGGCCAGCCCCGTGATGTTGTAAAAGCCAGGGCTGAGTAACTGTTGACCACCGGATGGCGTGGTGATCACCGATTTGCATTCCTGAATCGATGTGTACTGCCGATGAGTGCCATCGGGCATCAAGTCCACATAGTGAATGGCTTCGTCTTTGGTCCCGTAGGGTTTGTCTCCCACTTCAATGCGGCGCAGGTACTTTACCCAGCTGACGCCCTGCACACCCGGCACCACCAAACGCAGCGGGTAGCCATTTTCAGGGCGCAACATTTCACCGTTTTGACCATATGCAAGCAGCACTTCGCCACTTTCGACCAACTCCATTGGAATGGTGCGGGTCATGGATGAGCCATCGGCGCCTTCAGCCAAAATGAAACGCCCCGTCTTCAAATCAACGCCGCAGTATTCAAGCACCTTGATCAATGGCACGCCGGTAAACTCCGAACAACTCAACATGCCGTGCGTGTACTGAACTGTGGGCACGGCGACATTGGCCCATTCCATGCCGGAATTGGCGCCACACTCGATGAAATGCACGCGGGAAACAGATTCCATGCGCATGAGTTCATCCACGGTGAAGACCATTTGCCTTTTCACCAAGCCGTTGATCATCAAGCGATGCTGGGTGGGGTCGATGTCCCACCAACCCTGATGGTGACGCTCAAAATGAAGCCCTGATGGCGTAATGATTCCGAACAGGCCCTGCAGGGGACAAAAAGAGACCGACGACCCACCAACACGGGTCAGGCCCGGGGATTCACGGCGTTGCAGGTTCTTCTCGTATTGCGAGGGCATGCCGTAAGGCATGGTAGCCACAGGTTGCCCAAGTCCTTTGCTGTGTTCAGGCAAATTTAGAATCACAGGGTCGCCCTGCGCGGCATGGGCCCAACGGGGCGTGCTCGCCACAGCGCTTGCTGCGCTGGTAGCCACAGCGGCAGCAAATGCTTTTTTAAAAAAACCACGGCGGTCAGTGTCGCTGGCACGGTTGACGAACGCAATGTCACTGCGACTGACAAAATTTTCCGGGGCCCGTCGAATTAAGCCCAAAGGAGTGTTTGAGGGAATGTCAAACGACACAAATGTCTCCTGGATATGATTATTCTTGTTGCACTGCGTCACTATATGCGCATATGCTCATATCTAGAATTTACGCTCTAAATTTCACTTGTGCAAGCAGTTTGACGCTAGGGTTTCTTCCTAGTCTTTTGCCCTGCCTTTTGCTCAGTTTTCCGCTTTCTAAGGCTGTCGTGATCTATTTTGTAGTCGGGTTTTGAAATACCCTGGCTGGTTGGGTCTGTGGGCAACACATTGTGAACCGCTTGAGCCCCCACCTTGGCCACAAGGCGAACTGTGTCATAGGCTGAGTGGGTAATTTTTTTCTCGACCATGTGCACAGCCGATGAAATTGGCGCGATTGGACGAATCTTCTTCAACACGGAGAACGGAATGTCTGCAATTCGGCGATGCACCCCCTCAACCTGACGCGTTCCTTCGTCGAGCGTGGCGGATACCAAGTCAACGATGCCTCGCAAATGCGGTTCAAGTGACTTTTTTCGGGACATACAAACCTCTTTGGGCCTTGATTGTTGTTGATCGAATTCTAGAAGAGATTCGAATTCAGCGGTAGGCAAACCATTCCACTGTAAAATACCCAAATTCAGAGACAGATTCAAACATTGTGGCAATTATTATTTACGACCTGGAGTGTGAATACTCCCACCGCTTCGAAGGCTGGTTTCGATCCAATGAGGATTTCGATGACCAACGCGAACAAAAACTGCTGACTTGCCCTGAGTGTGGCACATCGGCCATTCGCAAAGTGCCTTCCAAAATCAACATTGGCAACAAAGCAGCTGTTGAGCCCAAGCTTGGTGAAACGAGAAGCGCCGATGTACCAGCCGCACCGGCATCGCAAAAGCCCAACTCAGTAGATGTAGCCACTGCCTTTGTCATGGCCCGCCAGGCCATTCAGGCCTTGATTAATCACTCCGAAGATGTGGGTGACCGCTTTGCTGAAGAAGCCCGCAAAATTCATTATGAAGAAGCCCCCATTCGCGCCATTCGCGGACAGGCCAGCCCCGAGGAATTTGAAGAGTTGCGTGATGAGGGCATTGAAGTAATCGCCCTGCCTGTGCTGCCCAGTGAAGAAGAGTTGAACTGACCCCAGCGGCCATCATTGCCGCTTATTTCACGCGGCGCTTTTCGAGTTTGCGGGCCAGCGTGCGTCGGTGCATGCCCAGCCTGCGTGCCGTTTCCGAAATATTGAAATCGGTTTCCACCAATACCTCGTGGATTCGCTCCCATTCCAGGTTTTTGATCGAAGTGGTCCGGTTGGTGAGTTCAACGGGTTCGCTACCCGCCACATGACCAAAAGCGGCTTCAATGTCGTCGGTGTTCGAGGGTTTCGCCAAGTACTGACAAGCCCCCAGTTTAATTGCCTCAACTGCGGTGTTAATACTCGCAAAGCCAGTTAACACGACAATCAACATGGCTGGGTTGTGTGCATGCAGGGCCTGAACGCAATTCAGCCCAGAGGAATTTCCACTGAGTTTCAAGTCCACCACCGCGTGGGTTGGCGTTTGCTTCAAAAGTACCGCTTGCATTTCTTCCTGGCTGCTGGCGTGAAGCACTTTGTATTCACGCCGCTCAAAGGAGCGCTTTAACACACGGGCAAATGCCTCGTCGTCTTCAACCAGCAACAAAAGCCTTTCCATACTGCTACCTTGGCTCATGGGGATTTGTTCTCCTGCAAAATCAGGGCATTTAACGGCAAGGCAATCACCACTTCTGCACCGCCCTTTTTGCGATTGTTCACTGTCAGTGTGCCGCCCAATGTGCGCGCCACATTCATGACCAGAAACAAACCAAGACCGCCACCCGGGCGGCCCTTGCTTGAATTGTAGGGCGTACCCACCTGTTCAAGAATGTCAGCCCTGAAACCGGGGCCTTGATCGGCAACGGTTAAAAACAATTGTTCGTGGTTTTTGGACACTTCAAATCGCAACCAGTTCGGCGACACTTCCAGTGCGTTGTCCAGCACATTAAACACCATCTGTTTCACGGTTGAATCAAACGCCACTGTGAATTCTTCGTCAATGCTGTTGGTGTATTCAAAGTACTGGGCTGGGCGGCTACTTTCCCACTCCTCCACCAAGCTTTCAAAGAACTCATTCAGACTGGTTTTTGAAGAAGACTCCCCACGCGTTTCGCCTGCCGACAACAAAATGCCGCTGACAATACTTTTACAGCGAAGCAACTGC
>JAHJCM010000112.1 GCA_018812945.1 Gammaproteobacteria bacterium | reverse complement strand
CCCCCAAATTTTCGAATAATCAGTCGCTTGTGAGAAAAATGAACTTTTTGTGTATCGTATTTTGTTGTATTTTTCCTTTTTAATCAGTTACTTGTGTTTATTTTCTTGTATTTCAGCCATGTTGCACAGAAAGTAGCTTTTTGTTAGCGCATGTGGAAATGTTCTGGTTTTTTAGCCAATTTGGTCTATAAATGATTGACTTAAAAACGGTTTTCTCGGTCAGCCAGCTCGCCAGGCACCTGAATGATCACCTCCGAAATGAATTTGGCTCCATCCGGATTCAGGGTGAGGTGGCGTCTTTTACCCGCGCCTCCTCCGGGCATTGGTATTTGGCTCTGAAGGATGAATCTGCACAACTGAAGGCGGTTATGTTTCGCCAACGCAATGTTCTCGCAGGCTTTTTTCCAGCGGTGGGCGATAAAGTTGAAGTGCTTGCGCAACTGGCCATGTATGAGCAGCGCGGCGAGTTGCAATTGATTATTGATGTTATGAAGAAAGCCGGGCAAGGCAATCTGCATGAACAGTACCTGCAACTGAAAACCAAATTGACTCAGGAGGGGTTGTTCGATTCTGCCCGCAAGCGCCCACTGCCTTCGGTGGTTTTTAATCTCGGGGTAATCACTTCACTGCAAGCCGCAGCACTTGCTGATGTAAAACAGGCCTTGGCAAGGCGTGCCCCCCATGTTGAGTACTCGGTTTACCACACTGCGGTGCAGGGCGAACAGGCCGCATCACAAATTATTGAGGCCCTTCGCAAAGCCGATTCAGCAGGCCACGAGGCGCTGGTGCTTTGCCGTGGTGGAGGAAGCCTTGAGGATCTGTGGAGTTTCAACGTAGAAGCGGTTGTGCGCGCGGTGGCGGCTTGTAAAACGCCGATCGTGGTTGGTGTGGGGCACGAAACAGATGTGACCTTGGCCGAGTTTGCTGCGGACCTTCGCGCCGCCACGCCCACTGCCGCAGCTGAATTGATTAGCCGGCCCACCAGTGAACTGCTGTCCGAGATTCAAGGTTTGCATGTGGGCTTGCGCAAGGCTTTACGTCACCGAGCCCAAATGCTTGTTCAACGGGTGGATCGGGCTGAGCTCGGTTTGCTGACGCCCACGGCTTACCTGCATGCGCTTGAGTCACGTTTGAATAACGCAAGTAGTCGCCTGCCGCGCCTTGTCGAGCGAGGCCTTGCACAACAAACCAATTCAATTCAGGTGTTGTGGGAAGCCGCGTCGAATGAAATGGGTGAAGCGCAAAACTCGGCCACCAGAAGCGCTCAGTTTCTCGACAGTACGCTTTCATCTGCGCAGCGGCGCAACATTACTGCGCTGGTTTCCCGCCTTGATCGTCTTGGGTCCGTAGTTGAGGCCGTCTCCCCCCAACGAACCCTGGAGCGAGGCTATGCCTTTTTGCGGCCACAGCACGGGAATGCAGTGGTTCGCTCCGTGCTGGATGTGCAAACTGGCGATGCCTTGCGCGCCACACTGGCGGACGGTGAAATTTTGGTGAATGTGCGCGAGAAAACTGAGCTGCGCGGACCGTTGACTGAGGACGTCAAAAATTCAAGATAGAATCAAAGGGTTGAAATGCGGGGTTTTGCCCTTAGCTGAAGTTTTCGTATTGATTGAAGTGAGAGAGGATACTGATATGCAACATACACTGCCCGAATTGCCCTACGCGATGGACGCGCTGGCTCCCCATATTTCCAAAGAAACACTGGAGTACCACTACGGCAAGCACCACGCTGCCTATGTGACCAACCTGAACAATCTGGTAAAGGGCACCGAGTTTGAAAACTCCAGCCTGGAAGACATCGTCAAGAAGTCAACCGGTGGCGTGTTTAACAACGCAGCACAAATTTGGAACCACACGTTCTACTGGCATTGCCTGTCTCCCAATGGTGGTGGTGCGCCCACAGGCAAGTTGGCCGATGCCATCAATGCCAAATTTGGCAGTTTTGATGCGTTCAAGGAAGCTTTTACCAAAAGCGCAATTGGTAACTTTGGTTCCAGCTGGACATGGCTTGTGAAAAAAGCCGACGGTTCAGTGGATATTGTGAACACTAGCAACGCAGCCACACCCTTGACCACTCAAGACAAGCCTTTGTTGACCTGCGACCTGTGGGAACACGCCTACTACATCGATTATCGCAACGCCCGCCCCAAGTACATTGAAACTTTCTGGAACTTGGTGAACTGGGAATTTGCATCGAAGAATTTCGAAGGTTAATCCCCCGAAATCCTGTTCAACACGCCAACCCCTTCTTGTGCCCACAGCGCGAGGAGGGGTTTGTTTTTGCGGTCTATTCCTTGGTTTCCAGGACCTGCTCTGGCACATACAGTTTTTCACCTGCATCAATCCCGCGCGTTGAAAACCAGCCACGGTTCATTTCCAGCGCAAGTTTGGCGTTGCCGCTGGAGCAGTGAATGTCAGTCGTACCTGCTGTCATCTGTTCGATATTCAGAATTTTGCCGTTGGCGTCTGCAAAGGCTACATCCAGATCAATCAGGGTGTTTTTCATCCACATACATTGTGTTTCACTGTGTTTGAACACAAACAGCATCCCCGAATTTTTGCCCAGCTCCTTTCTGTTCATCAGCCCGATTTGACGGCTTAGATCGGTGTTGGCCAACTCTGCTTTCACATCATGTTGGCCCACGCGCATTTGAAGTGTTGGCAATTGGGATTGCGCCGGCCCAGCAGCATTGCCTATGCAGGCAGCCAAGCCCAGCGCAGCTGTCACCAAAGTCAACCTGAAAGTAGTGCAGTATTTGTTGATGTGATCAAAGTGCATGAAATCTGGTTCCTGTCAGAGATCTGAAAGAAGATGGCGTTATTATACGGCTTGGCGCAATAAGGAATGCAATTTCATATTGCGAAATAATTGTGATTTTCGTAGTGAAGGGATACACTAGAGTGTTCCCTCTAACACACCAGAGAAGCAGCGGAGAGACCATGTACCAACACATTAAAGTCCCATCAGTCGGCGAAAAAATCACGGTCAATAGTGATTACTCGTTGAACGTACCCGATCAACCCATCATTCCATACATCGAAGGCGATGGCACTGGTTTTGACATTACACCAGTGATGATCGACGTGGTCGACGCTGCTGTGGCCAAGGCTTACGGTGGCAAGCGCAAGATCAGCTGGATGGAAATTTATGCGGGTGAAAAATCGACCAAGGTGTATGGCCCCGATGTTTGGCTGCCCGAAGAAACCCTGGAAGTGCTGAAAGAATATGTGGTGTCTGTCAAAGGCCCATTGACCACCCCCGTGGGTGGCGGTATTCGCTCCATCAACGTTGCACTGCGCCAGCAGCTTGACCTGTATGTGTGTTTGCGCCCGGTGCGCTACTTTGCTGGCGTGCCCAGCCCGGTAAAAGAGCCCCACAAAACCGACATGGTGATTTTCCGCGAGAACTCGGAAGACATTTATGCAGGTATTGAATACGAGGCGGAAACTGACAAAGCCAAAAAGCTGATCAAGTTTCTGCGTGAAGAAATGGGTGTGAGCAAGATTCGTTTCCCCGAAACTTCAGGCATTGGAATCAAGCCAATTTCTAAAGAGGGCACTGAGCGCCTGTTCCGCAAGGCCGTTCAGTACGCCATCGACAACAAAAAACCCTCGGTGACAATCGTGCACAAGGGCAACATCATGAAGTACACCGAGGGCGCTTTTGCGGCCTGGTCCTACGCACTGGCAAAGAATGAGTTCGGTGCTGAGTTGCTGGATGGTGGCCCATGGATGAAGATCAAGGCCGCGCATGGTGACATCGTGATCAAAGACGTGATTGCCGATGCCTTCTTGCAGCAAATTTTGCTGCGCCCAGCTGAATACAGCGTGATCGCAACCATGAACTTGAATGGCGACTATATTTCTGATGCCCTGGCCGCCCAGGTCGGTGGTATTGGCATTGCCCCCGGTGCGAATTTGTCCGATTCAATCGCCATGTTCGAAGCCACCCACGGTACAGCACCAAAATATGCTGGCAAAGACTATGTGAACCCGGGTTCTCAGATTCTCTCTGCGGAAATGATGCTGCGCCACATGGGCTGGATCGAGGCTGCTGATCTCATTATTACTTCCATGGAAAAATCCATCACGTCCAAGAAAGTAACCTATGATTTTGCGCGCTTGATGGATGGCGCTACACATGTGAGCTGTTCAGGTTTCGGTCAAGTCATGATCGACCACATGTAAGAAAGTCTCCGACTTTGGAAAATGAAAAAGCCCCGTTCTGCGGGGCTTTTTTTATGAATCGTTTTCGAATCGGCATGCAAGAAAAAAGCCGGCTTGGGGCCGGCTTTCCTCTTAATCGGTGGTTTGATTATTTTACTTGTCAGGCGGCGCTGGTTGCGTCCATCACAGAGATGTTCTGAGCCTGCTTACCTTTTGG
>JAHJCM010000111.1 GCA_018812945.1 Gammaproteobacteria bacterium | reverse complement strand
GGGTACACCTTCATGCAGGCAGTGCTTACAATTCCCAAAGTACCTTCCGAGCCAATCAACAAATGGCGCAAATCATAACCTGTGTTGTTTTTGCGAAGTCCCCGCAAGTCGCCGCACAACTCGCCCTGTGCATTCACATACTCCAGCCCAAGGCACAATTCACGTGTGTTGCCATAACGCAGCACTGCCACGCCCCCTGCATTGCTGGCCAGGTTGCCGCCCAGGGTGCAGGTGCCTTCAGAGGCCAGGCTCAGGGGAAACAGAAAGCCGTGTGCCTCTGCGTACTCCTGAATTTCGTGCAGTGTGTAACCTGCACTTGCGGTCAGGGTCAAGTTGCTTTCATCCAGCTTCAGTACTTCGCGAATGCGTCCTGTTTTAAGAACCACATGCGGTCGTTTTTCCGCGTTGTTATCTGCCACGGGCACCGCGCCACCCACTAGGCCCGTGTTGCCGCCCTGGGTTGAAATGGCCACATTGAATGCATCGCATGTTTTTACAATCGCCTGTACCTGTCGTGTATTCATGGGTTCCAGAACAGCCAGCGCAGTGGTGCAGTAGCGTTTGCGCCAGTCGGTACAGGTTTGGGCAATGTAGGCTGCCTCAGTATTAATCAGCAGCCCTGGAACCTGTTTGCGCAATTGTTCAAGAAATTCATTCATGCGTTCAAGCAACCTTGGTTTTCGGTACTTTGTAGGTACGGGCAAACACGCTGACGCTGGCAAACAGCACAATGGTCAAAAGCACTTCCAGCCCGGCCATTAACTGCGAGGCCAGCGCCGGGTCAGAAGTTGCGCGTGTGGCACCTTCTGCAAAGTATAGCCACAGCAGCAGTGATGTGGCTTGATAGGTTCGCACGCGTTGTTTGAATATGCCGGGCACCACCAGCAGCAAAGGCAAAACCTTCAGCACAAGCCAGCTGCCGCCGGGGCGAATGGGCGCAACAAAAAGCTCCCAGGCCACGCACAGGGCAATTAATGCCAACAGGCTGCTGACTGTCGCCCAGTAGGCTTTTTTGCGGGTCGAATCAACTTCAGGGGTGCTGCTCATCAAGATTTGTCCATGAGTTGTAGTGCCAGTGCTGCTTTGGCAAGGCGCGCGCCTTGCACGCGTGCCAGCGTTTTTTCATGTTCAGAAATTGGGTGCTGGCCTTGTCCACCTGCCCAATGGGTCACGCCATACGGCGTGCCGCCAGTGCGTGTGTCATTCAAAGCTTGCTCGGAATAGGGAATGCCCAGCCAAAGCATGCCATGGTGGATCAAGGGCAAAGCCATGCTGGTCAGCGTGGTTTCCTGCCCACCATGCAAACTGCCAGTGCTGGTAAATACACAAAATGGTTTGTTGATCAAGTCGCCAGCCAGCCAGGCTCCAACGGTACCATCCAGAAAATACTTCATGGGTGCGGCCATGTTGCCAAACCGCGTCGGGGATCCCATGGCAAGGCCGGCGCATTCTTTCAAGTCACCTGGCTCTGCATAGGGTGGGCCCTGTTCGGGAATGTCGGATTCAGTGGCTTCTGTGTTCGCAGATACTGCAGGTACGGTTCGAATTCTTGCCGAAACACCTTTCACTGAGTCTATGCCCTGTGCAATTTCGCGGGCCAGCTGCGCAGTTGCGCCATGGCGGCTGTAATACAAGACCAATACTTCAATCATGCTTAGGGGTTATCATGGGGACTGTTGGAAACCCTATTGTATCGAAGCGCATGAGTTCAGCCGCACCTTCCGGAACAACTGAGACCAAGAGTTTCAAACCCGTTGGCAAGCCTGTCGAAGAAAGTCAAACCCGCGCCGCGCGATTTATGCGTGGGGCCAAACGTGCCTTCAGTGTGGCCGATGTTGAGCTGTCGCCACTGAATTTACGCTGGTGGATCGCATTCACCCGCTTGGTGAGCCAGCGCATCAGCGAGCAGCGTTTGCCGCAGGTGGCTGCCAGCCTTACCTTTACCACCGTGCTTTCCTTGGTGCCATTGGCCACGGTGGTGTTGGCTATATTCACGGCATTCCCGATGTTTGATCGTTTGCAGTTGTCGCTTCAGGGCTATTTGATCGACAGCTTTTTTCCCGAAACCTTGTCTGAAACCATTTTGACTTATGTCACCCAGTTTTCTGACAAAGCAAAGGGACTGACCGCAATTGGTATCGTGTTTCTGGTGATTACTGCATTAACCACCATGTTCACGGTGGATAGGGTGTTCAATCAAATCTGGAACGTCAAGCGTCAACGCTCGACCATGAACAAGGTTGTGTTGTACTGGG
>JAHJCM010000110.1 GCA_018812945.1 Gammaproteobacteria bacterium | reverse complement strand
GACACTCTCCCTGTATTGCCAAGGGTTGAACCAGGCCACCACCGGAACTGACAAAAACACATCGCTGATTGCATTGCACCTGGCCACAGGGCAAATCGGCAAAGAAGGTTCAGGGCCGTTTTCGCTGACGGGTCAGCCCAATGCCATGGGTGGCCGTGAAGTGGGTGGCTTGTCGACCTTGCTGCCCGCGCACCGCGAATTGAACAACCCCGCCCATGTTGCCGAGGTGGCGAAATTCTGGGGCGTGAAGCAAATCAGTGCCACACCGGGTGCCAGTGCAGTTGAAATGTTTGATCAACTGGAACAAGGCAAAATAAAAGCCGTGTGGGTGGCCTGCACCAACCCGGCGCACTCACTGCCCAATTCACAAAAAGTGGCGCGTGCCTTGCAAAACGCAGAGTTGGTGGTGGTGCAAGATGCTTACCTAACACCTGCTACTGTGCAGTATGCCGACGTGCTGTTGCCCGCAACCACATGGGGCGAAAAAGAAGGCACGGTTACCAATAGCGAAAGGCGCATCAGCCGCGTGCGGCCCGCAATGCCTGCCTATGCGGATTCAAAAAATGACTGGCAAATTGTGGTCGAGTTTGCAAAGCGACTCGAAGTGGAGTTGGAAAAGCTTGGTGTGGAAAGCCCGCGCATCAATTGTGGCTCACAGGCTTTCATGCCCTACACCAGCACTGAAGAAATTTTCAACGAGCACCGCGAAACCACGCGGGGTCGAGATCTGGACATTACCGGTTTAAGTTATGCGGTGTTGGAGGCAAAGGGCCCGCAACAGTGGCCCATGCCCGAAGGCGTTTCTGAGGGCAAAGCCCGCCTGTACGAAGATGGGGTCTACCCCACAGCAACAGGCAAGGCCAAATTTGTATTTGCAAATTATGAACCTGTGGCCGAAGAGGCCGATGCACGCTTTCCATGGCGCTTGAATACAGGGCGCTTGCGCGACCAGTGGCATGGTGCAAGCCGCACCGGCACTCTGGCTGAGTTTTTTTCGCATGAAGCGGAGCCGGTCATCGCGCTGCACCCAGCCGATTTCAAGCGCTTGAACTTGAAGCCAAACAGCTGGGTTTCCGTGAAGTCGCGCCGCGCCACCATTACCTTGCGCGCGAAAGAAGATGAGTCGGTTGCGCGCAACCAGGCTGTGTTGCCCATGCATTGGGGGCCAGAGTTTTTCGGTGGCAAATCGGGTGTGGGTGGTGTGAATGCGCTCACCATTGAAGCCTTCGACCCCTATTCAAAACAACCAGAACTTAAACACTCAGCCGTGAACATTCAGCGCGTGCATTTGCCCTGGCAAGTGGTTGTGTTTGTTCACAGTGAACATTGGCTTAGCCTGTGGCAGAAGGCCCGGGCCTTGTATCCGGAGTTTGATGCAGCAGTGTGTGTGCTCGTGGGCCGGGAACAAACCGGCGTGTTGTTTCGCGCAGCCAGTGCACAGGCACCTGCCAAGGAAGTGATTGATCGCCTGCAATCTTTGTTTGAATGCGAGGGCGGCGATGTCATGGTGTATTCCGATCCGAAAACCGACGCACGCCGCCGCATTGGTGTGAAAGTTCAAACCTCGCCACAAGGCCAAACCGCTACGCTGAATAAGGTGTTCCTTGCTGGCAATATTGAATCCGAAGGCTGGTTGCGTAATTATTTCGACCAGCAGCTTGATGTCATGCCTTTGCGCAGCTTTCTGCTCGCACCCGCAAGCCAGCCTCCCGGCGTACAAATCGAGGCAGTGCGCATGGTGTGCAACTGCGTGGGTGTGTCTGAACAGGCCATACAGGCGGGCATTGCAATTGCGTGTGCAAAAAGTCCCGGTTCAAACCTGTGTGCCGACGAAAACCAACTGCTCAGTGGTTTGCAAGGCAGCCTGAAATGCGGCACTCAATGTGGTTCGTGCGTGCCTGAAATTCGCAAACTAATTCGCGCACAGGCCAGCCTTGCTACAATGGCGTCTTAAGTATTTTTCAAGACCCTATGTCCAACTCCGCTCAAGCCGACAAGTTTTCTTGTGCCCCCTTCATCAAAGAAATTGGTCGCGGGAAGGATGGCGCTCGTGGCTTGCCCCGCGAGCAAGCGAAAACCCTGTTTTCAGCCATTTTGCGCGGTGAAGTGTCGGATTTTGAACTGGGCGCAGTACTCATTGCGTTGCGGGTCAAAGGCGAAAGCCACGACGAGTTGATTGGTTTTTTGCAAGCCATTGCCGAGCACTGGCCTGACGAAAGTCATTCACCTCATTTTCACACCCTGCAGGCGCTTAACGCACAATCCCGGGCCGAGGGCAAACCTGTCATTGTGATCCCAAGTTACAACGGGGCGCGGCGCAAACCCAACTTCACCCCTTTGCTGGCAGGCCTTTTGGCGCAGCGCGGCTACCCTGTACTCGTACATGGTTTGCAAAGCGATTTCACCGGGCGCGTAACCAGTGCGCAAGTGTTTGCCCATTTAAACTGGAATGCTGTCCACATGCCCTACACTGCACCCGTGTACATGCCCATGGCACAAATTTACCCGCGTATTGAAGCCTTGTTGCAAACCCGCAAGGTACTGGGTGTGCGCAGTTGCACACACACTTTGGTCAAATTGATGGTGCCAAGCGCATTCAATAATGCGCTGCTGGTGACCAGTTATACCCATCCAGAGTTCTGGAATTTGCAACGCGAGGTGTTGTGCGCAACAGGCCACACTGCGCTGGTGTTGCGCGGCCATGAAGGCGAACCAGTGGCAGCCCCTTACCGCAGCCCCCGAATGGATGGAGTGAAGGCTGGCGGCACCTGGTGCATTTCAGAGCCTGAAAACCTGTTTACCGAGCAGCCCGATCCACACCCCGATATTGACGCAGAATCAACCGCACGTTTAATTGAAATGTGGTTGAACAATCCGCAGGAAATGCCGCATGGATTTGCGCGTCAGCTGGATGCAATTGAGGCTGTTCACCAAGCACCAAACCAAGCAATAAGCCATGCAGCAATTTGATGTCATTGTGATCGGTGCCGGCGCTGCGGGCCTCATGTGTGCCGCGCAGGCCGGGCAGGGTGGTTTGCGGGTCGCATTGCTGGACCACAGTGAAAAACTGGCTGAGAAAATTCGCATCAGCGGTGGTGGGCGCTGCAATTTCACCAACGTGAAGGTGTCTGAGGACAATTTCATATCTGAAAACCCAAGGTTTGCGCGCTCCGCCTTGGCGCGTTATTCCCCCGCCAATTTCATTGCGCTGGTGAAGCAATACAACATACCGTTTCATGAAAAACACAAAGGCCAGTTGTTTTGCGACCGCAAAAGCGACGACATCATCGATATGCTTGCAGCCGAATGCAATGCAGGCAAAGTGAAGTGGTTTCGCCCTCACAGCGTGAATGCAGTGGAACATGATGGTAGCCAGTTCAAGTTAAGCACTACAGCGGGTGCCTTACAGGCCCGCAATGTGGTTGTGGCCAGTGGGGGCTTGCCAGTGCCCAAAATTGGCGCCACCGATTTTGGTTTGAAGCTGGCCAAGCAGTTTGGCCACACACTGGTCGATCAGCGACCTGCATTGGTTCCACTCACTTTTGATTCCGGCATGTGGGAGCCCTTTGTAGGGTTGGCTGGTGTGGCGCTGCCGGTGTATAGCCGCGGAAGCGATTCCAATGCCCCCTGGTTTGATGAAGACTTGTTGTTTACCCACCGGGGCTTAAGTGGCCCCGCCGTGCTGCAGGCCTCTACCTACTGGAACCCCGGCAAGCCAATTACGTTTAACCTCTCTGGCAGGGAAACCGACGCAACGGCGCTACAAACCGATTTTCTACAGGCCACGCTGGGTGCAAAAGCCAACGCTGAGAACTGGTTTGCTGCGCAAGTGCCGCACTGGCCCAAGCGTTTGGTGCAAGCCTGGCTGAACAAACCCGAATTGCAGTCACTTGCCGGCCGCAAAGTGGCGGAGTTGGGGAAAAAACAACTTGGGCCTTTGGCGCAGCGAATTGCAGCCTGGCAGTTGGTGCCCAGTGGCACAGAAGGCTATAAAAAAGCCGAGGTAATGCGTGGCGGTGTCAGCACTGCTGATTTGCAGCCCAAAACACTCGAATCGCGCAAAATTCCAGGCCTGTACTTTATTGGCGAGGTGGTGGATGTAACCGGCTGGTTGGGTGGCTACAACTTCCAGTGGGCTTGGGCCAGTGGCTACACTGCGGCCCATGCAATATTGGACCAAAAATAGTTGAAAACCCTTGAGAAAGCCGGCTTTTGCATGGTACTATCTCGGTCTTTGCCAGATTCTTGGCGGTAACTCTTTGCTCTAGCGCATTGGGTTTTGCATAAAAAATATGTGAAATCAATGGGTTAAAGATTTGAAAAGAGCTGAAAAACAACTTACGAACACCCGATTGGAGCCATATGCCAAACGTTCGCGTTAAAGAAAACGAGCCATTTGAAGTTGCCCTGCGTCGCTTCAAGCGCACTATCGAAAAAACAGGTTTGCTGACTGAACTGCGTTCACGCGAGTTCTACGAAAAGCCAACAGCTGAGCGCAAGCGCCTGAAGGCTGCTGCCGTAAAGCGTCACTACAAGCGCCTGCGCAGCCAAATGTTGCCCAAGAAAATGTATTGATTCGTTTGGTATGTCACTGAAAGCGCAAATTCTTGAAGACATCAAGCTGGCCATGAAGGCCCGCGAGCAAGTAAAACTCGCAACG
>JAHJCM010000109.1 GCA_018812945.1 Gammaproteobacteria bacterium | reverse complement strand
TTCGGTGGTCGGGGCAGAAGGATTCGAACCCTCGACCCTCTGGTCCCAAACCAGATGCGCTACCAGACTGCGCTATGCCCCGACAAAGAAGCGGAATTTTATGTTGATTTCAGGGTTTCGTCAAGGCTTTACACAGTGCCACATCAAATTGGCCGCTGCGTTGAAGCGGCTCGGGCCATTTGCCCTCTGGAACACCAAGTCTGCGCGATTCCTGCACCCCCAGCTCACCTGCTCGCTCCAACCATGTTTTAACCATACGAAACTCAAAAGGTGACCCGTAACGGATCACGGGGCTACCATCTGTGTAAACAAACTGGCGATGATCCTCCGAAAATGCCTCGCGATGGTGAGCCTTGCTTTGTCGCTGTGCAAGTTGATCAAAAAAGCCGTTGGCGTTGTAAGCCATGCCAGTTAATTGTTCACAAGACGATGGTGATGGAGGTACTGCAAACTGAGTCTGGCGAGAAAACGGCTTTTCCAACCACCTTGCCATGCCTTCAGTAAACCATTTTGTCTTGAAAGGTGAGTAGCCATACTGATACAGGTGAAATAGCTCGTGCGCTGGGGTGGTGCTGAATCGCGGATCGACCCGCGAACCAATCTTGATTTTTAGTGTGAGCGCGGTGGAAGACTGGCCTTCATACCAATTGGGTTTGGTAGGTTCATCAAAGGCAAGGCCTGTGCCCTGGTCGAAGTGTTGAATATGCACTTCGATTCCATCGCTCTGGCTATATCTTGGATGTTTCAGAGGCGCAATCAACTCAAGCTGGGTTTGATAAAACCAATCTGCCACTTTGAGCTGAATCAGAATGTCGTCCACTCGATCGGGAACCCCATTACCATTCTGATCCTCTGCAGGAACAGCATGTTTGCCTTCGGTGGTGTAAAAAACCCTGAATACACCTTCCGACGCCGTGTGTGTGTATAGTGCTTTTGGGTGAGGCTTGGCCCATGCATCGTTTGCAAGGATTAAAACAACAGTCAATACAAACAAGTATGTAAGCCATTCCAGCTTCATTACACTGAAAAACCGGCTCAGCAAATATCGACCTTCACCTTTGATTTGCATGATTTTTATCAAAACCCGACTAAAAACATTATGTTCCTGGACTTCATTGAAATTGGCACTTCCGACTTCAACACCCTGATTCAGGCGGCAGGCCCCGATACGCACGGTCTGTCCATTGACCCAATATCACTTTACCTTGATCGCCTGCCGAATCGCCCAGGTTGCAAAAAAATCAATGCAGCCATTTCCAATTTTGAAGGCACCGTGGAGGTTTACTTTATCCCCCCTCAAGTGATTGCAAAGCACCGTCTGCCCAATTGGCTCAGGGGTTGCAATTCCATTGGTGCACCTCACCCAACAGTCTCCAAACAGCTTGAGAAAATGGACATCGACCCCGAATTGGTCCTGGTTCGTCAGCCAGTACCTTGTCACCGACTCCAAACAGTGCTGCACCAACACGACGTGCAGGGAGTATTTATGCTGAAGGTAGACACTGAGGGGCATGACGCGGTGATATTGAACGACTTTTTCGACGACGCCACACCTCAACAATGGCCCCATCAAATTGTTTTTGAATCCAACAAATTATCAGACAGCGAAACCATTCATCGACTGATCGCAAAGCTGATTTTGATGGGTTACGACATTGTGTCTTGCGAAACCGGTGGCGGCGCCAGCGATACACATCTCAGGTTGAACCTCAACCGCTTGAAGGGCGAGCGCACCACTATCCAAACCGCGAAAGGATACTACTTGGAGGGTTACCCGAAAAACTACTCCCCGCTCAACTTACCCCACGAGAATAATCTGGATTCAGCACTTGAATACGCACACCAACAGCAAGCAGCTGGCGTCACCTTTCAATATGGTCGGTACGAGGTTAGGCAAGGGCGCTACTTGCACCACTCTGTCAAAGACCTGAAGGTGCAAAGCTGGATGAGACTTCCCGAAACCTCACCATAGCTGCGGCACTCAGGCCTTGGGCAAGGCCGCAAGAATAGAATCGACCAATCGATTGGCCGTGGATTTGTCTGCTGTCTCCACCATGACGCGCAACACTGGTTCGGTGCCGGAAGGGCGAATCAACAACCGACCATTGCTGCCCAACTCCGCCTTCACAGCCTCGCACACGCCCTGCACTTTCACATCGTTGGCCCAGTCGTAACCCACGGGCAAGCGAGCGTTTTTAAGCACCTGTGGCAGCATGGCCACTGGCTTTAAAATATCAGCCAAAGGCATGCCAAGGTTGCGCACAGCGCGCAGCACCTGAAGTGCACTCACAATACCGTCACCCGTGGAATGTCGGTCAAGAACCAGCAAGTGGCCTGAACTTTCGCCACCCAACTGCCAGCCGTTGGCCTGCAGTTTTTCAAACACATAGCGGTCGCCCACCTTGGCGCGCTCGAAGCCCACGTTCAGTTGCTTCAAGGCCAGCTCAAGCCCCAGGTTACTCATCAAGGTGCCTACCACACCATCCACCCTGCCCTGCATGTGCAAGCGCTCGGCAACCAGTGCAAACAACAACTCGTCACCGTTGTAAATTCGACCGCTGCCGTCCACGCATATCAACCGGTCCGCATCGCCATCCAATGCGAAACCATAATCAGCCTTGTGTTCAAACACAGCCCTGGCGACAAAATCAGGGTAAGTGGCACCCACACCGCGGTTGATGTTCAAACCATCGGGCTGATCAGCCAACACCACCACATCAGCACCCAGTTCGCGGAAAACCGCAGGGGCAATTTGGTAGGCAGCGCCATTGGCACAATCCACCACAATTTTTAGCCCGCGCAGGTGTTTGTCGCGGGGAAAAGTGCCTTTACAAAATTCAATGTAACGGCCCGCTGCGTCATTCAGGCGCTTGGCCTTGCCCAACTCTTCAGATGATTTACAAGGCGCATTCAATGCCAGTTGCGCTTCAATTTCCATCTCCCATGCATCGGGCAATTTGGTGCCCTCGCCTGAGAAAAACTTGATGCCATTGTCCTGATAAGGGTTGTGAGAGGCACTAATCACCACGCCTGCTGACATGTTCAAAGCACGTGCCAAATAGGCCACACCTGCGGTGGGCATCGGCCCTACCATCACTACATCCACACCCACCGACGTAAAGCCCGCTTCCAGACAGCTTTCCAGCAAATAGCCACTCACGCGGGTGTCTTTGCCAATTAGTACCCGCGGACGTCTTCCATCACCTTCATGTTTGGCCAGCACCGTGCCCGCAGCTTGCCCCAAACGCAACACAAAGTCGGGAACCATGGGGCTTTGCCCCACTGTGCCGCGAATGCCATCAGTACCGAAATATTGTCTGCTCATGAAATATCTGCAATAGGTAAATAGTGTTTATTGGTTTGATTTTACGGGAACTGTAGTGCGCCCAAGGTAATCAATCTCGCTTAATTTACAAAAGCTTTCAAGGTGCGCCGGGTTGTCTATCCCATACACCCCCAAATCAGCGCCTGGCGTGAACAAGGCATGGGTACGCTCGTTGGACCGTTGTTGCAACCAACCAAAAGCTGTGTGGCGCTTGGCCTCCATGTCGGGGTGCCAATGCTGCCCCTCAACCACTTTGCCCACCTCTTTGTACAAGTGATACAGCGGAATCAAATTGTGCCGAGGGTGAAACACCTGATAGCCCTTGGCATGCGCGCGCAAGGAAAGGCTTTGCTCTTCTCCCCGAAAATACAGATAGGGGTCGTACGGCACCTGCTGGGTAAAATCGCCGGAGGTGAATAAAAAACACGCCCCCACATGAAAACCCGGCAAGTGGGTCGTGTCAGGCTGCTCAGCCCGCTTTCGCACCACCCGGAACTGCAACACAGCGCGCTCGGCGGTCAACAGACTGCCAGGGTCGCGTTCAATGAAAAATATCTCGTCAGATTTTGCAGGCTCATCCGCCACCGCCCTGCCTTGCGCATCAAATCGGAAACCTGGCGGGTAGGTGCTAACCAACGGCTTGGGGTGAATCGCTTGAAGCCGCAGCAGTTGTTGAATCAATAACTCATCCCAGCCTTGATCGAACAAAGTGTGAGAATCAATTTGCAGCAAATAATCCTGTTCGTTGTACAGCGAAAAAGCGATGGACCGCGCCCAGCTAACACCGCGAGAATCCACGGGCGACAAGCCCACATAGTTGATGTTTTTGCGCGCGGGAAACTGGCCTAACCACGCAGGGTTCGACTGCTCGGACTGATCCACCAAACCCACATGAATTCGCTGTGGGTGAGCGGCTTTGGCAAACAGTTGATGAATGGTCAAATAAAGGTGGGGCTCGCGGTATGCCGCAATGCTCACGAAAATCGTGGGCAATCTGGGCACGCTTGCCACCTGCATCATTGATTCAAGGCGAAGGCCACTTTCAAGGCCTCCACAGTTTCACGCACATCGTGCACTCGAAGCACGGCCGCCCCGTGTTGCGCCGCGTAGGTGGCTGCTGCCACCGAGCCGGCCGTGCGCAAAGCAGGGTCAGCTTGCCCTGTAAGCTCGGCAATCATTCGCTTGCGCGACACACCCACCAACACCCCAGCCCCCAAAATAGAAAACAAAGGCGTTGCCCTCAGCAAATCAATGTTGTGTTGCAGTGTTTTGCCAAAACCAAAGCCAGGGTCTACCAGGATTCGGTTTGCCTGCACACCCTTTTGCTCAAGCGCCACCATGCGTTGGTTCAGAAATGCCTCAACCTCGCTGACCACATGGTTGTAATGGGGCGAATTTTGCATGGTGCGCGGCTCACCTTGCATGTGCATCACTACCGCACCTGCATTCGATTGTGCAAGCACAGCTTCCGCGCCCGCATCCCTAAAACCATTTACATCATTGAGAATGTCCACACCCAAATGTACGGCATGCGACATGACCTCGGCTTTCATGGTGTCAATCGACAACGGTACATTCCAGTTCATCAACTCTTTCAGAACGTCTGCGACGCGCGCCCATTCTTCGTTTGCGTCAACACCCAGAGCACCCGGCCGGGTGGACTCGCCACCAATGTCCAGAATTTGTGCACCCTGCTCCACCAGCTTGCGGGCATGCTCAATGGCCAAACTGGTTTTATTGTGTTTGCCACCGTCCGAAAATGAGTCAGGCGTGACATTCACAATACCCATGATCAGGGGCTTGCCGTGCGTGTAGGTAAGCTCGAAACGACCTGCTTTCCAAGTGCGAACCATGTGCTGCCTTGCGAGTTGCTATGCTGGTATTTTACGGTATAGCAGCAGGTTAGTTCGCCTGCTGCGCTCACAGCTTATCCGTTTGCCCAAGCTTGCTCAGGTGCATACCCTCTCTCGCCAGAAAACCTGAGCGCGCTGGCGACGGTGCTGGCGACGGTGCTGGCGACGGCGTTGGCGTTGTCACGGGCGAGAGCCTTGGGTGCAGAGTCGCCTTGCCGGCTTTGCAAGGCTTCCCGGCGGCTTCGCAGCACGGGGCGGTTCCGCAAGGAACCGATGCGAAGACGCGTTCGCGTTTCGCATGCCCCAAGCAAGAAGCTTCAAGCCGGATCAGAAGCATTGCTTAGGCAAAGCGACTCTGCACCCAAGGCTCGTAAAGCGCCGCGCGAAGTCAACAAAAAAGCCGCTGGTCGCGAAACCAACGGCTTTCAAGTTTTAACAAACCCCGCAGGGTTTAATCTGCTTTCACACTCATCGCAGCGGGTGCAGGCTGAGGCGCAGGAGTAACCTTCTCGCCACCGCCACCACTGGAGCTTGGGCTGCCACCCGTGGGAGGTGTGCTACCACCCGTTGAAGGCGGGCGCGGGTCCTTGCCGTCCATGATGTCATTGATCTGATCCGCATCAATGGTTTCCCACTCCAGCAAAGCCTTGGCCATGGTGTGAACCTTGTCACGGTTCTGATCCAGAATATCCCAAGCCACTTTGTACTGGGAATCAATGATCTTGCGAATTTCAGCATCCACCATTTGCATGGTTTGCTCGCTCATGTGTGTGGTCTTGGTCACAGAGCGACCCAAAAACACCTCACCTTCGTTTTCGGCATACACCATGGGGCCTAGGGCCTCGGTCATGCCGTAACGCGTCACCATGTCGCGGGCAATGGCTGTTGCACGCTCAAAGTCATTCGATGCACCAGTGGTCATCTGATTCATGAAAATTTCTTCAGCGATACGACCACCAAACAACACGGCGATAGTACACAGCATGCGTTCCTTGTCCATGCTGTAACGGTCGCCTTCGGGCAACTGCATGGTCACGCCCAATGCACGGCCACGGGCAATGATGGTCACTTTGTGCACAG
>JAHJCM010000011.1 GCA_018812945.1 Gammaproteobacteria bacterium | reverse complement strand
CGCGCGATTTATGAGCTTCCTACTTCAGATCGTTGACAATGCCTCTGCCAAAAGAACCCAGCAAACCAGCAACTACACTGAACGAAATCCCACCAATCACGGCACCCAGACCCAAGAAGCCGGCCAAAAAATCTGATGCGTCTGACACCACCACTACGACCGGCAAAGCACCGTTGACCTTGGCCGCCGACAACACTGTCACCGCCAAAGCACCCGCGACAAACCGCACCCGAAATGTTCCAGCCGCAGCTTCAGGCAAAGCACGCAAACCAGTGGCCACGCCCATTGCCAAAACCAGGCGACAGGTTACCCACACCGGCAAGAAAATTTTTGTGCTGGACACCAACGTGTTGATGCACGACCCCACTTCGCTGTTTCGCTTTGAAGAACACGATGTATTTTTGCCGTTGATTACGCTGGAAGAACTGGACAACCACAAAAAAGGCATGTCTGAAGTAGCCCGCCATGCACGGCAAGTAAGCCGTTCGCTGGATGCCTTGATGGAGAACATCGAGGACATCGAAAAAGGTGTGGCACTGGACCGGCTGGGCAATGTGGACGCCCTTGGACGTTTGTTGGTACAAACCACCGAGTTGGCTGCTGAACTGCCGAAAACCTTGCCCGTGGGCAAAGCTGACAACCAGATTCTGGGCGTGGTGTTTGCACTGAGTAAACAGCACCCTGATCGCGAAGTTGCGTTGGTCTCAAAAGACATCAACATGCGCATCAAGGCCCGCGCCTTGGGCTTGCTGGCCGAGGATTACTTCAACGACCAGGTGCTGGAAGACCGTGACTTGCTGTATTCAGGCATCATGGAACTGCCAGCAGATTTCTGGGAAAAGAACAGCAAAGGCATTGAAAGCTGGCAGCAAGGTGGAAGCACCTTCTATCGCATCAGCGGCCCTGCTGTAAAAGACATGATGGTGAACCAGTTTGTATATTGCGAAACTGGTATTCCATTGATCGCTCAGGTACTGGAAGTGAGCGGCCGCACCGCCGTGCTAAAAACCCTGCGGGATTTCAGTCACAACAAAAACAGCGTGTGGGGCATCACTGCACGCAACCGCGAACAAAACTTCGCACTGAATTTGTTAATGAACCCCGAATGCGATTTCGTGACGCTGTTGGGCCAAGCCGGCACAGGCAAAACCCTGCTGGCGCTGGCTGCGGGTTTGTCGCAAGTGCTTGAAAGCAAACAATACTCTGAAATTATCGTGACCCGCGCCACAGTGCCGGTGGGTGAAGATATTGGCTTCTTGCCCGGTACAGAAGAGGAAAAAATGGCCCCCTGGATGGGCGCTTTTGAAGACAACCTGGAAGTACTGAACAAGCCCGACCCCAGCAGTGGTGACTGGGGCCGCTCAGCAACAACCGACTTGATCCGCACCAAGATCCGCATCAAATCAATGAACTTCATGCGCGGCCGCACCTTCATCAACAAGTTTTTGATTATCGATGAAGCGCAAAACCTGTCGCCCAAGCAAATGAAAACCCTGATCACACGTGCCGGTCCCGGTACCAAGGTAATCTGTTTGGGTAACTTGGCGCAAATTGATACGCCTTACTTGACTGAAGGCTCTTCAGGCCTTACCTATGTGGTGGATCGATTCAAGGGCTGGCCACATGCAGGGCACATCACGCTGCAACGTGGTGAGCGTTCAAGATTGGCTGATTTTGCGTCCGATAACCTTTGATAGATTGATGGGCATGTAAGAAATTGCATGCCCCATTGATGCATTCCCGAGGGTGCAACGCTGTGCCTCAGTCGGGGCGATATTGCGCATCAAACCGATCAAATCACCGATGCCAAAGCAATAGCCTCACTCCCCTTCCGGCTGCATCCCTGCGTAGTTCTCAAACTTGGTGTACATGCCCAGGAAGGTCACCCGCACGGTACCAATTGGACCGTTACGCTGCTTACCAATAATGATCTCAGCCGTGCCTTTGTCAGGTGAATCAGGGTTGTAAACCTCATCACGGTAAATGAACAAAATCACGTCGGCATCCTGCTCAATCGCGCCGGATTCTCGCAGGTCACTCATCACCGGGCGTTTGTTTGGCCGCTGTTCCAGCGAGCGGTTCAGCTGCGACAGTGCGATCACCGGGCAGTTCAATTCTTTTGCCAAACCTTTCAATGAACGTGAAATTTCTGAAATTTCAGTCGCACGGTTTTCACCCGGAGACGAAGAACCCATCAACTGCAAATAGTCGATAATCACCAAACCGAGCTGGCCACACTGGCGTGCAAGGCGCCGGCAACGTGCGCGCACTTCCATCGAAGACAAAGCGGGGGTTTCATCAATAAACAGCTGTGCATTCTGCATCTTCTCGACTGCGTAGGTCAGTCGCGGCCAGTCCTCATCCGTCAATCGCCCGGTTCTTAGGCGATGTTGATCCAAACGCCCCACGGAACCCAGCAGACGCATCGCCAATTGGGTGGCGCCCATTTCCATGGAGAACACAGCCACTGCATGACCCTCTTCCACAGCCACGTGTTCGCCAATGTTCAAGCTGAATGCTGTCTTCCCCATTGAGGGTCTTCCGGCAACAATGATCAAGTCACCGGGCTGCAAGCCCGATGTTTTGCCATCCAAATCTACAAAACCAGTTGAAATACCGGTGATGTCGCTGGTGCTGTCGCGGTGATAAAGCTCATCGATTCGCTCGACCACTTTGCTGAGCACAGGCTGCAATTCTTGAAAACCACCCGCGCCGCGCGCCCCGTCTTCGGCAATCTTGAAAATCTTGCTTTCCGCTTCGTCGAGAATGGTTTTGGTGTCTTTGCCCTGGGGGTTCAGCGCCGTCGTGGCAATGTCGTCGCTGATCGTGATCAGCCTACGCAGCACGGCGCGGTCGCGCACAATTTCTGCGTAGCGGCGAATGTTGGCAGCAGACGGCGTGTTGGTGGCCAAGGTGTTCAAGTAGGCCAAACCACCCACATCTTCAGCCTTGCCGGAGGACTGCAGCGATTCATACACAGTAATGACATCAGCCGGCTTGGAGCCGTCAATCAGCTTGGCAATGTGCTCAAAAATAACCCGGTGATCGTAGCGGTAAAAATCTTCGGCTCGAATCACATCGCCAATTTTGTCCCAGGCTTGGTTGTCCAGCAGCAAGCCGCCCACCACCGATTGCTCCGATTCGAGCGAGTGAGGCGGAACGCGCAGGCCCGTCATTTCTTGTTCTGTAAGTCGATTTTCGGACATAGTTTCGCAATAGAAAAAGGCCACCCTGAGGTGACCTTTTTTGTGGGTTCAGGCAGACCGAAAAGTATAACCGAATGTGGTTAAACCCTAGGGTCTAATTCGCCTTAAAACCGGGTATGGCTGAAGCGCTTTGATTAAGCTGCTTCGCCAGCCACCACAACTTTCACGTCTACAACCACGTCGGGGTGCAGGGCAACAGTCACAGTGTGCTCGCCAGCAATTTTCAGCGCGCCGTTGGGCATGCGTACTTGTGCTTTTTCAACTTTCAGGCCGGAGGCATTCAGCGCTGCAGCGATGTCGTGATTGGTTACAGAACCAAACAAACGACCATCCACAGCAGCTTTTTCGCTCAGTTGGACAGTGGTTTCGCTCAACTTGGCACCCAGGGCTTGGGCGGCGGCCAACTTTTCAGCAGCAGCTTTTTCCAGTTCGGCGCGGCGAGCCTGGAATTCGGCGATTGCTGATTCTGTGGCGCGCTTGGCTTTGCCGTAAGGAATCAAGAAGTTACGTGCGTAGCCGTCTTTTACGCGAACCACGTCACCCAGTTGACCCAAGTTGGGCATTTTTTCAAGAAGAATTACTTGCATGGTGTTCTCCCGTACTGCTTAGTGGTTGTCGGTGTAAGGCAGCAAAGCCAGGAAACGTGCGCGCTTGATCGCTGTGTCCAACTGGCGCTGATAGTTCGCCTTGGTACCAGTGATACGAGCGGGCATGATCTTGCCGTTTTCGCTGATGAAAT
>JAHJCM010000108.1 GCA_018812945.1 Gammaproteobacteria bacterium | reverse complement strand
TTTTCACCCAAATTGCCACACCACTGAATCAACTCGGGCACCGAGTAGTCCAGCAAATTGTCGAGTTGTGCACTCATGGTGTGTCCTTTCAAAACAAACGGGGACGCACGTGCGCCCCCGGAATTCAACGCAATCGAACTAGATTAGCGTGAAAATACTTGTGACGCTGGAAAGAAATAAGCGATTTCGTTTGCAGCTGTTTCAGGCGCATCAGAACCATGAACTGCGTTGGCGTCAATGCTTTCAGCGAAGTCGGCGCGAATTGTACCGGCAGCGGCTTCTTTGGGGTTTGTGGCGCTCATCAATTCACGGTTCTTGGCAATTGCGTTCTCACCTTCCAGGGATTGAATCATCACTGGGCCAGAAATCATAAACTCAACCAGGTCGTTGAAGAAAGGACGTGCCTTGTGCACTGCGTAAAAGCCTTCAGCTTCAGCGCGTGACAGGTGAGCCATGCGTGCGGCCACTACCTTCAGGCCAGCGGCTTCAAAGCGGCTGTAAATTTGACCAATTACGTTTTTTGCAACAGCATCAGGCTTGATGATGGACAGGGTGCGCTCGATTGCCATGGTGTAACCACTCCGAAAAGATTAGAAAAGCGTGAAAATTAACCCGCGATTATAGCTGGTTTATGTAAAAAACCCAATCACGGGCCTGACCCACGTCTTGAATTGAAACTTTTCGGCATTACCATTACTCTAAATCCGTAGAAAGTCGTGTTTTACAAAGGAGTGAGAACACATGTCTGATTTAAGAACAGCGCAATTTGGCCGCACAGCCGGTGGTGTATCGACCGTAGAAACCAACAGGGTTCTGCGAAACACCTACTTCTTGCTGGCCCTGTCGATGATCCCGACAGCCTTGGGTGCGTTTGCGGGCATTCAATTCGGCTTCTTCCGTTTGTTCGCTGGCAACCCCATTCTTTCTTTCGTGGTGATGCTTGCCGCCATGTTCGGCTTTATCTGGGGCATTCAACGCAACCGAAATAATTCCTTTGGTGTTGTGCTCATGTTGGGCTTTACCTTCTTCATGGGTTTGATGCTCTCCGGCATTTTGTCGATCGCGCTTAGCCTGTCCAATGGCGGCTCCATCATCATGATGGCCGCGCTGGGCACAGCCGGTATTTTCTTTGGTTTGGCCAGCTATGCTGCGGTGACCAAGCGTGATTTCACCAACATGGGCAAGGGCCTGCTGATTGGCTTGGTTATGGTGATTGTGGCCTCTGTGGCCAACATCTTCCTGCAAATGCCGGCCCTGTCGCTGACCATTTCCACCATTTGCGTGGGCTTGTTCTCGCTGTTCATTCTGTACGATCTGCAACGTGTCATGCGCGGCGGTGAAACAAACTACATTTCCGCCGCATTGAGCATTTACCTGAGTTTGTACAATCTGTTCGTGAACTTGCTGCAACTGCTCATGGTGTTTGCAGGTGGCAGCCGCGAGTAAACAAGCGCCTGCCGGGATAAAGTTACCTGAAAGTAACTGATTTCAAAGCACTTTTTTGACACTTTGCAACATCGAAAGTTGTTGCAAAGTGAATTTCAGAAGCGCAATATAAAGTTTCAGTGGGTCGGTATCTATACTGACCGCCGAGTTGGTGAGGCAAACGCACCAACGAAAACGGGGCCGCAACGGCCCCGTTTGTTATTTGCGCAGTTGAATTATGTGCGCGATGGTCAGGAATAGTCGCTGTACTCCACTCGCTCAAACACCGCAATCGACTCAACATGCGACGTGTGCGGAAACATATTGACCACCCCTGCTTTCATCAACTTGTACGAGCCGACATTGCAAAGTACCGCCGTATCCCGAGCCAAGGTGCCCGGGTTGCAGCTGACATAAACAATGCGCTTGGGCTGAAACTCTGCACGCGCACCTACAATTGCCTTACAAATTTCCAAGGCCCCGTCGCGCGGAGGATCGACCAAGACTTTGTCGTATTGCCCCCAACTTTCCCATTCAGGTGTTTCCACTTCGAACAGATTGCGCACATGAAATTCGGTTTTATCGGCCAGGCCGTTGAATTCAGCATTCTCGCCGGCTCGGTCAACCAGGTCTTGCGAACCTTCAAAACCCTTCACGTAACTGCTTTTCGTGGCCAAAGGCAGTGAAAAATTACCCAAGCCGCAGAACAGGTCAAGCACGCGGTCTTCGGGCTTCAAGTCGAGCAATGACACCGCTCGGCTAATCATCGCGTCGTTGATCATGTGGTTCACCTGCGTGAAATCTGTCGGCCTGAACCGCATGCGAATGCCGAAACTTGGAATACGGTAGGTGAGGTCAACAGGCTTGTCAGCCTCAAGACGATGTGCAGTGGCTGGGCCACCGGGTTGCAGCCACCAGTCAACGCCCCACTCTCGGCCAAAGGATCGAATCGTATCGAGGTCTGACTCACTCAAGGGCTCCAGGTGGCGTAACACCATTGCGGTAACACCATCGCCCACAGCCAGTTCAATTTGAGGAACACGCATGAAAATGCTCAATGTAACCAGCATATTACCCAGAGGCACAATCATGTTGGACACATGCTTGGGCAACACATGGCATTCCTGCATGTCCGCCACGTAAGAAGATGCTTTCTCGTGGAAGCCCACAAAAAACCGGTCTTTCTTGATCACAAAGCGGGTACTTAAACGCGCACGGTGGCGGTAGCCCCAGAAAGAGCCGTAAATAGGCGGCATCATTTGTTCTGGAGTTTGGCGGCCAATTCGCTGCAACAGGTCTTCAAGCGCGCGGTTTTTAATGGCCACCTGGGCATTGGGCTCAATGTGCTGCATGGCGCACCCGCCACACACCCCATAATGCGGGCACTTGGGCGTGGTGCGAGTGGAAACCGTGTTCAGCACCTGCAGAGTTCTGCCTTTTGAATAGCTTGGCTTTACTCGCGTAATTTCGGCAACAACGGTTTCGCCGGTGATTGCACCATCGATGAAGTGCACTTTGCCATCCACATGGCCAATGCCATTGGCATCCAGGTCGATTGATTCAATGGCAACGTGCACCTGTGGAAACACCACGGGTGTTCGATCTTTTTTCTTTTTGCGGCCCATGGCTACATTCAATAAAAATTAACGGGCCGGGAGGTAATCCATCGGGTCAACAGGTTTGCCTTGCTTGCGCACTTCGAAGTGCAGCTTGGGGCGATCAGAATCGGACTGCCCTGCTTCCGCAATTTTCTGGCCTTTGGTGACAGGCTCACCCTCTTTGACCAACAAGGTTTTGTTGTGGGCATAGGCGGTCAACAAGTTGTTGTCATGTTTCAGGATAATCAAGTTGCCATAACCGCGCAGCGCGTTGCCTGAATACACAACACGCCCCGCCTGAGAGGCAATTACGGGGTCGCCCACTTTGGCGGCAAGGTCAATACCCTTGTTTACGCCCGCTTTGTAGCCTTGAATAATTTCACCTGGATGCGGCCAAATAAAACCCAAAGTGACAGCAACGGGAGCCGGCGGTTTGATTTCGGGTGCTGGTGTGGCCTCGACCGGTTTTGCACCGCCAGCGGGAGTAATCGGGGTTACTTCAACGCCAGTGTCTTCAACAGTGCTTGACCCAGATGCACCAGCCGCGACAGCACCAGGTGCGCCCGCCACGCGCAGCTTTTGACCAATGCTTAGCTTGCTGGGATCGCTCAAATTGTTGGACCGCGCCAGTTCACGCCAATCCAGACCAAAATCAAGCGCAATGCTGTACAGGGTATCGCCAGCTTTGACGGTGTAAATACCATCGGTGGCCACTGCGGTGTCAGTAGAACGGGAGGGCAAACGATCGACCACCGGGGCCTGGTTACCCGTTGTTGTACAGGCGGCCAGGAAGGTCAGTGTTGCAAACCCAACTGCCAATGCACGTGTGTGACCCAGCAATGGGGTTCTGGTTAATGCGCCACGTTTCATACGATGCGAGTTCCTTGTAACAGGGGTACGAATTTTACCAAGTCTTTTTTCTCTCGGTGCCATTTGTCGACCGCCAAACGATCAACAATGACCAGATTTTGCTGATTCTGGTCAGCCACGGGCACTATAAGGCGCCCGCCAATTTTTAACTGCTTGAGCAAGGCTTGCGGTATTTCCAAACCCGCAGCGGCCACAATGATGACATCAAACGGTGCTTGTGCGGGCAACCCCACCAAACCATCGCCATGAATTACTTTGACTTTCTGAAAGCCGGCAAGTTTTAAGTTGCGCTGGGCCTTGTCGTATAACGCCTCAATGCGTTCTATGCTGACCACCCGCTTTGCGATGTTGGCAAACACCGCAGCCTGGTAACCACAACCCGCGCCGACTTCCAGCACATTGTCCAGCTCTGCACGGCCATCCAGCGCGTATTCAGCAAAACGGGCCACGGTGAAAGGCCGTGAAATGGTTTGCTGATGACCAATTGGCAAGGCTGCGTCTTCGTAGGCCCGCGATGCAAATGCTTCGTCCACAAACAAATGCCTCGGCACAGCACCAATTACATCGAGCACACGCTGATTCACAATGCCCAGAGTTTTCAGTTTTTGAACCAAATGTCCACGCGCACGCTCGGAGGTCAGGCTTGAACCACCGATGCGTTCCGGAATGCGGTCCAGCTTGCGCGCAGACTGGGTAATCAGCGCAGGTGCTGGCTTGAAGCGGGGCTTTTGATCCATGTTGTTGTTTTACAGCCAATCGGCCAGGGTCTTCATTTGTTCGGTGTGCGTTAAGTCAGCCTTCAAAGGACTGATCGAAATTTTACCCTGCTTGACCGCATAAAAATCGGTGCCTGGGCCAGCATCTTTGGCACCGCCGGGTGGACCAATCCAGTAAACGGTTTCATCTTTGGGATTCTGGGTGGGAATCACGGGTTCAGCATGGTGGCGCTTGCCCAAACGGGTGCATTCGTAACCTTGCATGTCATCGTAAGGAATCGGGGGAATGTTCACATTCAGCAGGCAATGTTCCAAACCAAGTTTGTTGTTCAGGAAGCGCTCGACAATTTCAGCCGCCACGCGGGCCGCGCTGTCCAGGTGCGCATAACCTTTGCCAGCCAGCGAAAAAGCGATCGCGGGCAAACCACACTGAAAGCCCTCCATGGCGGCTGCCACAGTGCCTGAGTAGATGGTGTCGTCGCCCATGTTGGCGCCGTTGTTGATGCCAGACACGACTAGATCCGGACGCCTTTCCAGCAAACCAGTCACCGCCACATGTACGCAATCGGTGGGGGTGCCATTCACATAACGAAATCCGTTGGCGGCTTTTCGTACTGTAAGCGGCCGGTCAAGTGTGAGGGCATTGGACACGCCCGAGCGGTCTTGCTCGGGTGCCATCACCTCCAGGTGAACCGTGTTGCCAAATCGCTCAAGCAAAGCACCATGCAAGGCCAAAATGCCGGGGGCACTATAGCCATCGTCGTTGCTGATCAGAATGTGTGGAATGGTCAAGATCAAGCTTCCTTGCGACGAAACACCCAAGTGTTCTCAGTGGATTCTTTGGGTGCAAATGCATAGCCTGCCACCTTGAACTTTTTCAGTTGCTCTACATCGGTGATGCGTTGGTCAACAATGTAGCGGGCCATTAAACCGCGTGCTTTTTTGGCGAAGAAACTGATGATTTTGTACTGGCCGTTTTTGTAATCCTGAAACACGGGTTGAACCACGCGTGCGTTCAAGGCCTTGGTATCAACTGACTTGAAATACTCATCTGAAGCCAGATTCACCAACACAGGGTCTTTTTTTCCGAGTTCCTTGTTCAGGGCCGGCGCCACGGTCTGCTTCCAATAGGCGTATAGATCTTTGCCAGCCGGGTTGGGCAGCTTGGTGCCCATTTCAAGGCGATAGGGTTGCATCAAATCGAGTGGACGCAAAATGCCATACAGGCCCGACAAAATACGTACATGCTTTTGTGCAAAAGCCAAACCGTCTTCGTCCAGGGTTTTGGCATCAAAACCATCGTACACATCGCCATTGAATGCCAGTAACGCAGGGCGCGAATTCTTTTTGGTGAACTTGGTTGACCATTCGCTGTAACGCGTTGCATTCAGCACACCCAATTTGTCAGAGACTGACATGAGTTCGGAAATATCGGCCGGGCTCATGGGACGCAAAATATCGACCAAGCCTGCCGCCTGCTCGACAAACTGTGGCTGCGTGCTGGTTTGGACAGACAAGGGTGTTTCGTAATCGAGCGATTTTGCGGGAGAAAGAACTACAAGCATGGACATGAATCACCTGGTTGTTACTACGGGTTTATTATCGCAGGATCTGGCAGGTGATTCAGGGACAGGGTGGTGTGAAGTCGGGAAAAAATACCCAATGCAAGGTATGCGAGTGACTGGTGTTTTTGAGGTTGGCCGCGGATGCGACATTGTCGCTCCGCTTCTGGCCGTGTCTCCCAGACTGTCTCTCCCGAAGATGAATGTATTACCTGTCACATGCGCCAATTGGATTCAGGCAATTGTGTTTGCAAGTTTTGATTTACTGTATATAATCACAGCATGTCCATTCGAGATTGGTGCCATGAAAGGTTTAACTGCTCGTCAACAAGAAATTCTTGATTTAATCCGGGACCAAATTACCCAATTTGGCAGGCCACCCACTCGCGCCGAAATTGCACGGCAACTGGGATTTCGCTCAGCCAATGCAGCAGAAGATCACTTGCAGGCTCTGGCCAAAAAAAATGTCATTGCACTGGATGCCAGTACGTCACGGGGCATTCGCTTGCTGGGTGAATACGCCGAAGGTTTGGAAGAAACTGCCAGCAAGGCCGCCGAACGTGCAATGGAGCAATTCATGCAACTGCCACTCATTGGTCGTGTTGCCGCAGGCAGCCCGATTCTTGCCCAAGAACATGTGGAAAAACAAATTCCTGTTGATCCCTCACTGTTTCCAGACAAGCCCGATTACTTGCTGAAAGTACGTGGTATGTCCATGAAAGACATCGGCATTATGGATGGCGATTTGCTGGCCGTAAAAAAAGCCAGTACCGCCAGAGCGGGCCAGGTGGTGGTTGCACGCGTGAACGACGATGTCACCGTGAAACGTTTTTTCCAGAAAGGCCATGTGGTTGAACTGCAAGCCGAGAACAGCGATTTCGCTCCAATCGAAGTCGACCTGCGAACCGAAACCTTCGCAATTGAAGGTTTGGCTGTTGGTTTGATTCGCCAAGGTCAGTTGCATTAAAAACCAGTAATTGCACTACAAAGCAATGTCGGGGAGTTGTGTTGTGTCGTCTGATCTTTCCAACATTCACCCGGGCGTGTGGCGCGCCCATCAGCTTGCCATCGACAGCAGTGCACGCATACCCAGCGGTTTTTCCGCCCTTGATCAACAACTGCCCGGGGGTGGCTGGCCCACCCGCAACTTGATTGAACTGCTGCTGAAACACCATGGCATTGGCGAACTTCGCTTTCTAATGCCTGTGTTACGCAAGCTGACGCTGGAGAAAAAAAAAACTGGTGCTGATTGGCGCACCGCTGCTTCCACTCACGCCTGTATTTGAGCAGTTTGGAGTGGCTTTGAACCAAGTGCATTTGATTCAAACCGACAAACCCCAGGATCGGCTTTGGGCCATTGAACAAGTGCTGCAAAGTGACTCCTTCGGCGCGCTTTTCATGTGGCTTCCCGAAGAAAAAACACTGTGTAGCCCAACCGTGTTGCGCCGCTTGCAGTACCAGGCCACACGTTCACAGGGGCTAAGTTTTGTGTTTCGACCCATTCGGGCACAAATGCAGCCCTCCCCGGCTTCACTGCGCTTGTGCCTTACGGCCCAAAATCCAAACACCCTGCGAGTGCATTTGATCAAACGCAGGGGCCCGGTACTAGAGCAACCGGTACTAATCGATTTACCCAAACCGCAAGGTGCTTTACACGACACCCCGCACTCACAGGAGCTTGTTCGTGCGTTGGATCGCCCTGAGTTACAGACAATCCCGCAACCCACGCGAAGTCAAATCGCAATTTGATGCCAATTCGTTGTTTGAATTGGCATCGCATTACAGCCCGGTGGTGTGCTGGCGACAAGACCAGCATCATGAATACGTAGGTTGGCTGGTCGAGGTACACAGCAGCTTCAGGTTGTTTGGTGGTGCACAGGCTTTACTTTCGCAATTGTGGCAAAGCGCAGACGAATTTCCTGGTGAATTACAACTGGCCAACCACCACACAGCAACTGGCGCGTGGTGGCTTGGCAAGAGCGCCCCTGCAGGCAATCAAGATGATTTTCTGGCCATGCTGAATTTCAATGAAAACAGTTTGCTGGCCTTGCCAATCTCTGTACTTGATTGCGATGCGAAGCTTCAAATCACCTGGCGACAATGCGGCTTTGGCCGCCTTGGTGATTTGTGGCGCTTGCCACGCGACGGATTCTTAAAACGCTTTGGCGCGCAGGCATTGGCTGAACTGGATTCAGGTTTTGGTGTTCAAAACAAACTCGCCACAGGCACGGTGCCACACAAACCTGCG
>JAHJCM010000107.1 GCA_018812945.1 Gammaproteobacteria bacterium | reverse complement strand
GCTGCTTCTAATATGTTTTTAGCGCGCTGGGGATCCATCCAGGCGGACTCACTTAAAGAAATTCAGGTGTTGATAGGGAAATAGTGCCGATTGGTCCTGCAGGCCGATGTGGCTGTTGCCAGCGGGGTGCAGGGGCGCAGCGTGAAACGAGTTGCGCGACAGGCATTTTATAAACCGATGGCGCATTGTAACCACGTTATCCACCGCTCAGCAACCACTTGATCACACAATTGATTTCAAAAAAAACGGCCCACCGAGGCGAGCCGTATCTGAAAGTAACCCATGGAGGGTCGGAGACATTCACAGAGTGCCCGATTAAAGTGCGCTGAACATCCCCTCTGTGGCTTACCCCGAGGCTTTTGGAACTTATCCACAGTGGACGGGGAAAACCTTCCCTATTCTCTGTGGATAAAATTTTCAGCCTGTTGATTTTGTGCAGTTTTTGGTTGGTTGATTAAAAACTGAGCATGGGCTCTAGAGTCTATCAACGCTTGCTATTTCAGCTTTCCCAGCGATAGCCAACACCCGCTTGGCGGATGCGGTTCCAGATCGCCTCTTTCTCCTCGTCGCTTTTGAACAGCCAACCATCGACTTCGTCCAGAGTGCGACCGCAGCCCATGCAAATGTCGTCTCCAAGGTTGGTTGAACAAAAACCCACGCAAGGGGTATCGGCTTGGGGCCACACGGGCAGGTTGGCGTATTCAGGTTTTGACATGATGCTGCTTTAGTTGGAGTTGGGACGGTACTGCTTCTTCAAGCGAATATAGAGCACTTTGGTGACGTGTGCGACAACCGAGCCATCGGCGTGGGTAATGTCGGTCTCGAAGGTGTGCAACACTCTTTCACCGGTAGCCGCTTTGGCTTTGATTTCTTCCAGTGTTCGATCGTCGACCTGATACACGCCTTTGACCAAGGCGTTGCCTGGCGCAACAAAACGAATGTTGGCCTCTTGATCCCACACATGGTAGCGATTGCCCAAGCGCTTCATGAGAATGAGCATGTAAAAGGGATCGGCCATGGCGTAGAGCGAACCGCCAAACTGCGTACCCATGATGTTCTTGTTGCGACGCGTGAGTGGCATGTGCACTTCGACTTCTTCGAAATTGGCACTGATGTGATGTACATGAATGCCTGCGCCGCGCAAAGGTGCGTAAAAATTCATGGCCCTGCGCATGAATTCGGGCTTGTCAGAGAGGTTTTTCAGAAATTTTTTAAACATTTTTTGCTGCGAGTTTTTCTTGTGGTTTCAGTAGGATAAAGGTTTTTGAGCTTCTGTTTGAGCGCCCGCCTGCGTTTGTGCACTTGCACACAAGGTAAAAACCCGCTATAGTTTCGTTCTTACCAGACGCGGGGTGGAGCAGTCTGGCAGCTCGTCGGGCTCATAACCCGAAGGTCGTAGGTTCAAATCCTGCCCCCGCAACCAAATTTTTACCATTAAAACCAATCACTTAGCGGTGGTTGGTTTTTTTGTTTTCTGGGCCACCAACTGCGTGCGCCCAAAATGTGCCCAACTGGTGCCCAACCCCGATTGGCCCGCCTTCCCTTATCTGACCTTCGGTCAAACCCAATAACGGTCAACTGGGCACATCTGTAAAAAATTCCTGAATTTTCTTGTTCACATTTTTGTGCCCAATGACCGTTTGGGAAATCAACCTGAAGGTCGTGGATTTTCGAGTACGTGAGGCGAGTTTTTGTGCGGAATTTTCGGAAATTGGTGACCTTCAGGATGGAATTTGACTATTACTAGGATGTGCCCAAGTTGTGCCTTGTTTGTGCCCATGGGTTCTCTGGGATCATTGACTGGATTGGGATGGCGTTATGGGGTTATGGATTTATTTGCTGTAGTCAGTTTGGAATTGATCTTATTTTAGGCGCAAAGATGTGGATTTTGACAAACACGTAAAGGATTGGTCGGGCATGTGGAATTGACCTTCAGGCTGCAAAACAGAATCTAGAAGTCCATAAGTTATACGCCACCGATCTGTTGCAGCAGACTTTGCTTGATAGCTGCAACCTTAACTTCATATTTCATGTGAGTTAGGAAGCAAAGATGTAGTGCAACAGTTCGGAGTTCTCTGATATTCGCTTATGTATAGCGAGGCTGAAGTCTCGAGGGATACTGGTTTAAGTAAAGAAATTTAGCTGGTGATATGATCACCTGACATTGTAATTAGGGACGACAATGCCCGAGAAAGAAACAAATCTCTCTCCGTCAAACTTCATGCGCGAACTGCGCCCTGATTTCTACTCAGATACGAGAGACCGCACCGCCTATCAGCTTGACTCAACGATGCTCGAGTACCACCTCGACAACATCACGGCGCGTAACCAAACTCATGAATTTGAGATATTTTGCCGCAAGCTATGTGAGCGCACCATATGCCCAAACTTAAAACCGTCTACTGGACCTGAAGGCGGTGGAGATAGCAAAGCGGATGCAGAATCTATAGCTTCACCAACCCCTCAATTAAGCCCCCTACCCCCCTTTGTCAAAAGTTGTGTGTTCGTTTAGAACTCAGCAGTTTCTTTTTCTATCAACACGTTAGAAACATGCAAAAAGTTAAAAATTTCTTCGATTTTGGCACTTGCGCGAATGAAGACTTTTGCTAACTTGAATTTACCCCGGTGATCTTTTGCGGGATTTTTCAAGAGAGGAAAAGTATGAGTACAGAGTATCTAACCACCGCCGAACTCGCCGGGCGGCTCAAGTACGACGAGCGAACCATCCGTGAAAAACTCATGGATTCTGTGTTGCTTGAGGGTGTGCATTATCTGCGTCCGTTTGGACGTCGCAAGATTCTTTTCATCTGGCAAGCCATTGAAGAGGATTTGAGCAAGGGTACAAAATTCTCCGTGCCCATGGCCAATGGAGGTGTTCTCCATGGCTAGTATTCGCACCCGGAAGCAGACCGGAAAACTGTACCTGGACTTTTACTTTGATGGTGCGCGTTACAGGGAGCAAACCGCCCTGCCCGACACACCAGAGAACCGCACCAAGCTCGGTAAGCTTGCAGACAAACTTGAGCGTGAAATTGCCAGAGGCAAATTCAACTACGCCGAGTTCTTTGGCAAACCCGCCAAGGAACCCCGTGTAAAGGCCTCTGATGCGTATCCGCGGGCTGGCGGGCACCAACCTGGCTCTGGTGTGCAAACAGTCCCTCAGGCGAACGCGGCTGAGGTGCAGACACCCACTTTCGCGGAGTTCTTGGAAATTTGGCGAAATGAAAACTTCGTTCAGTTTCGAAAGAGCTACCAAAGAACCGTGGAGGATATCTTCAAGGCCCACTTGGTGCCCAAGTTTGGGAATACGAGGGTCGGAGACATTCGACGGGAAGACCTTTTAACCTTTCGCTCAGTCCTCGCCAAAGCACCGGGGCGTAAAGGTTTAACGATGTCTCCCAAGCGGGTTAACGCGATCATGGCTCTGTTAAGTCAGATCATGAGTGAAGCCTCCGACCGGTATCACTTTACCAATCCCTACCAAAACATCAAGTCACTTCGGTTGCGTAAACCCGATGTGGAGCCTTTTACTCTGCAAGAGGTGAACCTGATTCTGAACACGGTTCGTGAAGACATGCGCAATTACTACATTGTGCGTTTTTTCACGGGCATGCGCACGGGCGAAATCGATGGCCTGAAATGGAAGTACGTTGATTTGGAACGTCGCCAAATTCTGATCCGCTCAACCATTGTGGCTGGAATCGAGGAAGAAGACGGCAAGACCTACGACTCCATTCGGGATATTGAGATCTCGGAAGTCGTGTGCCAGGCCCTGAAAAGACAGCGGCTTGTGACGTTTCGTAAGAGTGACTACGTCTTTTGCAACAGCGTGGGCCAACCTCTAGACCACAACAACGTGACCAAGCGGGTGTGGTATCCCCTACTTCGCCACCTTGGGCTTACACGCCGGCGCCCGTACGTCACCCGCCACACAGCGGCTACTTTGTGGCTTGCCGCAGGCGAAAACCCACTTTGGATTGCCAGACAGTTGGGACACAGCTCAACCGAGATGCTTTACAAGGTCTACGGTCGGTTCGTTCCCAACCTGACGCGCCTGGATGGCTCGGCTTTTGATCGCCTGCTGGCCACCAACACCAACATTGGTGAACTGGGTAACGCTTTGCAACTGGAGGTGAAAAATGGGTAAGTCCAGTTTTTTTGGTGAAACAACCACCGCAGTGCAGGGGATTGTCACGGGATCATGGGTAAGTGAGTTTGAACACGATGGCCAAGTTAGCTATTGCTTGCAAACTGAAATCTACGATTCTTGGCACGTTCATTATTTTCATGTGTACACCTTGGTACCCGCAAAAAGGATAGAAGTGGGACGATTCGTACTGATTCACCCTTTGGGCAAGAAACGTCACGTTGATCAGGTGTGCGACACCGAGGCAATTTTCAATGAAACCCACTTCGGTATCGAACACAATCCTTTTGATTTCTTGCCCGCAAGAACTAAGGAGCAGCAAAAGACCAAGGGAGTGTTGGTCTGGGCCTACTCGCATCTTCCAGCAGAGTTGAAAGAGGTCGTCACACGGGTCATTCATTTAAGACCGGATCTTTTTGTATCCTCTCTCGCTCATGCGGGCTTGCTTCAGTTAATTAGCGAAACCAGTGAAAAACATCCGAAACGGGCGCCCTCTCGGATGGCGTCAGACGATGACGAGATTTCAGTGGAATCGCAGTTAATCCACTGCACGCCAATCGCGGCCTTTTTGCATACGTTTTGCAAAGCCAACCGAAACTCTTGTACTGGTTGGCCTGAAGGTGTTCGAGCCTCTTTCTCTGGGTTTTGGGAGTTCAGCAAGCTGCATCCTGGTGATGAGGAATTGTTAGAAGACGCGCGGGAGCTGATGTTGTTGGTTGGACAGATCCTCGAGGAGCACGGTTTTCAGAAGGTTCCAGACTTCATTCGAACCAATGAAAAGTACTTTCTGGTGGCTGCACTTGACCGACACAGGGATTACTAAGCAGCCAAAACAAAGTGCTGTCAGTGCTTGATGTTCCACACGGGAAACACTTTTCCTGTGTGGATTTTTTCTTTGTAAAAACGGAATCGGGGATAGGTTACAAAGCTCTGTTGGGCAGACTCGGTAATTTTCTGATGGACGATGAAAAGCAGATCGCATAATATAAATACTGTTTTTATATACAGCAATTAATTATGCTCTTTAACCTCACTCTGCTTCGCGAACGCGGCAAACGCTTGGAATCACCCCCGGTAATTCATGATGATGGGGTGATCAAAAGCAACCACGACGGCAAGTTCATGTCTTTGAGCGTGAATTCCTACTACGGCGGGGTGAGTCGAGCACCAGGCCTTTATGAAGCAAAATTGATGAAATTCAATGCTGATGAAATCGTGTTTCTCGGCTTCGAGACGGTCGAGGGCCGAGCCTATGTGCAGGAATGGAAGTTAACACCATCGAAGGTGTCCTCAACTTGGCATGTCGTGAGAAATGAGGAGGTGCAGACGCATCACACCCAGCGATTGATGGATGCGTAGACTGTCTCATTCATCAATTAGCTGCTCGATTGCTGCACTGTCCACCTTTAGCTTTCCATTTCGTTCTTTGAGGGTAGCTCTACAAATAAATTGAGCAGGCTGCCCACTGCGCAGCAGCTTTTCGAATCGATCGAGGTAATTATGATCATCGTCGAAAAGGTATGTTGGCCGAAACGTCAACTTAAATCCACGTTGATTCACTCTTACTGGATTCGTTTTGTTCCAGCGCACCGACTCAAGGACAACACATTGACGACCTTTGAATCTTACTGTCGCCCGAAAACTAAGCCGATGTTCTGTATCAGGACCTTTTTGCCCATTAAGATTCACGCCGTGGTTGTTTGCTAGGGATTCCTTCGTCAGGTGTGAATCAAGCAAGGCGCGCAGAATAGAAACCGCTTGATACTCTTGCGGCGATAAGGATTTAAGCGGCTTGAGTTGCTGGGCCTGTAGCAGCGTTTCAAGCATCATCGGAAGCCTCGCGAACTCCTCAAGACAGCTTTTTAAAATTGCCTCAAATTTTATTGCGCGATGGGCGTCGAATGGCAACTGAAGTTGCCGAGAGGAAATGAGGACAGGTTGGTAAAAAACCTCCTCCCGATGCGTACTAGGATTTAATCGATGCTCCAAGGCACCAGAAATTGTAAGCTCAGGTATCAGCGCAAAAACGGGTGACAGCACAGCGCGTACCTTTCGATCAATTTCGTCAAAATCACGACCATGTAATTCCTGAATAAACTTACCTACCTTCAATGGCCAAAGCCAATCCAGCGGAATCGCAATTTTTTCAATCGAACGCCTCATAACTTCCCCCTTTGGTGAATATCCCAAACAACTACCTGACAAAAAAGAGCCGCCTGCACGCAAATTCCAATCGCCGCCCTGTTGCCGGGCCTTGATTCTCTTGCGGTTACACCCCTAACCAGCGCTTTGTTTTCGCTGTTGAACGTTTTTGACGTTGATCGCAAATCTGGTTTGAAGACATGTAGTCTCACCTGCTTTCTTCCACTGCCTTTGCAATAGCTCACTCGTGGTGCGCGGAGATAGGTATATTTGAATAGATTGATTAGCTGATCACTGCCACTTTGATTTACAAGTACTCCGACCTCAAAACTGCATTGCTCGGGTTCTACTCCTGAAGTTTTCAGAAAAGTGATGAGCTTTTTGAAACGTGGATCATTTGGTGGAACAACAAGGTTCCTTGATGTAAAAATTTCACGCAGATAAAAATAGTCTTCTTGCCTGTTGAAAGCACTAGAAGCCAGCGCAAGCAACATAGCTTCAGTCGTGCGACGAAAACCATGACTGAACGCTTTTTGCAACTGCGAGAAGAAACGCAGAACATCTGGTTCAAATACATCCACCGATTCAAATCGACCGTACTGCCCAAGGACCCAATAAATCTGATTCCAAGTTTTGTTATCAATCCCGGACTGCTGCATGAGTCGTGCCGGATCAATCCCATCGACGTGTGTAAGGGCGCACGCAATCTTAAAAATATCTACAGGTTTCAAATCCGCTGTCGTTTTGCTCACTGACCAGATTTCGTCAAAATTTGGAAATTGAATTAAGGATTGATCGAAAGGCGGTGAAGTTTCTTTCGCATGGTTCCTGTAAATCAGCCTCGAATGAGATTGACCGGTGGATAGGTCTCGGGAATTCCCGCGCCGAACTGCGGATTTGTAGGTGTTAATGCTTGCAGCACTCAACCATACCCGGAAGTCCCACGATGGCAGGTAATCGCGCGGGATTGATCCCCATAAATTTCTCGCAGCAAGGGCGATTAAATGATCAACGCAATGTGTGTACGTTGACCAGGATGTGCAATAACTCAAATGACCTAGATCTGCCACGATTGCAAAAACTGGATTGGGATGTTGTAGATATTGTGAACGGCCGCTAAAAAGTTGCCAAAACTCGGAGGTCGCTTTTGCGTGCGAGAGCCAATGAAAACGCGCCGCTGGTTCATGAGTTACTTGCTTGAGAATTCCGTTCAGAGTGGAGAGGAACGTTGATCTGCGATACACATCTTCAGTTTCATAATTTCCCCATAAAGATGCTTTGGAGTCTGCTCGGTCAATGCTGATCCGATACGTCAAGAATTGCTCAAGTTGCCGTGCTCGATCTAAGGGAATACGTACGGTGCGCTCGCCAGCTTCGGATTTACTGTGTCGGATATTCACCAACAATGATTGCTCGAGCTCTGATATCTGAAAATCCCCAATCTCGAGTCGTAATAGCTCACCGATACGTAGTCTCACCAAGGTCGCTAAAATGAAGGCTACTGAGCAATTCACCGAAAGAGTTCGATCAGGGATCGCTCGGGCCTGTCGGATCGCATCCAGAATTTCACTTGGCCAAATGAGTTCCGCCTCAATCATCCCCTTGTAGCTTTGCATGTGGGCTATGTCCGTTTCAATAGAATAAACATCCGACAAGTACGCTTTGAGGACATCTATTCCTGCATTAAGCTGTGGAGCTGATGAACCAGCAACGCCGGAAATAACAGGGAGTTCTAGGGCTTTTAAGTGTTGAGTGATAAAGTCGAAGACAGATAAATGGGGACTTAGGCTTTCGAACAAATGGCGAAAAACAAGTCGCGCGTACTGTTCGATAGTGCTCGGTTTGAGTATTGACTTGTGCCTTGAACCATAAACGATCAAATAACGAACCCAGTCGAGATACATATAGCCAACGGTATCCGGATCCACAAGTCGTATAACATCGGTATCGATTTGAATCAGAATTGAGTTCTTGGACGCAAAACCCTTCGTCACGTCCTTAAGCCGATCTTGAATCTGCTTGGCAAACCACCAGTCAGAATTCTCGATCTGACGGCCTCGTTCTCCCAAAGCTGGGTAATCATTGATTTCATCTACATCGGCTTGAAATGTATATTCAAGACCATTAGCCCTTTTAAACACTCGTTCTTCTAACGATTCGTATTCCAAGAACCCGGCAACTGACGCGAACACCACGGGGGGTAAATACTGCTTTGTTACTAGCGCAAACCCACCTACAAAACTTTCAGTGCTCTCCTCACCCCAGAACCATTTATCAATCTGGGCCAGTGTTTTCTCGACATCAAGTTCATTAACGCCAAGATCATCGTAGTACTTGGTGATCAGACGACTTGTGGCAGCACTTATTAAAACGTTCATCATTGATCCGTCTTCGAGCACCACAGACACGTGGCCTTCAACAGCGAATTTATCCACGGAATTTGCCGCGATCGTATGGACCACTGCTTCAAGTAGATCAAGCCGCAGAACCAGGTCATTGACGACTAGGCTTACCAGTAATCGCTCAGGAATATTTAGGACCTGAAGTTCCTTGGTCTGAAGGCGTTTCCATCTATCAATAAACATTTTCCCAACGAATGCTTTATCGGGTCTGATGCTAACAATCAGGTCGCGTAAGACATTTATAGATGCGTAGAAATAGTCATCGACTAAGGTCGTTCTTCGGTCACCCTTACTGAATTTAATCAAGCGACTCATCGCAACCCTCAACCTCGAAGACCCGACAATGGGAGTATGTTTAGCTGCCTTAATAAGTCTTCGGTGCCACGAACTACACCTGTTGCCGATTGTTCGGGGGAAAGGTCAACTCCCATGTTATTGCTGGATTGAAAGATCGATCCGTGTCGCGAAAGTCGATTGATCTCCACCCTTCTTAGGTTGCAAAGATGAGACTGAGCCAAGTGGCGACCGAAATTCGGTGGCAAATCAAATCCACATTGCTTAAGCGCATCAGAAAGGTGTGTTGATCCCAACTGGCTGAGCCCATTTCGGGTTATGCGAAACAACAGGGGCTCACCAGAAGCCACATCTAAAACTTTCGTAATGTTGTTAGGGATTTTCTCAGAGCATTCCAAGGCTCGAGCGCTACTGCGAAGTTGCACAAGATGTTCGACATAAAAATCCAGCTGGGTTTTTACAATTTGACCAAACGGGACCTCCACAAATTCGGTCACCTGATGGCTGTCTTTGTCGTTAAACACCACGAAATCGGTCCCAATTGAGCAACGCTTGAGTGGATAACTTTGCGCGGGACGCAGCGCCAATGCTATTGAACACATGAATGCAGTCGCAATCGCGAATGCGTTGTGAAACGTCGCAAGCTCAAACCACTTTGCATTCTTGGTGGGTCTTAGCGCTACGACTTGTGTTGTTAAGGCAACCCAGGCTTGAGCTACGTGCTCTTTCTTAACTTGGGCAAGCGAACCAAATCCTCGGGTGAAACCTACATCAATGGATACTGTTGGTATCCCAAACGACGCGAATACCGAAGAGAACAATGTTGCCGCATCCCTCTGTTTTACTTTTCTGTAATAAGCAGGTCCACGCGACAACAAGCGTGGATCGCTGAATGCGAATGCAGCCAGCACATCATCACCACACCTGTGTGCAGCTTCAATGGACAATCGATTGCGCAGATCTGTTATTTCAGGGTGCTCTCGATTAATGTCACTTTGCGAAACCCCAATCAATTCGCCAAGATTTTTTGCACCAGGATTTCGTGCCAACGCAAGCTCAAGTGGATTTTTCAGTACTTGAGCAATCGGCTTTGCCAAGTACCATTCGTCTGCTTTCCGGTTTGAGTCAGCATCCACGCGCCCCTTGGGCATGAACAATGACCGATTCGTATAGATGAGTGACTCTCGAACAGATAGCCAGTGAAAAGCGCCGGGCTCAGGCCAACACGGTAAAGCCACGGTGAGACCGGGTGGGCAATTAATATGTAGCGACAAGAGCTCACAAATTGATGGACCATCGCCCTGCCTGGCACGTTCCTGAACTTGCGCGCTGACTTCAATCAATGTCTCTTGCGAAAAGCGCGCGTGGGTGAGTAGCACTCTTCTTTTTTGCAGGTCGTGCTCGTCATGCATACGCGTTTGATAAGCCTGCAAGCGATCAAGCGGTGATCGCACCGAGCCTTCAATCAAAAGTTCCAATACCTTTGCAGATTGGGAAGTGGCTCTTTTTAAGGCATTTTCAACCTGGAAATCACCACTAAACGAAAGACCTTCGAGGGGGTCTCGTTTTACATGTTTGCTTAGAATTTGAATCAGCGTTTTAGGGTGATAGTCTCCAAGGTACATCGCTGTTAACACCAGCGCGAGATCTAACTTCTGAGAATCAATTACCCGGCCATACGCCATTAAGCATGACAACGGCCCTTGCCCTGGAACAAGTTTGACATCCAAGTCCTTCGACGGAAGGCATTCCAGACGTTGCTTGATCTTAGTGAGAACAAAGCTTGCCTCAACAAGCTTTGGAAAATCTAAGCGTTTGCTCGCCACTAGCTCGAAAGCATCAATCAGGTTGTGGACTGCACGGTCAAGATCTGCCGCGCAATGTGCCAAACCAAACACTTTGATGAACCTCGAGAGGTCATGATCAGCGATGATTTGTTCGATCGATTCGTCTGTGAAAACTTTTGAATTTTCCATTTGCATTCCCCATTGCCCGAAGGTCGTTATAGGGAATGTTTTCACAGTCGCGAAAAAAAGTTTTCGGAGAAACGGCCTTTTTTTGGGGCTTTCGGCTGTGAACTCTATTTAGTAAGCCGTCACTGGACTACCCCGGCTTTCATTGACAAACTGGAGCCTCATTTTGAATCAGCTTCAAAGACTTCCGGACTGAAGGCGGATAGTTCAATGTGAGGATAAAAAGTGCCTAGGGAAAGCGGGGCCATTCAGGTGGCTAACCCAGCCCGAGAGACCCTAGCCCACCATAATTTTTTCGCGACCGCTCCAAACGAAAAGTATCCAACATATGTTTCGGAATTTCAGAATCGTGCCGAAAAAGAATATCTAACCACGCACCCCAGCAATGTAAGCTGCAGTCAACTCATGGCTCGGTGCTTCGAACAACTGCCTGCACTGTCCGTATTCAATCAGCTTTCCAACACGTTCCTTCATCCAGAAAAAAGCAGCGTAATTGGCAATCCGCTTGGCTTGAGCCAGATTGTGCGTGACGATGACCACCGTGTATTTCCCCTTCAAACGGAGAATCAGGTCTTCCACGACTGCAGAGGAGATCGGGTCCAGTGCACTGCAAGGTTCATCCATCAACAAGACCTTGGGCTCCAAAACTAAGGCACGTGCAATGCACAACCGTTGCTGCTGACCACCTGACAGACCCAGTGCCGACTGATCCAACCGATCTTTCACTTCATCCCACAAGCCCACATTTCGCAACGCATTTTCGATACGCTGATCCAGGCTGTGGCGTGCTTTCACCCCATGCTCTCTCAAGGGCATTTCCAGATTACGGCGAATGCTGAGAGGAAAAGGATTCGGACGCTGAAAAATCATTCCAATGTGAGTTCTCAATACACGAACATCGATCTGTTTGTCGTGAATGTCCTGACCCTCGAAATAAATTTTGCCCCTTATTGCAGCGTTGGGCACCAGATCGGTCAGCCTGTTAAGCGTTGACAGAAAACTCGTCTTCCCACAACCCGAAGGGCCGATCAAGGCGGTGATGCAGTTTTTGTTGATCTGAAGGCTCAAATCATCCAGAGCCACTACGCCGTTGTAGGCCACCCGTAAATCCTGTATGTCCAGAATGGGGGTGGGAATACAGCAGGGAGGCCCCTGTTGAAGGTCACCCAGTGTGTAAATTGTAGCTGGAGCGTCCATCCCATTCCTTGTTGGAAAGCTGTTGTTCAAATCTGGTTGATTCATGTAAAGATCCTGCTTGCCAGCAACTTGTCAGACAATCTCAAGGCGAACAAATTGACGACGGCAATTGCCATGATCAAAACCAGCGCACTCGCATAAGCGGCTTTGTCTCCACCTGGTACGTTCATCGACAAATCGAAGATATGAATCGCGAGGGCCCGGCCTGAATCAAAAATACTTCCAGGCATGCGATCAACGTAGCCGCTCGTAAAAATCAATGCGGCAGTTTCTGCCATTGCACGGCCCACACCCAACACCATGCCAGCCGCAATCGAGGGGGCTGCGGCAGGCAACAGGATTTGCCACAAGGCGGCAGACTTCGTCAATCCCAAAGCGGCTGCCCCCTGCCGCCAACCGTTATTCACCGCGGTCAGACCTGCTTCGGTGGTTCGGATCAGGATGGGCAAAACCATGCATGCCAATGTGAGTCCTCCGGCAAGTATGGAATATCCCAGGCCCAAAAAAACACAGAAGAACGCAGCACCAAACAAACCGAATACGATGGAAGGAACACCTGCCAGAATATCCAGTGACAAACGAACGATGATGACCAGTCGTCCTCCATTCCGGGTGAACTCCGACAACCAGATTGCTGTTGCAAAGGCCACAGGCACTGCAGCAATAATGGTGACCAGCAAGATCATGACGGTAGAAACCAATACACTGGATATGCCACCTTTGCGGCCGGAGCTAACTGGAAGCTCGGTGAGAAATGCCCACGACAACTTGCCAATACCGTTAAGTAGCAAATCAAACACAATCCAGCAAAACGCTCCGGCTACACAGGCTGCTGCCAGGTAAACCGCCAAAGCGAAGAGGTGGTCCGTTTGAATTGTTTTGCGGCGAACAAGGCTTTTCTGCAAATGAGTGTGGATCATGAATGGGCACGCTCACGTTGATGAACAATACACACCAGTAAAGCCACGAGAAGTGTCAGCACAAAGCCGGAAAAAAACAGGCTGGCACGGTGATCATTCATGGCATAGGCCATTTCCAGTGCAATGTTGGAAGTCAGCGTTCGCACCGGATCAAAAAGACTGGTGGGCATCGCAACCACATTGCCAGTCACCATCAGCACCGCCATGGTTTCTCCCAATGCCCTGGTAATGGCCAACACCGCACCAGCGATCAAACCTTGTCGAGCGGAAGGCACTAATATCTTGAAAGCAATCGCGGATTTTTTCATGCCCAATGCATGGCCACCATCCAAATAGGACTGAGGCACAGCCTTGAAGGCGGCTTCTGCTGTCAGCGCCACGGTGGGCAAAATCATGAGCGAAAGAATCAATACCCCTGCCAGCAAACTGGCACCCGGGGGTTGATATTGCGCGATGAGCGGCACCAGCACGGTAAGCCCCCAGAACCCAAAAACCACGGATGGAATACCGGCAAGAAGCCCCAGCAACCAGCGGTAAGGGGTGACCAACGCAGAGTGGCCGTAATACTGGGCAAAAAAAGCGCTTGCAATTCCCAGTGGCAAAGCGATTGCGATTGCACCCAAAGCACACAGTACACTGGCCGCGACCATGGGCAACAGGCCGCGTTTGCCCTCCAGTGGAAACCAAGGCTCGTTCGGGTTGAAAAAGCTCGGCGTGGACGAGTTGAGTACCGGCAGTGACTCCATGAACACAAACAGGATCACGAGGCCGACAACACTGCTGGCCGCCAAGGCCAGCACAAACGTACCAGCCTTCAGGGGAAGATCAGCGTCCGATCGGTACAAAATACTGCTCTTTCACGAGGTCATACACGGCCGGGCTTTTGGAAAAGCTTAAAAACTTCTTGCGCAAATCGGTATCCACCCCTTTGGTTACCAGAAGCAAAGGGCGAGACAAAGGAAAACTGCCATTTCGGACATTTTCCGTATTGGGCTTTACACCATTCATTGACAACATTTTCAAGGGCACTCCGTTTTCAATCTCAAACTCTGCGGAGCCGATAGATACATATCCGATCGCACCCGGATTACCAGCAACAGTCTTGATCCCTTGCTGATTGTCGCCAATCACAACCTGCGCCTTGATCTGACTGTTCTTTAGCCCGAAATACTGGGCAAAAAGCTCAAGTGTAGAGCGACCTTCCGCCTTGTTGACCACGGTGATTTTTTGATCTTTCCCACCAACTTCTTTCCAGTTTTGGATTGTGCCAGTGTAAATACCCACAATTTGAGCATTGCTCAAGTTACCAACAGGGTTGGATTTGTGAAGAATAACGGCAACACCATCCAGTGCAATGGTGTGTCCTTGCAAGTCACTCTCGTCAGCCTTCAAGGAACGAGACACCAAACCTATATCGGCCGTTCCATTTCTCGCATCGGCAATTCCACGGCCGCTGCCACCTGTTTGTACATCAATACGTAATCCCGAATTCTGGGATTCAAAACGTTTTGCAATTTCGAGCGCCAGCGGTGCAACTGTGCTGGAACCCGTCATCGAGAGTTTGTTCTCTGCAGAAAACGCCGGCATTGACATCAAACCCAATCCACCAAATAAGGCCCAAATCGCCAATCGGGAAAAATAGAAAGTTTTCATTAGCAGCATGCTCCTGTAGCGCAATTGCCAGCACTGACTTTTGAATCAAAGGGCATGACACTGCCACATCCTTCAAAGATGCCGTAATGACGCGAAAAATCACCAATAAACTTAAAGTGGGTATTGAATCGGGTGTCATGTAACATGCGATACGTGTTGCCACAAACAGGAAATACCTTACCGGTTTCAATCAAATGATGTTTGTCGAGCAAGAAAGAATCGGGTTGATTGTCACTGCTCCCCAGATACACAACAGCCTGTCCGTAATCCTCACAGGCTGTTTCCAATCCGTCGAGTTTGAAAAGACGATACGTAGCAGAGTAAAACTTCGTCTGCCCGATCAATGCGTTCAGTCGCTCGTCGGTTATCTCAAGGGGGCGGTCTTCTACAAGGCGTGGATCGGTAAACCCATTTTGTGTAGCCAGCCGCAAAAAGTCATACCAATACAAGGCCCCACCGAGGCACTCACCGTAAAGCACCGGATCACTGGCGACATTTGAAGCCAGTCGCCGATCCGAATACACGTCAGAGAAATAGAACTCGCCGCCCGGTTTCAACAACCGGTACACTTCACGAATCACGGAATCCTTGTCAGGTGAAAGATTCACCACACAATTGGACACAATCACATCGAAGCTGTTGTCCTCAAGACCCAATTCGTCCAAGCGCTCAATGTAACCTTGGAGGAAGGTGACATTGCTTTGTGCATAACCAAACTTTTGTCGATGGTATTCCAGGTGCCGATTGGCCACATCGAGTTGCTCCACGGTCATGTCGACACCAACCACATGGCCGGTTTCACCAACCAGTTGCGCCAAGGCGTAAACATCACGACCTGATCCTGATCCTAGGTCCAAAACTCGTTTGCCCTTCAAATCTGTGGGGCATACAAGCCCACAGCCGTAATAGCGGCTTAGTACCTCATCGTGGATATTGGACAGAAGTGGCTTTAGCCACGAAGGCATTGAGGAAAAATCACAGCAGGCGGTGGTCTTCAGGTCGTGGCTGCTTTGTAATTGTTTGCCATAGTAGTCTTTGACCACGTCGTACATCTGTGCCTCCAGAATTTACCGATTTTTAAAAAACTTCGCGTAGTAACTGTATTCGATAATTGGAGGAGAAGGTTACATCGCATACAAATTAGTCTGCTGAGCACATCAATGCCTCGTTTGGAACGAATGCTGCCATTGAACCAACGCGCATCTGATTGATAAGCGGGGACCTCACTGTGAGACTATTCAGAATAAGTGAAGTGGGCACAAGGCGGCTGTGACCCGCAAGTAATCCGTCGACTTGCATCACCTACTTATGGCGGATCAAAACTCAAACTCGTCTAACTCTCAGGACCAGATAGTCTTGATCGATATTATGTTCTTTAGGCATTTGGGCGGATCAAATGGCGTCTCAATCAAGTCCGAAAACGCAATGAATTCTGTACTCCCAAGCTTGAAAAACACCTGTTCAAGCAGCAAGTCTTGCGCTTTTTCTGCGCTTGCGCTGAGAATAAAATCAGAGCGGGTTTTGCCCTGAATCTTAGCCGCTTCGTCTATCAAATCGCGTGTCTTTGAACTTGTCCTAATCTTGATTAATCTGTCTTTCATCATGAAACCTACTGTGACGCTGCGATATCTGTAGGGGCTATCGTTCTGCGAGATTAGCGTCAATACTGAACCAAAGACTGATTAGTCACGATAAAACCCAAGTCATCACGAAGAGTCGATTTGCAAAGCCTTAAGGTCAATTACATCTTAAAGGAATTACCAAGGCATGGAAACTGAGTGCGTGTGCCTAGGGGTGCACCTCAACACGATAGGTCTAAAGCGAGCTAAAGTGGCACCCCTGAGAACTACTGGAAAGCCAGCACTGGCCTAGCGAACAACCCAATCTAGCCCACCAGTTATCGAGTTTCACCGCTTGTGATCGCTAAAAGAGAAAATACTCATAACCAAGGTCGTAGGTTCAAATCCTGCCCCCGCAACCAAATACTCAAGAAGGTCAATCACTTAGCGGTGGTTGACCTTTTTGTTTTGTGCCAAAGAATGCCGGTTTTGGGTGGGTGACCTGTCACCAAATGTGAAATTTCCACCCTCACAAGTGCCAAAAAAATTTCGGGTAATCTGCAATACGATACGCCATCAGAAATCCTTGAAGATGGTTAACAGACGCCAAAAGTCTTACAGCCGTGCTCGAATGTCTCTTAGATCCACAAAGTGGACTACCTCGTCTTTCATTGACAACCCGGGGCCATTCAGGGGATGAAATTTAAGGGTAGAGGAAACTGGGGGTAAAGGTTGCTGGGGTTAAAACCGTGGCAGTGCAAACTTAAGATGGAATCATCATAAACGCACCGATGGATCCCCAAAATGTTTTACTTAAACGACTACCTTACCTCTCTTTCCAAGCGTGCAGCACCCAATCTGAAAGACCCAGCAGTAGTAGAAAGAATCGCCCTGGGCTGCGGATTATCGCAATGGATTTTTCTTGCCAAGCAGCTTAAGTCTGATGCTGAACGTGGGGAATTCCTGAAAACCTGCGCGAAGATAGCCGGGCAACACGAATGGAAAAGCAACTTAACAAGTCGGTCCTGAATAACTCTGTTTTCCCAATCACACCGCAAGCAAGCTGTTGCTTTGCATGTGGTGTTGGTTCAAGCTTTCCGCTTTTGCATAAAAATCAGTCAATAACCCCATAACCGAAGTGCGCGAGCGGGCTGTTCGCATGACGCATGAAGCCCGCAAGGATCACCCATCACGTTGGTCCGCCATTGAATCGATTGCACCGATGGTGGGGGGCACCCCGCAGACCTTGAATGAATGGGTGCGCTAATATGAAGTCGACAACGGCACTCGCAATGGCGTGACCACGGCTGAGAGGGGGCGTGTAAAAGCGCTGGAATTAAGTTGGCCTTTTTTTTCCTACCTGAAAGAACGCGTAACCTATTTGCTCAAGTCACCGAATCAGGACTAGGACCAAATCCAATTTGCAATCTTTGAGGGAAACAACAGATGTATGACGCAGTCAAAAATTACTATGGCAAAGAGCTACAAAGCAGCAGCGATTTAAAAACCACGGCCTGTTGTGATTTTTCCGCCATACCTGCATGGCTAAAACCCTTGTTGTCGAATATTCACAACGAAGTACTAAGCCGCTATTACGGATGCGGCCTGGTGTGCCCCACCGATCTGAAAGGGAAACGGATTCTTGACCTCGGCTCAGGTTCTGGGCGTGATGTGTACGCCCTAGCGCAACTGGTCGGAGAAACTGGTGAAGTGGTCGGTGTGGACATGACGGAAGAACAATTGGAAGTTGCCAACCGTCACGTTGAATACCATCGGGAAAAGTTTGGCTTTGCACAAAGTAACGTTACGTTCTTACAAGGCTATATTGAACGACTGGATGAACTTGGTCTTGAGAAAAACAGTTTTGATGTGATCGTTTCAAACTGTGTGGTAAACCTTTCACCGGATAAAAATGCGGTGATGCGCCAAGCTTACGAACTGCTGAAACCTGGGGGTGAATTTTATTTCTCAGACGTCTATTCAGATCGGAGAATCTCACCTTATATGGCCAACGACCCAGTGCTGTATGGGGAATGTTTGGGTGGTGCCCTGTACTGGAACGACTTTCTACGTGTTGCAACGCAAAACGGTTTCATCGATCCACGTTTGGTCGAAGATCGCCCACTTGAAATTACAGATGAGCGATTAAACCAACTGGTTGGACAAACACGTTTTTACTCCGCCACGTATCGCTTGTTCAAACTGGCTGATCTTGAAACTGCCTGTGAAGACTATGGCCAAGCCGTCATTTATCGGGGAACCAGCGAAAACCAACCACACGGCTTTCTATTGGATAAACACCACTTCATGGAAACTGGCAAGGTTTTCTCGGTGTGTGGCAACACCTTCCGAATGCTGCAACAAACCCGGTTCAAAGAGCACTTTCAATTCATCGGTGATTTTTCCAAGCACTATGGAATTTTTGAAGGATGCGGAAGTTCGATTCCATTTGAGCAAAATGCCAATTCCACCGGTGCGGGAGCTTGTTGCTAGACGCGTATCACCTTTTCTTATTCATTTACGTCTTGAATTTCTCCAAGTAAATCCATGCTCAAGTTGTGTTGTTTGATCAGTTCAGAGAAAGCCACTGGAACATTCAACACACCTTGAGCATTGTTTACATTTTTACGAATTTGCAAACAGATCCAGAATATATGCGTGCGTTAATGTTGAAATTCGCCGCCACAGTGCCAACCTTTTTGATCCTTAGCTTGAATGGAACTGGTCTTTTTTCGGTATCGACACCGCCGCTTCTCTGCTCGCGACCGTTGGACCCACTGTATTTTTCTCCCTAGTTCAGCGAAAAAGCAACTGTGAACAAATAAAGCTCCCCAACGGTTCTGAGCGCGGGGAGCTTCAAGCCATTGTGAATTTTAGTCATTCAATCTATGCCCGCAACCTCTGCGTTCTGTTGGTTCCCCAAATACTCTTGATCACTGAAATAAGGAAAGCCCAGATTCCGCTTTCATGGGGCTTTGGATTACCACCTTCAGAAATTCGCTTCAGTTGACGTGAGTACCAAAGAATTTCCATGATGCCCATTTTGTCGATTGCCCTGATTCCCGTGGAAATCGGTCGCACCTGATAAGCACAGTCGCGACCACTGAGCAGTGCTTTGGGTGCGTAGGGATCAATGGCCATCAAGCGTGCCACGCCAACAATGTCGAGCGCACCCGACTCTAACGCTGAGTTCATACCTGCGAAACTCCGAAATCCGCCAGTGACCATCAATGGAGTTCGTGTTTGGGTTCGTACTTTTTCGGCAAAACCTAGAAAGTAGGCCTCTCGATTTGAGGTGGATGCTTTTCTGGTTTGCTCTACCACCCCACTCATTGCAGGCGCCTCATAGGTACCGCCTGAAATCTCGATCAGATCAATTCCTGCTTCAGAGAGTGCCTGAATCGTCGCCATCGATTCTTCTTCAGTGAACCCACCTTTCTGAAAATCAGCTGAGTTCAACTTGATACCCACAGGAAAATCGGGACCCACCTGACGACGAATTTCGGCATACACGGCCATGACAAACCGTCGGCGATTTACAGCACTTCCGCCCCACTGATCTGTACGCTGATTGTGGTGAGGTGACAGAAACTGGCTGATCAAATAACCATGTGCACCATGAATTTGCACACCACCAAAACCCGCCTTTTTGCAGATCGCCGCGCTGCGCCCGAAGCGTTGGATAATGTCTTGAATTTCAGTGTCAGTTGCTTCACGGGGTGTTGTGAAAAATGCAGCCATGTCTTGCCGGAAAGGAATCGACCAAGGTGCAAGGTTGATTTTGTTCAAGCCTTTGGGTGACTGCTTGCCCGGGTGGTTCAACTGCACCCACAATGAAGCACCCTCTTCCCTAGCCGCATTGGCCCATTGTTTCAATACTGGCAAATCTGACTCATCTTCAATCACAATATTTCCGGGCTCACCCAAGGCTTTGCGATCAATCATGACGTTACCGGTGAACATCAAGCCAATTCCTGATTTGGCCCAGCGGCGATACAACTCAACAACTTTCAATGTTGCATGGTTGTCGTAGGTTCCAAGGGCCTCGCTCATGGAGGCTTTGGCCAAACGGTTGGGCAACTCAACGCCATTGGGTAAAACAAATGGGCGATTCAATAAATTGGTTTCAGTTTTGGTGAGCGAATTCATTGTGTTCTCAGTTTTAAATGTTTGCGAATTCCGGTGTCCAGAAAACGTGAAGGCAACAGCGTGCTCATCAGTTTCAATCGTGCAGCAGCTGTGCCGGCCGTATAAGCCAGGCGCGGACTGGGCTCTTGCGCTGCTTTGAGAATTACATCGGCTACTACACCGGGGTCTTCGGCCGTATCCAGCATTTCTGCAAGGCGTACCGCCACAGCGGTTCGAATTTCCTGGTATTCATCCATTTCGAACTCTGCCTGTGTGGAATTCGCTTCAATGGACGTTTTCATGAAGGCAGGCTCGATGACCGACACGCGGATACCCATGTTTCGAAGCTCGTGGTCGAGTGATTCGGAGTAACCGCGTAGCGCGTACTTTGTTGCTGAATAAAACGCCATGTAAGGCATGGGCATGAAGCCCAACACAGAACCGATGTTGACGATACGCCCACTGCCCTGACTGCGCAGGTGTGGCAACAAGGCGTTAGTAGTGCGCACAACACCGAAAAAGTTGGTGTTGAAGATTGCCTGCGCCTGCTCGAGCGAGAATTCTTCTGCACCGGCAGGCGACAAACCCCGCCCGGCATTATTGACGAGTAGATCGACGCGACCAGTTGACTCCATAATTTGATTGATCGACGTACCAACGGACTCGTCATTGTCGACATCCATGGTCAGCATTTCGAATCCATGTGACCCGGCAGCGCTAGGGCGTCGGCTGGTACCGAACACTCGATAACCGGATGCCGCCAGCTTTTGTGCCGTGATCAAGCCGATACCGGACGACGCGCCTGTGACCAGTGCAACCGGTCCTTTGCTCTTGTTCATGATTTGAATCTCCGAAGTGTGCGAAATGTTGGTGGATTTCTGGCCAGCAAGTTGTTACTATCAAAACGAAACTAACTTTACTCGCAATTTAAAATAAAGTCACTATCAAAATAGTATGGACAGTAAAAATATTTCAGAAAACCCCTGCCCGATCGCGCGGAGCCTTGCTTTCGTGGGGGATGCGTGGAGCATTTTGATTTTGCGCGATGCGCATGCGGGTGTTACCCGCTTTGACCATTTCCGCAAAAGCCTGGGTATTGCGCCCACCATGCTGACCAAGCGTTTGTCGGTTCTGACAGAGGAAGGATTACTGCAGAAGCATCGCTATTCCGACCACCCACCGCGGGAGGAGTATTTGCTCACCGAGGCAGGCCGCGACTTTTTGCCAGTGTTATTTATGATTGGTGCCTGGGGACGTAAATACCGTGGCGGCGGAAAACTGACAAAATTTTTTGATGCGGAAGCAGGAACCGAAATCAAGCCTGTAGCGATTGATGAATCGACGGGTGCAAAAATTGGTACCCGTGCGATTCGAATTGGCGAAAGTGAAGACAATTAAAACGAGGCAATCCGCTTAATCCATGTACATCGGCGAACTTTCAAAAAGGTCTGGCGCGTCGCGCAAGGCCATTTACCTGTACGAGCAAATGGGCTTGATACAAAAGCCAACTCGCAAAGGCAGCTATCGTATTTATGACGATGTGATAGTTCAGCAAATTCAAACCATTCGATGCGCACAAGCTTTGGGCTTCAAACTCAAGGAACTCTTAGAGGCTCTGGCAAGCAACACCAGCGATTCTGATTCAAGCATGACTCTGATGCTTCAGCAAATTGAGTTGAAGCGATTAACCATTCAATCGCAAATCGACAAAGCTAACGCCCAACTCAAGCTGTTGAATGAATTTCAGAATGAACTGCTTCACTCACCAGAATTAATGAACTGCGAAATTCCGGTTGACTCTTCCCCTAAGGGCAAGCTTTAGACTTTTTGTTATTCAACAAACAGGAAGCTTGTCATGCGAAAACGCGTTCTCGTAATTCTCGGACATCCGTCAGAAGCCAGCTTATGCGGCGCAATCGCCAATGCCTATTCGAAAGGAGCGCGGGCTGCTGGTCAAGATGTTCGCTTACTCCGCCTTGGACAACTGGATTTCGATCCAATACTGCGCGATGGTTACAACACCATTCAGCCGCTTGAACCAGACCTTGTTGCCGCACAAGAATCGATTGCTTGGGCCGAGCACCTTGTGTTTGTTTATCCAATTTGGTGGGGTTCGATTCCCGCTATTCTGAAAGGCTTCTTTGATCGAATATTCCTGCCCGGATTCGCATTCAAGTTTAAGAAAGATGCATTGATGGTCGATGGCCTGTTAAAGCAACGAACTGCACACCTGATCGCGACCATGGACACACCCCCCTGGTACTACCGGCTGGTGTATCGCATGCCCGGTCACAACCAAATGAAACGGACCATTCTTGAGTTTTGTGGCATTAAGCCTGTGACTGTGACCAGCTATGGTCCCGTAAAAAACTCGAAAGCGAGCACTCGAGAGAAGTGGCTGGCGAATGCTTACGAATCTGGATTCAAAGTCCTAAATCACTGAGGCTCAAATGGTCATCAGGTCTGGGGCCGTGCGGCCAATGAAACAAACGCTCTGATTCCTTGATTGGAATATCGTTGATGCTGGCATGACGAACCTTCATAAATCCGTTCGCATCAAATTCCCAGTTCTCGTTGCCATAGCTGCGAAACCACTGGCCTTCGATGTCGTGCCATTCATAAGCGAATCGAACCGCAATTCGATCATCTGAAAATGCCCACAATTCCTTGATCAAACGGTACCCGTTTTCTACTGCCCATTTTCTGGTTAGAAAATCGACGATCGCTGCCCTACCCTGAAATATCTCACTGCGGTTTCGCCATTTGGAATCTTCTGTGTAAGCCATAGAGACCGCCTCAGGATTTCTGGAATTCCAGGCGTTTTCGGCTGCCCTGACTTTCTGAATTGCAGATTCCCGATTAAAGGGTGGCAGTGGCGGTTTGGTGTTAGTGCTCATTCATCTCTCCGTAATTGCGCCCTGAGTGGCGCGGTCATCTCATCGATTTCCGCAAGCGTAAACCGCGGCGTGATGTGCTGCGGGCAGTTCCAGTCAAAGGCCTCCACAGAAATGATGAAACCTCTCTCTACAATCGCTTTGTAGCCGGGTGTAATTAGCCGCTCGACCAAATCAGGCTCAGTGTCGCGATCAATAAAGCGAACACGACCAAGTAACTTCAGCCGCCGCTGATTGGCGTAATCCATCAGGATAAGCGCAACGCGATCGTCGTGTAAGAGGTTTCCCACACTGACGTATTGCACATTGCCGCGATAGTCCGCGAAGCCCAAGGTACGTTCATCAAGAACTTTCAGGAAACCCGCTGGACCACCTCGGTGCTGCACGTAAGGCCAACCGGTTTCACTCACACTGGCCTGAAAGAAATGATCACGTGATTCAATGAATGTGGTCTCTCTCTCAGTCAGTTTGTCACGTCGATTGGCGGATTCATCCATGGCCGCGTACCTTTCCCGACTACCTGCCTGGGTTTGTAGCTCGCGCACGCCTGGCGTGAATGCAATTTCTGCAAATGCGACTCCCATGTCTTTCTCCTTACGCAGCCAGTTTCAAATCAACTTTCGGGAAATCAATTTCAACCTGGCTGGCTTTACCCAGCACGTTGGTCAGAAAGTTCATGCCCACGTGGGTGATGATTTCAACCAATTCTGCATCGCTAACACCTGCGTTGCGCACAGTGAGAATTTCAGAGGTACTGACCTCGCCGCGCTTTTCCATCAAGGCATTTGCAAACTTCACAATTGCGGCTGCTTTGATGTCTTCACTGGTACCCGCACGCGCATTCTGAATTTCCTGTCCACTCAAACCTGTTTTTCTTCCAATCGCAGTGTGAGCCGACACGCAATATTCACAACTGTTTTGCTGAGCCTAGGCCAGTGCAATTCGACCACGGTTGAGTGGATCGAGTTGGCCAGCATTCGATACGCCATGTAGACCGAGAAAAGCGCGCAAAGCCACTGGTGAGTTTGCAAACACCTTCAAAAAGTTGGGCACCATGCCCAGCTGACCTTCAATGGCGTTAAGCAGTTCTAGTTGTTCAGGACTGGCGGTGTGTTTTTCAATGACATTGATTCGGCTCATGATGATCTCCTTAAGAATGAACAAACCCGCAATGAGTGGGTGAAACAAGTGTCATCTATTTCTATTTCTATTTGAATAAGTCAAAATAGAACTACTTAATTTCCAATATGGAAATAATTAAATGGACAAGTTCAGAACCCTTGAAATATTTATTGCGGTGGCCGAAACCGAAGGTTTTGCAGCGGGTGCAAGAAAATGCAGGCTGTCGGCACCGGTGGCCACCAAGGCGATTTCCGAACTGGAGGCTTCGCTGGGTGTTCGCCTGCTGAACCGCACTACACGGCAAGTGAGCCTGACTGATGCAGGTCAGCGCTACCTGGTGGATGCACGTCGCATTGTGGAGGAACTCAAGGAGGCGGATGCTTCAGTAATTGGCCTGCATGCCAAGCCAATCGGCACATTGAGTGTAACCGCACCAGCGCTGTTCGGACGTTTGTTTGTCACCCCCGTGATGGTGGCATACCTGAATCAATATCCACAAATGAAAGCGACACTGCTTTTTCAGGATCGTATTGTGAATTTGGCGGAAGAAGGTATTGACCTGGCTGTGCGGATTGGTCACTTGCCAGATTCAGGTTTGAATGCAATACCGCTTGGGCATGTAAAACGGGTCTTGGTGGGCTCGCCCGATTACTTGAGGCGCCAAGGAACTCCAAAGCATCCTAAGGATTTGCAGCACCACCAATTGATTGCAGCTGTGCATATGAATCCAATACAAGAGTGGCGATTCGGAAAAACGGACCAGCCAACCTCGGTGAGGCTAGAACCTTCACTCATGACCACCACCAACGACGCTGCGATTGAAGCGGCCGTTCTTGGCTTCGGGTTGACCCGTGTTCTCTCTTACCAGGTGGCCAATGAAGTTGAACAAGGAAAACTGAAAGTTTGTTTGAGCAAATTTGAACCCGATCCTTTGCCGGTGCAAATCGTGCATCGTGAGGGCCGAACCTCGACCGCGAAAACACGTGCCTTTATTGACTTGGCAAAAGCAATGCTGAGTACCTCGCTTGCAAAGCTCTGAGAGTCAGCAAGGCATCCAGAACCTCTTGACCAAAGTGCGTCAACTCATACTCCACACGAGGCGGCTTTTCGTTGAAAACCTGCTTGTTCAAAAGATGATAATCGACAAGTCGCTGAAGACTTTGATTCATAACCTTGGTACTCAGCCCGTCGATGTTGCGCATTAGTTGACCAGGTCTGTTCACGCCTTTACCAATTTTCTCTAACAGATGTAACGACCACTTGCACGCCAAACAATCGAGCAACATTTCGCGAAATGCTGAGGTCTCATCAATCATGGTACTAACCTTTTTTCACCCAGACACAAACCCACTTACCTTGAGGTAAGTACTTGAAATTATTTACAGACTCTTTGATTATGCCGCAGACCTCAATCAATTTTTAAGTGGACGATACCGCAATGTTCAAGATGTTTGATGAAACAAATGGGCCAGATGATTCTCGAGAAATTCTTAAGAGAACAAAAGCTGAATTCAAGATGATTCCGAATTTGGAGAGAACCATGGCGGGTGCCCCTGCACTACTGGAGGCTTACTCGACCACATGGAATATTTTCAAGACAACAACGCTGAGCGAGGTGGAACAACAAATCGTGTATCAAACCGCAAACTTTGAGAATGAATGCAACTACTGCGTTCCATGGCACACACTACTGAGTCGGCAATCAGGGATGAATCCGAGCGACATTAACGCATTGCGCGCAGGTGCTCAACTATCCAATGATAAACATGAACAACTAAGACGCTTTACGCAGACCTTGATACGCACCAAAGGCAAAATAGTGGAGGCAGACTTGGCCGCCTTCTTCGACGTGGGCTACACCGAACAAAATGCGCTTGAAGTAATTTTGGGAATAGCCATCAAAACGATGAGCAATTACACCAACTCAATTGCAGGAACTCCACTGGACAAAGCAGTTGAAAAACTGATTTGGAATAAACCTTTGATTCAACAAAAGCTTAAACCTTCAAATGAGATGCCAGGAAATCACCCAATGCCCTAACTTTGAGGGAATCCTTCCTCTGCGGTGGATACACAAACCAAATCGGCGAGGGAGGCTCGCTCCAACCCGGAAGAATTTCGCAAACCTGACCCGCTTTGATTTCATCAGCCAACAGCCAGTCAGGGCAATAGGCCACTCCCATACCCAGTAACACAGCCTGCCTGATCACCTCACTGCTGTTGGTTTGAATATTGCCTTCAACACGAACAGTGAGTGGCTGAGGGCTACCACCTTGCCTCCCTTGTGCACCTGAAAACCGCCAAGACTGCTTGAATGAAGATCCGGTGTAGACAATACAATTCATGTGAACCAGGTCATCAGGATGCTCGGGTAACTTTGCATGCAGTGCGTATTGACGAAGGTACTCAGGGTGCACCAATAAGCGTCTGGTTGAATACCCGATTCGTTTTGCAATGAGCCCGCTGTCATCCAGATGACCGATACGAATTGCAGCGTCGATGCCCTGCTCTACCAGATCAACAAATTCATCATGTAAGCGAAGATCAATTTTGAGCTGTGGATGTTCGTCCATGAAACCCTTGAGCAAAGGCATCAAACACAAACGCCCAAAACCCACAGAGGCCGCAATTCGCAATGCGCCGCTGACTTTTGACTGCCCCTGCCGAAGTGAGACTTCTGCAGATTCAAGATCAATCAAAGGCTGTCGAACCTGTTCAAGATAATTTGCCCCCTCCCCAGTCAGTGAAATTGCCCGAGTTGTTCGACTGAACAATTTGAAGCCCAGGCTGCTTTCAAGTGCAGCAATCTTTTTGCTGACTGAACTTTGAGTAGTACCCATTTCAGACGCGACCGCTGAAAAGCTACCCGTTTCTGCAACGCGCACAAACAACAGGATTGAAGCAAGTTTATCCATCGATTTATTTATTCCAAAATGGAATTTGTTTTAGCTTATTTAAGGTACTAGAAGACTCCACTGGAATCAATCAAATTACTCACACGTTCCATTCAATGATTAACCGGGAGATCAACATGACGACCAAAACAGTTTTAATTACAGGCGCCTTGGCAGGAATTGGCAGAGCAACTTCTTTTGAATTCGCCAAACAGGGCTTTAATGTGGTGATCAGTGGGCGACGCGCGGATGCAGGCCAGGCACTGGCATCTGAACTTGCCGCACTGGGTGGGCAAGTTCTGTTTGTGAAGGCAGACGTTTCAATTGAATCCGAGGTGGAGTCGCTGATTCAAACTGTATTGGCGCAATTTGGACAACTGGACATTGCGATTAACAATGCAGGGGTTGAGGGCACTCTGGGCGCAATCACCTCGCAAACTGAATCGAATTACCGACATACCTTCGACACCAATGTTCTGGGTACGCTGCTGTTGCTCAAACACGAGTTAAATGCGATGCAGCGGCAAGGCCAGGGTTCAATCGTCAATTTGTCATCGATAGTGGGGCAAGTGGGTGCTCCTGGCGCTGCGGTGTATGCGGCGAGCAAGCATGCAGTAGAGGGCCTGACAAAGTCCGCAGCGCTTGAGGTTGCGCCACTGGGTATCCGGGTCAACGCGGTTGCACCGGGTCCAGTCGATACGGACATGTTGAACCGTTTTGTGGGTGGGGACGAAGCCATTAAAAACGGCTTTCTCTCTAGTGTGCCTGCAAAGCGAGCCGCCTCGGCAGAAGAAGTCGCCAAGACAATTGTGTGGCTTGCTGCTTTTGGATCAACCTATCTCACTGGCCAGTCGGTTGCGATCGACGGTGGATATACCGCGCAGTAAACACCATTTAGGGTATTCGGGCAAACGAGAGCTACTTCTTCACCACCTTAAAACTCTCGTTTTCCTCGGGTACCTGAAAATAGGTTGTGACCGCGTGAAAGTTTGCCTCAGTGTCAAATGTCGCTCGCTCGGGTTCAAGTTCGCGCCGCTTTAACAGCTGTTCAATGCAAACGTGGTCAGGTCTGTCGAGAAAAATCAGTTCGTGTGGACAGCCAGCCTCATCAATCACTTCTCGAAACCACTGTCGCTGAGTGCGCGTATTACCGGGGAAGTCCATCACCACATTCACACCAAGTTTTAAAAGGCTGACCACCTGAGACCGTAGGACTGATTTCAGACGCCTTGATAAGCGAATATAGTCTTCGAGTGAGTGAATAGCATCTGGATACAAACCCGCCAGCAATTGATCTTCAGAAAGCAGAAAAGAATCAGGTTGATCAGCCAACTTTTTAGCTAAAGTTGATTTTCCTGAACCCATTTTTCCGCAAAAAAACCTCAGTGTTCCAGTCTCTCTCATTGCAATAATAGCGAGTCACGCATTAGCAAGACTTTAAACGGATGCTGCACGGTAATCAAACGAATCAAATAACCACAGTTGGCTGCCAAGGCAGGTCAATTCAACGACAGCAAGTTTGATAAAACCAGCAGTCGTTGAAAATGTAATCTTGGTCGCGTCAGTCACGCCCTTGAGTCAGCGTTTGGTGGCTATGAATCAGGTTGCGATAGTCGGGAATGTGATTGGAGAATAAAGCGCCCAAACCTTCCACGTCATTTCGCCAATCGCGATGCAGTTCACAGGCAGCACCAAACCAAGTCATCATTTGCGCACCGGCAGCAATCATTCGAGACCATGCCGCATCCCGAGTCATTTCGTTGAATGTGCCAGATGCATCAGCGATTATGAACACATCGTAACCCTCCTCGAGCGCCGACAACACCGGAAACGAGACACACACCTCGGTCACCACACCTGCCACAATCAGCTGCTTTTTACCGGTTGATCTCACGGCTGCAACGAACTCTTCATTGTCCCAAGCATTGATTTGACCGGGGCGCGCAATATAGGGAGAGTCCGGGAACATGGCTTTCAGCTCAGGAACCAGCGGGCCGTTGGGACCAAGCTCGAAGCTGGTGGTCAAAATGGTGGGCAAGTTGAAGTACTTGGCGCAATCCGCCAGTGCAAGCACATTGTTCTTGAATTTGTCCGGGTCAATGTCCCGCACCAGCGACAACAAACCGGTCTGGTGATCCACCAACAATACGGCTGCATCGTCCTTGTTCAACTTTACGTAGGGTTTTGGCATGGCTGTCCTCCTTCAAAAATGGCTAGCTTATTCAGCCCAACATTGAAGAACCATGACAAACACTGAAAAATTCCCGGCAATCTTTCAGTTGACCGATTTTGATGCGCGCATGGCCGAAAATGCGCTTACCAGTGTCCTGCTCGGTTAGTACAGTGTGCACAACTTCACCACTGAATGGATCAATCATGTTCAAACGCCCCTCAGCCAACTTCTGGCGCAACCGTTCCGTTTTGGTCACCGGCGCAGGCAGCGGCATTGGTCGCGAGATCACCTTGCAATTGCTTCGCCTCGAGGCAAGGGTTTTGGCGGTTAGTTTGAGGGAAGACGAACTCGAAACACTGCAAATTAATGCCGGGAAAAACATTGACCGGCTGAGCACCTTGACCATGGACTTGACTGATGCGCAGGCAATTGATCAATTGATGAAACACCTGAATGAACAAGGTACTCCCGTCGAGGTGTTAATCAACAATGCAGGGACCGCACTGTACGGTCCACAAATTGAATTGAACCCGGTCAAAGTACACAACATGTTGAACCTGAATGTTCAGGTGTTGACGGCACTGGCCTCTAAAATTGCAAACCACATGATCGAAAAGGGCATTCCAGGCCGCATACTGAATGTGGCGTCGATTGCAGCATTTGCTCCCGTACCCAATCTTGCAGCCTACAGTGCAAGCAAACACTACGTGCTCGCCTTTTCCAATGCATTGGCCCAAGAACTAAAACCGTATGGCATTCATGTGGGCAGCTTGTGTCCTGGAATCACGAAAACGCCCATCTTCGAGCGCATGGGCCTTAATCCGACGAGTTCGAACAAGACTTCTGTAAGCTATTGGACCGAGCGTGTAGCCATGAGTGTGATTCCTGTGGCGACATGCGCAATCCACGCAATCGAGAATAAGGCCGCTGTCGCCCTTCCCGGAATCAATCGTTTGGTTACAGTGGGGAGGTTGATTCCAGGCCAACATCTGAGTAGTCTGATTTTTCGAATCATCTCCACTCGGGAAAGTGCAGGACAAGCATGCTGCAATCCACTGGCCAACACCCTTTGGGAATCTGGTTTTTTAAACCACACATTCCTGCAATCTATGTAAAAACTGTGCTGGCTATAGGTCGAGAACGAGGGTTGGATGAGAATGAGTTGATTGCGAAAGCAGGTTTCGACAAAAGAATTCTTGAAGATCCCGCAGCCAGGGTTCCACCTGTGGTGCAAATGAATCTGATCAATCAGATACTCGAGCACACTGGCAATAATGGACTGGGTTTTGAAATCGGTTTGTCATTGCCTTTGACTAGCCATGGCAGCTTGGGCATGGCCATCATGTGTGCAAGCTCGATGCCTGAAGTATTCGATTTGCTCAGCCGCTTCTGGACTGTGCAGGAGCGTGCAGTCAACTTATCGGTCTGTACCCTGCCGGAACATACCTGCATTTCACTGCACATCAACTTGCCTTTGGGGACCGAAATACAACGTGTTTATTTTGAGTGTATTTTGACTGTGCTGTTCAGGTCGCTTCAAATGTTGATCGGCACTGAAAAACCAACTGGCCAGTTTTTCCTACGGGGTGAGGCTCAGGGTTACGTGCCCCGTTTCGCCGATCGCCTGCCCACCATGTTGCACGACTCCACCGTTTGGCAATACTGCATACCTGCTGATGTGGCCAATAAAAAACTCCCTATGTCAAACCCACCTGTTTTGGCGCTCGCGGTTCAACAATGCGAACGCGAACTGGCTCTGATATCGGGTGACAGCAGCCACTTTCTGGCACAGGTTCAGCAAATGCTGACGCTGGGAGAGTCTGGCTATCCAAGCCAGAATGAAGTGGCCGTTAAATTAGGGGTGTCACTGAGGACCATGCGCAGAAAACTTGATTTCTGGCAAACCAGTTACCGTGAACTACGCGACATGGCCTGCCTTCGAGATGCCATCTGTTTGCTGGACACCACCGATTTACCCATTCAACAAATCGCGTATCGGCTTGGCTATGCCAGTTCGGGCAATTTTGCACGGGTGTTTAGGCAACAAACAGGGCAAACGCCCAAGGCTTACCGTTTAAGCTCGAATCAATTGGCAAGGCCCAATAAATCAAGAAACTCAGAAGGCTTCTTGTAGCCCATAATTTTTTTGTTCACCTCGGGCTTGGGCCCCATCACCAACACTGCCGGGGTGGCAAACACACCCAGTTTTCTGGCCAATTGCTTTTCAGAATACACGGTGCCGTCGATCCAATTCACGGGCAAGTCGCCACGCACATTGATGGCAATCACATCGAACTTGGCTTCAATCCTCTCGCGGTTGGGTCCTTCTGTAAAATTCTCTTTCAGCAAATACGCGCAATATGGGCAATCATCCAGGTGAAAGAAAATGAGCAGCTTCTTTCCTCGGGTTTGTGCATCTTGAATGTCGAGGGGAATTTCCAGAAAAGTTTGTTTGAACCAGCCAGGCAATTCGTAATGCAAGGGCTTAGGTTCTATGTCGCGGGCAGTCGCACTGAAGGTAAAAACGGTGCAAAGCGCAAACAACCAGAGACGACAAACGGACGGGTTACAAAAAGTTTTCATCGCGAGATTGGCTCCGCTTAACCACCACAACTGGCCTTAACCCACTTGCTTTTCAAGGTTTGCTGAACTTTACGTTGCTGACCACCCTCGCTTGTTGTTGCGTCTATCTTCGTTTCGTATTGAGTGGGCGACGTGAAATTAACAGTTGCGGTGCCCTGAGTATCTGGGCATTTGAATTCGACTTTCATGGATTTAGCGCTTCGGCTCAACACCTTGTTTTTACAATCCCCGTCGTCCTGTACTGGAACATCGTTGGCTTTGGCTTGCTCAGGCGTTATACAAAACCGAACCGAACCAGCCTTGGCACCCATGGAAACGCCCATTTGGGCCATCATGGCCTCCATTTGCTTGCGCTGGGCCGGTGGCATGCTTTCCATTTGCTTCATGGCAGCCTGTGCCTCGGGGCCCATGCCCTGAGAATCAAACTCCGTCTCCCACAAGCCAGGTTTTACTTCTGCGGCTACAGCGAACTGTGCCGGCAAAACAAGCAAAAAAGCACTGATCCACTTCTTCATCAGATCACCCTCCGCGCCAGTAAAACCTCAGTGTAAAACGAGGTTTTACTGAACGGGAGCCAGTTCTGCAAGAATTTGCGGCCAAATGCTGTTGCACCGCTCTCTGAGAATATCGATGTGCCCTACTTTGCCAAGCTCGAACGTCTCGGGATTGATTTCAATCCGTTTCTTGCTGGCCTTGGTGAACAGGCGCATGATGTCCTCCACATTGGGCAGGGTTGCGATTTCATCATCGCTGGCATGCACAAAGGTAATTGGCGATTTGAATTGTTCAAACCAGTGTTGTTGCACATCGTTACCAAATTCATTTTCTACATAACCGGGGCTGGAACACCACTTGGCCCATTGCAGGCCAACCCCCTTTGGCAAATTTTCACCCCAACCAAAACGCTTGGCGGGTACATACCCCAACACGGCAGAGCTGATCGGGATCACCCATCGCAGCATGAACTTGGCACCATTGCGCTTGTCCTTCCGAATATTCTTCACATGCCCGGAAGAAGCCGCCACCGCCAACACGCCACGTACTTTGGCGTGGTTATGCATCAAGCCAAACAACTGCCCACCTGCACTGTGCCCGACGAGGTATGCGCTACCCTGCCCAGTGAGTTCAAGCAGAAAATCCAGCGCTGCCGGCATGTCATACAAGCCCCAGTCCTGCTTTTTCACCCCGCAATGCTTGACATGCGACTCCTGCAAAGATTTTCCGATGCCTCGATAATCAAACACCAATACAGAAAATCCCTGATGGGCCAACCATCGGGCAAACGGAAAATAAAATTTCTGGGTAATCCCTGTTGCGGGGCAAATCAGCAACGGTTTGTCAGTGTTGCCATTTGATGCGGTAAAAAATGTTCCAGCCAAAGGTTGCCCCACGGCTGGAATCGAGACTTCAATCTTGTTTGTCATGGCGGCACCCAATTAATAGTGTCGGTGCCAGTCTAGTTGTTGTTAGCAACTAGATAAGCAAGTGGATCAGCAATTCACTGTTCCACTTGGCGCAGGAATAAATGACGAATCACCGGCGTGATGATTCGTCCTGGATCAGAAAATCCCGTCAACCGCATCCACGACGATGGCTGTTCCCACTGCGATCAACAACAGATCAGTGCCCAACTGAACATATTTGTGGTTCAAAGGTGGTGCGGGCAGGCGAATACGCAATTCATTGGGAATGTCGTAATACCGAACATCGCTACCCAAGGCGCGGCCCTTTTGCCACTGCTTGGCTTGGCCCGGGGGCTGGCAACCATTGCCCTTTTTTGCCAGGCCTGGTGGGCATTTGCCTTTGGCAACCTGGCCACCGTAGTAGTCCCGCACAATGCGGGTTTCGGCGCTGCCAAAGTTAAACGACACAGATACACCGCCCTGCCCAGAGTCACGACCACCGTCAGCACGATTGCCTTTCTCGTTACCACCACCCTTGCGGTTTTCCTTTTGCCCGCGTTGTTCACTTTGTTCCTTGTTTTTGCCCTGGTTGCCGTTTCCTTTTCCAGGTTTTTCGGCGTAAGCGCTGCCAGTGGCAATCAACAGTGCAGTGGATGTCACTGTCAAGGTGCGTAGTATCGATTTCATGAACATGGGTGGCCTATAATTGGTTGTAACCCATTAGTAGTACCACCACGATGAACAACAAGCAATCCTTACTCGCTACTTTGCAACAAAGCCGCGAGCGTGTTCTTGAATTGCTCAACAGCTTAAGTGCTCAGCAAACCAAAGTGCCCTATTTGCCGGGCATTAATCCGCCAATTTGGGAAGTTGGGCATGCCGCTTTTTTCTTCGAGCGGTTCATTCTGCAAAACCTGGACAAAGCCCCCTCGTACAACCCGGCCCTCGACGACATTTGGGACTCGTTTGAACTGGCCCACGAGGACCGCTGGCAAGAAGGGCTTTTCCCAGACAAACCCGACACCCTGCGCTACTTTGACGACACCTTCAACAAGGTGAAACAGCGAATTGAAACCAAGGCGCTGACCGACAGCGACTTGTACCTATACAAGTACGCCATTTTTCACCTGAACATGCACATTGAGTCGATGGTGTGGGCGCGCCAAAGCCTGGGCTATGCGCCGCCGCCCTATTCGTTGAAGGGCACAGGCGCGGAAAACACATATCCAATCGACCACAGCGATGTGGAAGTACCTGCAGGCTGCTACCGCATCGGCATGCCACCAGAATCTGAACATTTCGCGACAGAAGATTTCTGTTTCGACAATGAAAAGCCTGGGTTCATCGTTGAAATGAAAGCCTTCAAAATTTCGAAAACTCTGGTCAGCAATGCCGAGTTTCTGGCTTTCATTCAGGCAGGTGGATATGAAAACGACCAACACTGGAGCATGGCAGGCCTGAAGTGGCGTAACAGCACTGGCGCAAAGCACCCCCTATTCTGGAGAAAAGAAAACAGCATTTGGCTGGAACGCCATTTCGACCAATGGCTTCCTGTTCAGGCCAACCTGCCCGTTAAGCACGTGAGTTATTGGGAGGCACAAGCCTACTGCAAGTTTGCCGGGCGACGCTTGCCTTCCGAGTTTGAATGGGAAGTGGCCGCTTTGGGCAACCACGAACAAGGCACCTGCAACAAGTTTCCCTGGGGCAACAACATGGAAAGCCACCGGGTGGACATGGACAGCACACACCTTGCGAGGCTACCAGTAACTGCCCTGCCCGAAGGAGACAGCCCGTTTGGATGCCGGCAGATGATTGGCACTGTCTGGGAGTGGACCGACAGCCTGTTTTTCCCCTACAGCGGATTCACCATGGACATGTACCCCTTCATGTCCACCTTGCAATTCGGAGACCACAAAGTGGTTCGGGGTGGTTCTTGCGCCACTTCTTCCATACTCATTCGCGGCACATACCGCCAAGCCTACACGCCCGATCGAAACGATGTGTTCGTCGGCTTCAGAACCTGTGCCCAATAAGGCTTTATGACCAATTATTACGAAACCGACGAGCTATTAAACCAGTACCTGGCCTTTCACTACGGCGTCGACTATTTTGATGTTCCCAATTACCCAGTGCGCTGCGCTCAACTTTGCCTGGAATTCATGGGCAATCAGCCACGCCGCAAAGCGCTGGACCTGGGCTGTGCAGTTGGAAGAAGTACCTTCGAGCTGGCTTTGGGCTTTGATACAGCTGTGGGCGTTGATCTTTCCGCACGTTTCATCAACGCCGCCCAAGCCTTGCAACAGGGCAATGCGCTGAATTACTTTTTGCACGATGAGGGTGATTTGGGGAGGGCCATGCAAGTGTCGCTTGCTGATTTCAATTACAGCGAGTGCAGCCAGCGTGTTGAATTCTCGCAAGGCGACGCCTGCAAGCTGGGCGCGGAACACACCGGTTACGACCTGATATTCGCAGGCAACCTGATTGACCGGGTGAACAACCCCACCGAGTTTTTAAACGACATGCCAAAGCGCATTGTGCCCGGCGGCTTGCTGGTGATCAGCTCGCCCTACACGCTGTTGACCGAGTACACGCCCAAGGAAAACTGGATTGGCGGCATTGAAGAACATGGCAAGCCCAAAACCATGCTTGAAGGCATGCAAGCCGTGCTTGCTCCCCATTTCAATCTGGTTCGCGAGCCATTGAACGTTCCGTTTGTGATTCGGGAAACGGCCCGCAAATACCAGCACAGCATTGCAGAAATGACTGTGTGGGAAAAAAAGGCGGGCTGATTGACAGTCAGCCCGGCACTTATTGCGCCACAGGAATGAGTGTTACGGGCACGCCGTTGACTGCGGCGTTCCCACTGGGCTCATCCAGCCATTGCTCATCGGTCAAATCATTGCAACTAACCCCCGCGTGGGCGGCTGCCACTTGCAAACGTACCCCCGATTTGTCGTGGCCCCAACCGTGCGGAATACTCACCACGCTGGGCATTACGTCATTTGAAATTTCTACAGGCAATGTAATTTCACCCACTCGGCTGCGCACACGCACGTTGTACCCGTCCTGCAAATTCAAACGCGCAGCATCCGCAGGGTTGACCATGGCGGTGCAGCGGTTCTTGCCTTTGACCAGGCGCTCGGAGTTGTGCATCCAGGAATTGTTGCTGCGAATGTGGCGCCTGCCGATCAACATCATGTCGGCACCTGCCCGCTTGTCGTCATTCAGCAATTCGGCCACATAATTCGCTGCCGCCTGTAGCACCTCGGCAGGTGCCAACTGAATTTTTTTGTCGGCAGTTTGCAAACGGTCTGGAAAGCTGGGGCGAAGCGGCCCCAAGTCAACGCCTTCGGGGTGCTGTTTTAATTTGTCCAGACTCAGCTTTTGCTCACTGGCCATGCCATAGGGCCCCATTTGCAAACCCATGTCGAGAATCATTTGAGGCGGCATGGAAGGCCGAGCAGGTTTGCCAATCTTTGCACTGTAGCAGGCGGCCAGTTTGTCCATCAGTTCCCAGTCGTCCAGGCTTCCTTGTGGTTTTGGCAAGGTGGCCGCGCTGTACTTGGCCTGGTTACGCACACCGAAAATATTGAAAATCAAATCGTAGTGATCATGCTCAAGAGGCGATGTGGTGGGCAAAATCACATCCGCATGGCGATTCGTTTCATTGATGTACAGGTCCACGGACACCATGAACTCAAGCCCTGCCAAAGCCTTGTCAAGCTGCTGGCCATTGGGTGTAGACAACACCGGGTTGCCCGCAACGGTCACCATGGCCTTGATTTGTCCTTCGCCCCCGGTTTGAATTTCTTCAGCCATGATGGCACTGGGAAACTCACCCAGCGCCTCAGGCTTTTGGCTGACCCGGCTGTGCCAGCGGCCATAACTGCCGGGCTTGCTGTTGGGCGCGGCAATCAGGTCTAGCGCAGGGTTGGCCACCAGGCTTCCTCCAACCCGGTCGGTGTTGCCCGTCACAAAGTTCAGCAACTGAATACCCCACTGCGCCAAGGTGCCATGGCGTTGGGTACAGGCGCCCATGCGGCCATACGCCACCGCCTTTCCGGCATTCGCAAAATCACGCGCAATTTGGCGAATGGTGTCCGCGTCAATACCACACTCGGCCTGCGCCACTTCAGGCGTCACCTTTGAAATCGCGCCCAAAGCCGCATACAAACCCTCACTGTGGTGGGCCAGGCGATCCATGCGGGTCAGGCCCTCCTCCACAATGGTGTTGATGAGTGCGAATACAAAGGCCGCATCGCTGGCAGGCCTGATGAAATGATGCGCATCAGCCACCTCGGCGGTTTCAGTCTTTCGAGGATCAATCACGATCAGCTTTCCACCGCGCGCCTGGAGGGCCTTGATGCGTTTAGCCACATCGGGCACGGTCATCAAGCTGCCGTTCGAAGCGATCGGATTGGCCCCCAGCATCAGGAAATATTGGGTGTGGTCAATGTCCGGGATGGTGATGAGCAGTTGGTGCCCAAACATCCAGTAACCCAACAGCTGCATGGGCAACTGATCAACCGAGGTGGCTGAAAAACGGTTGCGTGTTTTCAGCAAACCCAAAAAATTGGCACTGTGGGTCATCAAACCCCAGTTGTGCACATTCGGGTTGCCCTGATAAACACCCACTGCATTGGCACCATATTTTTGCTGCACCTGAAACAACCCTTCACAGGCCAACTCAATGGCGTCTTCCCAGGTGGTTTCTACCCATTGCCCGTTCACTTTTTTAACCGGTTGCTTTAAACGGTCGGGGTCTTCCTGAATATCCTTCAGAGCCACTGCCTTGGGGCAAATGTGCCCACGGCTAAAGGGGTCTTGCTCATCGCCCTTGATTGAAACAATCTGATTGTTGTCTACCTCGATCTTCAAGCCACAAATGGCTTCACACAAATGGCAGGCGCGGCGATGGGTTTGCAAGTCTTGTCTCCTGATTGTTCTGATTATTACTTTGACCTACATACTACTGTCGAAGGTGTAATACCATCAAGCAAACTCAAGGAGATATCATGATCAACGCTTACGCAGCTTTCGAGGCCAAAGGCCCACTCAAACCCTATCAGTACGACCCCGGTGAACTGGGTGCATTTGATATCGAAATCGATGTCGACCACTGCGGCATTTGCCACAGCGATGTCAGCATGCTCGACAACGACTGGGGCCGCGCCCAATACCCCATGGTGGCTGGCCATGAAATTATTGGTCGCGTGAGCAAATTGGGCAGCCATGTCAGCCACCTTGTATTGGGTGATGTCGTGGGCCTTGGCTGGCATGCAGGCTACTGCGAAAGTTGCAGAATGTGCATGGGTGGCGATCACAACCTGTGCAGCACAGCCAAAGGCACCATTGTTGGTCGTCATGGCGGGTTTGCTGACAAAGTACGCGCTCAAGCCATCAGCGCGGTAAAAATTCCCGCAGGTGTCAACCCGGCAACCGCAGGCCCGCTGCTGTGCGGTGGCATCACCGTTTACAACCCGCTTGTGCAATTCAATATTTCACCGCAAAGCAAAGTGGCGGTGATCGGCGTGGGCGGTTTGGGCCACATGGCAGTAATGTTTCTCAAAGCCTGGGGCTGCGAAGTCACTGCATTCAGCAGCGACCCCTCCAAAACCAATGAACTGAAAAGCATGGGCGCACACCACGTGCTCAACAGCAAAGATCCTGACGCCCTGAAAAAGGCAGCGGGTTCATTCGACCTGATTTTGTCGACTGTGAATGTGAAACTGGACTGGAATGCCTACATTTCTACATTGGCACCCAAAGGGCGTTTGCATTTTCTGGGTGCAGTGCTGGAACCTCTGGACATCGGCGTGTTTGGATTGATGGGCCAGCAACGCACCATTTCATCCTCGCCAGTGGGCAGCCCACGCGTGATTGCCGACATGCTGAAATTCGCAGCCTTGCACAACATACAGCCGATTGTAGAAACCTACCGCTTCGAGCAGATCAATGAAGCGATTGAGAAGGTACGCCACGGTAGCCCCCGCTTTAGGGTGGTATTGTCACGATAACACCCCCCTTTTTACCCCCCACCCCCACCCTTTGATGTGATTGATTTCGTTGAGCATTGAGAGGAATCTGGGTGGGAGGGTTCTGAATACATCTAGAAACGGCAAAAGACCGAAAAAAGCTCAGAGAGGACTACAGGAATTTGCAACAAATTTATCACGAGAATGAAATATAAAAGGAAATTAATCCCTTTATAAATCATGGATCTTTGATGATCACCTCATGTGGATACTTAGAATTTGTCGCAATTTTTGTAGGTACTGTTACATGAAATGACAAAAAATGTGATTTTTTCCAAACATTTGTTCAGTCAACACTTGTTCGCACAATAAATTCGGGCAAGTATTCATTAACTCAACGAGTGAACAATAAAAAATATGGTCGCACAAACAAAGCCATTCGAGAGTACGGCAGCAACGCTTGCAAGCCTCTCCTCGGGCACATCGATCGCAAACAATATTGCTTATTTCAGGGCACACCATCCGGTCGATCCATGCGACTGTGAATACAGCGAATTGGCTGCGCACATCGAGGACAATGGCCTTCTGAACCTTAGTCTGCCGTTCATCCTTCGAGGCCTTGCTGAGACAGAAGGCACAACCTGGCACTACTTCCGTGGTCTGATGAAAGCCCATTCCGAGTTGCGGCCAAAGATCAAAACCATCGAATCCACTCCTCGCCTGATCGGCGAACTGTTGAAAGTGTGTATTTACGAATACGACGCGATCAATCAGGAAGCCTTCGACGAAACCCAGGCCTGCAGTCTTGCAGTGCTTGAGACAGCGGCTTACCTGCTGGTTCATTACAGCCCGCATGAAGGCAATCAATGGCTTGATGCAATCTATCAAGATTGATTTGTCACTGACTACAACCCCCTGACGCAGCAGAATAATTTTTGGGATTGCTGCAAAAGAAATTATTTCGTATATTGATGTATATTCGAATTAATAAAATTTGCAAACTCGCTGAAAACCGATCCATACGAAGAAGGTAAAACGAATATGGAATTTGCTCTTGGTCTTGCCATTGTGCTGATGGCATGGAACACAACCGGGGAAACGAGTGGGGAGACAAGTGCCACTGTTGCCATGCAGGCGCCTGCCTACACGGCCGTCACCGCGAAACATGAAGAAGCACTCCCGTACTTTGCCGATGAGTTGCTGTCACGCAATGTAGAACTGGCCAGGAACGACGCACCCGACCCTAGGCCGCAGGCACGAAGCTTTACCGTGGTTGCGCAACCCAGCCTTGAGCCCAAATCCCCCAGTGCTGCGCTCAACAAAACCAGCAATATACAGCTGGCCATGCAAGCCCCCTCCTCCGATGTGTTCATTGTGGACCTGCCACCCAAAGTGATTCGGGAAGCCGAACAATTGGCTGCCCTGCCGGTGAAACAGGAAAGCGCAAGGCTGGTGGTGACACCGCGTGCCATTCAATGGGAATTGCGTGTTGAAGACGGCCGGCTGGACAAAGCTATTCGCCGCTGGGCCAAGGAAGCGGGTTACACCTTCCGCTGGGATGCAGACCGCTACGTAATGATTGCAGCGGGCACCACCTTCTCGGGTACTTTTGAATATGCAGTGGAACAAGTGCTTGAAACACCGGGAATCAAGAACAGCGAGTACCCCTTGGAAGCCTGCGTTTACAACAATGAGCCGCCGTTGCTTCGCATTACCCGCTTGGGCGATCAAAAAGAAGAGTGCCGATAAAACATGAAGACACCACCCAACAGAACATGGATATGCGCGGCAATTGTGGCCATGCTAAGCCTTGGTACAACAGCCTGCACAGGCCCGCAAATCAGGGCTGAAGTAGAGGCTGACAATGACAATGGCTTGCGCAAAGTGGAACAGGTCAACACCAGCTTGCCAACCAATGGTTCATTTCGCGGTGGTCGACAATACGCTGAAGAACAGGCCAGGCAACAACAAAATGCCAAGGTGCTGAAACGCGCCAGCAAAAGCTGGATTGGCGGCACGTTCGTGCATGTGAATGACGACGACAAGTTGCCAGCGATTTTTCATGAAACCTACAAGATGAATTTTGCGGACAAAGGCCGCCCCGTGGATTTGAATACGGTGGCAGCCCGCTTGACCCAAATGGTCGGTATTCCCGTTCGCATTCAACAAGATGTGTTCAACGCCCCGGTCAGCGCCGAACCCCGCCGCGGCGCACGCCAGTTGCCGCCGGTGAGCGCGCCAGCCGAAGCACCACCACCGGCATCCACGCCAGTCGCAGTCGACAGTGTGGCCCTGGCACCCCGAACCACTGTGGGTTCCGTGGCCATGAACTGGGACGGCACACTGATTGATTTTCTGAACACCACCACTGACAAACTGGGTTTGTCCTGGGAGTACCGCGACAACTCCATTGTCATCATGCGCTACACCACCGCCATGTACGAACTGGCCTCTTTCCCCAATGGCTATGAATACGCCATGAGCAGCGGTACGCAAGGCCGCGTGCGAGGCAATGAAGTGCAAAGCAATTCGAACTTGAGCGTGTCGGAAAAAGGGAAAATTGATGGTCAGGCCAGCATACTGGAAGTGATCAACCGCATGGTTGCCTCGGTGCCTGGCTCTGAAGTGATTGTGGCCGAAGGCACCGGCCGTGTCATGGTGAAAACAAGCCGTGACATGCAAACCCAAGTGCGCGATCTCATCCGCACCGAGAATGCAAACATGTTGAAACAGGTGCATGTGCAACTCGACATTTACTCGGTGATGTCCAAGAAAGATGACCAACAGGGCGTGAACTGGGATGTGTTTTTCAGAAGCCTGTCCCAGCGCTACGGCATTGGCGTGTTGTCGCCCGACTCGCTGGTGGCTCCTGAGGCAGGTTTGATTGCCCTGACCATTCCTGAGGCCTTGCAAGGTTTCATTCCCGGCCAAAACCCACCCAACAGCCCGACCAATCAGCGTTTTGGTGCCAGCTCGGCCATTGTGCAGGCCCTCAATGAAATTGGTGACAATGTTCAACATCGCCCCATTTCCTTGGTCGCATTGAACAGGCAGTGGGCTCGCAAGGCACGGCTTACCACGACAGGTTACTTGTCGGAGACCAAGCCTGCCTCTTCGGGTGCACTGGGTGGCGGTACAGGTGTGCCCGGCTTGACCACGGATGAAATTACAACTGGCGATCAGTTTGCTGCCATGCCTTTCATTCTGGACAACAACACCATCATGCTGAAAATGGGCATCAGCCTGTCTGACCTGACCAGCCTGCTTGAAATTACCACAGGCACGGGCGAGACACTGCAACGGGTTCAAACACCCAACACCAGCAGCATTTCTGATCAATACACCATTGCACTGCGCCCGGGCGAAGTGATGGCCATCACGGGCCTGTCACGCGATGTGTCCGGCTTTACCGAGCGCAAGCTGACTGAACAAGCCCCACTGCTGGCCGGTGGTTCGCGCAACCTTTCCACCATGCGAGAGAACTTCATCGTTCTGGTTCGCGCGGTGGTGCTGTAAGGCACGGGGCTCGCCATGGCAGAGCAGTCTGCAGTCGTTCATCAGCTGGGGAAGAAAGCCTACATTGCCGGCTTGAACTGGCAACCACTGGCGCGCTCAGGCTACAGCAAACGCATTGCCGACATTCGCGAGTATGCTGACCGAATTGATGCCACCAAGCACATTTTGCTCAAGGGCCAGCAAAACGAATATCTGGGGCTTTACAACTTTGACCCGGATATCTCGGATGAGGAACGCACGGGGCAGGTGTACAGCCTGGCTGCCATGCTGGCCACACAGAATGAGCAGGAACATGTCATTTATGCCATTCGCATAGAGGAAGGAAACAAGAAAGGCCAAATGGCCCTGGTGGTGATTGAACAGGGTGCCCCCACCATGGACATGATCGGCAGTGACGCCGAGGTGGTCAGCACCGTGAACACCTACACGAATGGATCGATCGAAAGTTCGGAATACCATGTGTACACCAATGCGCCTGAACTCTTCCCCAGCGCCCTGCCCCTGGACATTGCAGCCCGCTTGGGCAGCTTTAACAACAAACATGCGCTGGTGGGTTTACCCACCGATTTGATCAAGGCATCGGCTATGCTTGCCGTGGTGCTTTTGCTGGCAGGTGGCGTGTACGGCGGTAACGAATACCTTGAAGCCAGCGCACGTGAAGCGCGCATGAAGCAGGCGCAGTCGAGCATACAAACCCCGCAGTATTTGAAAAAGCTGGCGACCGACCAGCGCAATGTAGGCCTGGCCAATGCTGATGTAATCGACATGCTGAACCTGTTGAGCGAGCAGCCATTCATGGCGCGTGGCTGGTTGCTGGAAGGCATTCAATGCAACCTGGGCAAGTGCACCAGCCAGTGGCAATCGCAGGGTGGCTACACCCAAGAGCTGGTCAGCTTTTTAAGCAACCAGCAAAGCAGCCCGGACCCCAAAGATGTCAACAAACTGAAGTTCTCCTTCTCCTACGACATGGCCACCCGGGGCATTCAACAACTGCAGGATTTGCCCAAGAAACAGGAAGCCAGCGAACTGCTTTATCTGGAACAACAGGCCTGGCAAAAAGCGGGCATTCAGTTCAAGGTCGACACACAAGGCCAAACCTGGCCCACAGGCTTCAAGAGCATTCCACCCAACGTCTCGGTGAACCGGCATGCCACTGAAGTCACGGGCAGTCTGACCCTGATCAAAGACTTTCTGGACCGATACCCTTCCGGAATTTACTGGAACCAGATTTCCATGAAGATTGAACCCAAAAACCTGGATGCCGCCGTGATGGTGACATTGAAGGGAGCACTGTATGCGTATTAACCATTTTCTGGGCGGCCTGCTTGCAGCCTTGGCTTTGAACAACCTGCATGCGCAGGACAACGCACCACCCAAAGTGGACGCGAAGGCTGAGAACAAAACAGCGGTCACACCTGTTGAAAACATCAAGCTCAACGGGGTTTCGGTGCCGTTGAACATCAAAACGCTGGCAGAAATACAAAGGCTGCAAGAAGAGCAAGCCATGCGGGAAGAATTGCAAGCCGCACTGAAAATTGGCGGCAGTGTGAGCACCAGCACGGTGAGCAAACCCCAGGCGGTGTCACCTGCACCGGCGCCTGAAACCAAACCAGTTGCCACAGTGACGCCCTCTCGAACCAACAGCAAAGCCGCACCAGCAATGTCTGCCAACACCTTGCTGGGCGTGTATGGCACAACCGGTGCAATGACCGCTGAAATTCAAACAGCAGGTCGAAACGTACGCACACTTCGTGAAGGTGAGCAACTTGGCAAATTCAACATCAAGAGAATCACCCACAACGGACTCGAATTGGTCGCAAGCAACGGCAACACGCAGCATGTCTCCGTGGGTGCGCAAGTGAGGTTTTGATCATGAAAAGAGACCCGGCACTGAATGTGTTGGCCACGCAGGCGGAGAAGTCACTGAAGGTTGAAAAGCTCAGTGAACTGCCCGCGTTTTCACGCGTGTTGACCGACGGCAGTGCAGGGGCTTTGCTCAAGCTGCCAGCCGCTGTTGAAAAACATGTGTGTGCCATTGAAACAGGCGTGAAGCGCGCCATCATTCTGTACGACGCGGAAAAACTCGCGCAGATTCGTCCTTTCATCTCCCACCTGCGCGGCAAACTGATTGCAGAAAAATTCACGTTTGAGCGACCCGAAATTGGTTGTGGTGGTGGCGTCATCGAGCACCTGATCGAGAACTCCCGAACCAAAATCGACAGCACCGAGGGCGAAGAAGACCCTGCAGTGGCGCAGTCCAAAGCCAAGGAGATTTTTGAATCCTGGGTGGCTTTGGCTGTGCAGGAACGCGCAACCGACATTCACGTGCAAGTGGTCAACAACATTGCCGAAGTGAAACTGCGCGTGGATGGTGAACTTGAATTTCTGCGCGATCAGCAAGGCGGCGTATACACCCCGCTGCAAGCAGAGCGTGCCGTGGCCTGGGCGTACAACAACGCGTCGGGCAAGGGTTCCAACAGCAACAGCCAATTCTCGGTGGGTGAAAACCTGTACTGCATGATCGCCGCCCGCGAGGTGGGTGGCAAACGCGTGGCCATGCGTTATCAGTCGATGCGTGGCTGGGCCGGGATCAAAGTGGTGTGCCGCTTGTTGTATGTGGACATTGATGCCCCTACCCTCAGCTATGAGCAGCTGGGTTATGCCCCTTCGCACATGAAGCAGTTAAAGAGTGCATCCAACACGCCCTCCGGCACCATTATTTTTGCAGGGGTAACCGGCTCCGGTAAAACCACCACACTCAAAACTTTCATTGAAACACACCCGGGCAATGGTACAGACGCGTTTTACTCCATTGAAGACCCGGTGGAATATCCGTTGCGAGGCGTTCATCAAATTCCGATTCAGCGCGATTTGCTGGACCGAAAAGGCTCCGCCGCCAAATACGCCGAAGTGGTAGCTGGCCTGATGCGAGCCGACCCAGGCTGCGTGTTGATGGGTGAAATTCGCGACCCTGCCACTGCGATCTCGGCACAACAAATTGTTGAAACAGGCCACATGGCTTGCGGCACGGTACATGCGCATTTGATATCCGGTATTGTGCCGCGCCTGACCAACGAAGAAATCGGCATGAGTCGCGATGTGCTGACCAACCCGAATATTTTGACACTGCTGGTGTACCAGGCCTTGGTGCCCAAGCTGTGCCCACACTGCAAAATTGGTGGCCGCTTGTATCAGCAGGGCATGCCCGACTCGGAGCATGTGCTTGAAATCCTCGACACACTGGAAAACCGCTATGGCCTTGAACGTGATTTGTTCTACTTCAAGAAACAAGGCGGTTGCCCCAAGTGCAAACACCGCGGTACTGCTGGCCTGAGTGTGGTTGCTGAAATTTTGACCCCCGACCGGAAGTGGCTGAACCTGATTCGCCAGGGCAAAGACTATGAGGCCATGATGTACTACCGGTCGAAATCGGATGGCAACTTCAAATCCGAAAACATGGATGGAAAAACCGTGTTTGAACACACACTGTTCAAGGCACTGCAAGGCGACGTAGACCCGCGCCATTGCGAACGCTTCGACAGCTTTGACCGTTTCGAAATCATGAACGACGCAGACCGCGCCGAAACAGCGGCTTACACCTGAACATGACCTTCAAAAAGAAACTCACCAACCTTTTCAATGCCATCAACCTGATGGACTTTCGCGGCAAGCGCGAAGCATTTTACGAACAGCTGGCCAAGTCGATTGAAAACAAAGAACAGTTCAAAACCTTTCTGGAAGAAGAACTGAAAATTGCCCGCCACAAGCGAACACGCAACAGCAGCCGGGAAGCAGCCTTGAAGCTGATGGTTCGCAAACTGAGTTTGGGCGACGACTTTTTGATCAGCCAGATTCTGGGCACAGTGATGCCGCAGAATGACCGCATGATGCTGGCCGCCGTGGATGAGGCCAAAGACAAACCAGGCACCCTTCGCGCTTTGGCTGCGGCGATCAAATCGCAGAAAGAAGCAAAGAGCGTCATTTGGAAAGCCATTTTCCCGCCCATGGTGTTGATACCCGGTGTGGCTGGTTTCAGCTACGTGCTGGCCACGCAATCCATTCCAATTATTGTGAAAGTGGCACCGCCTGAAGTGTGGACACCGTTCAATATGTCGGTGCGAATCGTCTCAGAAATTGTTGCCTCTCATGGCGGTTTGATTGTGGCTGGCGTCATTGGTGCTGTAGCCGCATTCACTTACGCACTGCCCCGCTGGAAAGGCAATTTGCGAAGCCAATTAGAGCAAGTGCCGCAAGGCTGGGGCTTCCTGCTGTTTCCGGTGGCGCCCTTTCTGTTGCCGCTGTCCATTTACCGCGACTTTCAAGTCAGTTTGCTGGTCACCTCGCTCGCAGTGCTTTTGAAAAGCGGAGCCACTTTGTCGTCGGCGCTGGACACACTGAAGCGCAATGCCGACCCGTGGATGCGCTGGCATTTGAAAAAGATCGTGAACCACCTGAACGTGGCCCCCACCGATTACATTCCCGCATTCAGCAAAGGGCTGATGAGCCCGAAGCTACTGGCGCGCCTGGCCACCACCATTCGCAACAACCCGCAATTTGACAAAATTTTGATTCAGTTGGGTACTGAGGGTGGTGAAGACATTCGCAATGAAATTGGCAACACGGCCAAGGGTTTGAATGCCGTATTACTGAGTGTTGCTGCGGCTGTGGTGGTGTTTTTGTACGTGGGTCAGTTGTCGATCAGCCAAAGCATGACCGAGGAACTGGACCCTGTGAAAAGAATGCAACGCATGCGTTGAAATAAGTGCTTGACACAGCATGCATTTGATCTACAATTAATTCGTCTGTTGGTATATATACGGAATGCTTGGGCCAACATGTACTACACAATTTCCCTTCGGAGAGGAATCAAAAATGATTACATCGCACACACTGAATGCCCGCCGCAAACAAAGCGGTATTACCCTGATTGAAGTATCAATCGGCCTGATCATTGCAGCGATTGTTGCTGCCGCAGCCTTTATTGCATTCCAGAACAATCAGCGTCGTAATGAAGTGCAGGACAACATCAAACAATTGACAGAAATCATTACGGAAACCAAGCAAAAAGTTGGTATTACTACTGGTTACACTGGGTTCACCGAAACTAATGCCATCCAATTGGCAATTTTAGAAGCTGGCGGCGTCGATGCGGATGGTGCCACAGTACCAGCGAAGAATAGCTACGGTGGCGATGGCGACATCACCATGACCGGGGCAGCAGATGGCGAAACCGTTACATTGACATGGCCAGATGTACCGTCCGACCAGTGCGCGGACATCGCTTTGAGCGTATCGGGTCAAGTTCAGTCAGTTAACGGTCAGGACACCGTTAATGGGTCTTTACCCGTTACATCTCTAGATGAGGTATGTGTCGGTGACACTACAACGTTGTCTTTCGTTTTCGCTCGTCGTTAATCACATCTCATGTAGCACAGCAAGGGGGCAACTTTGCCCCCTTGTTCATTTGAATCAAGGCGAATTACTCATGCTTGACTCACTGAAACACAGCAACACCCGGCACACCGGCTTTCTCAGCATCGAGTTGGCGCTGGTGCTCATCATCAGTGCCATCATTGCCTTCGCTGTGGTTCAGCAACAAGCACGTTCTGCAAAATCCTCTGTCGCGAAAATCCAGGCTGATCAACTCAACCAGGTCGGCGACGCACTGAATTCTTACACCGATTTGTACCGGCGCGGCATTTCCGCACCCGGCGATTTGCAAGTTGATTTGAACAACGATGGCATCACCGATGTCACCATTCCCGAAACCCCGGTGACAGGCAATGAGGGCAGCAAACTAACCCCCACCATTCAAAACCTGATTGATGTGGGCTTGTTGCCAGCAAGCTTTGTGAATCGCCCGGCTGCATCGAATGGTCAATTCATTACCCGCCTTTCCATATTGCCGGCGGGCTGCTCCATGGCAGCCGACAATTGCCGCATTGAAGGCTACATCACGCTGAACCAACCAGTCACGATTGGCGGGCAAGACGGCACAGCCGGCGAATTCGACAACGACATAGCTGGCGACATGTTGGGCTTCATGGGTGGCAACGGTTTTGTCACTCTGCAAGCCAACACACCTGCCACCAGCGCTGGCGGCAACTTCACCGTGGCGCTAGACATTGACGGTAATGGCACAAGCGATGCAAATACACCCGCGGGCGTACCCGGCGTGCGTGTGGGTGCCCTAGCCTCTCGGTACGATGTTCGCAATCCAATCATGGACGTGGACTTCTGTAGAGGGAACCAAACACTGAACTGGATTGAAAATGGAAAAACATGCTCAACAACGATTTTTAGCGACACTCCAGTGGGCTATCGTTTTGCGATAAGCGACAACGAGGGAACGGGGGGGAGCGGATCTAGTAGTAATGCAACCGGAAGTGCTTTTGTAAAGTGCATATTCGACCCAGGGTCGAACCCCCCAGCTAAGCTATCAATACTAGACTCTTGCTGCCAATCTGGGCCAAGTGGTTGCAACATCAATCTTAACTAGTGCCGGACATGAAAAGACGAGACCTGTTCAAATCTAGCCTTTGTCTGGCTTTAATCCAAAACTTGGACTCACTGGCGTGGGCTACGCAATCCCCCAGCTACACCCTGCTGGATATTCAACGCGGCGCAGACCGCTTTCAAATTGATTTCAGCACGCCTGAAGGTTACCGCACAGCCGCCTGGATGCTTCGCGATGTTCGAGCCAACCGAGTGGGCGTGCCCAATGTTGAAATGCTGCAGCTGGCGGCCTGGGCTCAAATCGTTCTGGCGGAACACCACGCCTACACCGTGTTTGAAGTGACCTCGGGTTTGCGGACCCATCACACCAATTCAATCACTGAAGGTGCGGCCCGACATTCACGCCATTTGCCCGATGAAAACGGGCAGTTTTACGCCATGGACATCAAACCGATTGGTGTGAATATTGATCAATTGGCTAAAACCCTACAGTACCCCGCATTCGGGGGGGTTGGTGTTTACAGAAGCCATGTACATTTCGACATTCGCGATTACGCGACCCAGTGGCGTTCAAAAAAGTGATTGAATTCATTTACTTGAACAAATTTTGGTCAACCACAAAGCGACATGATGCGTTGTCCATTTGTGTTAAATCATGATTTTCAAATCAAATTACAATTTCAGCTTTCCGATTCCGTATCATCATTAACCCACGAGATTGCTTTATCACGCGCCATGCCTCAAATTAACGATAAGAACAAGCCACGCACAGGTGCCTACCTGAACCTGTTCAAGCAGAAATACGGCTTGACCGTGTCAAAAATGTGCGCCTTGTTTGGTATCAGTACCCAGGCGAAGTTCAATTCAATTGTTCGCCCACCCGAGGGCAATTCCAGCGATGAACCGCTCGATCCCACGGTTGCTTTGATTTTGAGGTTGTACGAAACCCATGAGTCGCTGGTCCCCTTGAACAACGAACTCAGCCTGGAAGACACCTACAAAATGTTTCAAAGGGTGTTCGGAAAAACCAAAGTCAGCGAAAGCACTTTTGGTCAATTGTTGGGTCGCAGTGCAGGTTCGGGTTACCGGTGGTTGAACGGTTCAGGCAATGCCACGCCACAAGTGGGCATCGTGCTTGAAAGGTTGCACCACATGTTGGCCAGTGGCATGGAAGAACCGGAAGTTTGTTACTTGTGGCTGGACATTGTTCATCAGGAATACCGGGCGCGTAACCAGGTGCCACCGCTCAACGATATCGACGCAGTGAAGTTATTGATTCAGAAGTACCCACTTAAATACAAACACATGGCGTCATGAACGAAACATGGATTACACCGAGGTCAAACTGATTGCAGTGTGGAGTGGCCCCAAGGCCCCACCCAGCCAGTTGAAACTTTCTGATTACAAATTGCCCGTGGCAGGTCGCATGCCGAAGAATTACTTCAATGCACTGTACGGCAACCGCAATGCCTACATGGCCTTGGGTGAACTGTTGTCGCAAGCGCAAAAGGCGGGGCACTACTTTTCAACGGCCACCATCACCGTGGGCATTGAAACACCGCGCAAGCCGGGTGTGGTACACCTTGAAGACCTTGGTGAAGAAAGTGGCACCCAATTTGTAAACTTGTCCCGGGTGTCCAAAGAGGTGGTATCGGAAGTGGCCGACATTTACCGGGCCTGCAGTGCATTCAAAAAAATGCCCGAGGGCGAAATAGACTGGCGCAAGCCCTTCCGCTTCATGCCGGAATGCCCGGAGCATTTGCCCGTGGTGTTCGATCTGCTGCAGTGCTCAGTGCTGGTTCACCCAGTGGCTTTTACCACCACACCCGAGGGCAAGCACCACTTCATTGCCAGCTTCGATCCCGATCGGGTCAAAATTCTGGATGCCCAACCGAACCGGCATGAAATAGGCCCACACCCCGAGCAAATCGTGTTTTAGATGTGGTACTGCGGCGCTGTGTGGTTGGGTGCACCATGGCTCGGCTGCTGGGGCGGCAATATGGTGATGATGGGTTGCGACAACTGGTTACTGAGCGAGAACGCTTTGGGAACCATGCCGTTTTCATCGGCATGCATGTAAATGATCGACATGACTGCGGCGCAGAAGCTGATCACCAACACTGCCATCATGGTAAAAATCACTGCAAGTATTCGTCTTGAAAGCCTTGGCTTTGTCGGGTTGAGTCCGTTCATGCTGCTGTCCTCCGCACCTTGGCATTCAACATTACAACTTCTGTAAAAAATTACAAGCCTTCAAGCACTTAGAACAATTCTTTTTTAATTCCGGGTGGTTTGCCACTGCGCCATGATGTCGTGCAAAGCATCCAGGCCATCGGTGAGCGCTGCCGGGCCGGGCTGCAAAATCAGCGGCGACTTGATCTCGAAAATTTGCTGGTGCTTCACAGCACTCACATTGCCCCACCCTGCCCGCGCAGCCACGGTTTCAGGGCGAAATTTTTTGCCGCACCAAGAGCCAATGATGATATCGGGGTTGCGGCGAACAATCTCGCTGCTGTCGGCAATAATCCGGTTCTTGCCCAAGCTTTGCGTGGCCAGCTCGGGAAAACAATCATCGCCCCCGGCAATGCCAATCAACTCGCTCACCCATTGAATGGCGCTGATCGGCGGTTCGTCCCATTCTTCAAAATACACCTTGGGTCGCACAGTCCATTGGCGGGCTTTGGCCCGCACGGCCTCCACTTTCGCCTGCATTTCTGCAATCAGGGCAGCCCCTTTTTCAGCGGCACCCATCATGGCGGCCACCTGGTACATCATGCTGAATATCTCCGGCACCGAACGTTGGTTGAACACTGTCACCTGCACGCCATGGCGAATCAATGCACTGGCGATGTCGGCCTGAAGATCAGAAAACCCAAACACGCAGTCGGGCTTCAGCGCCAATATTTGATCAATCTTGGCCGTTAAAAAGGCACTCACCTTGGGCTTTTCAAGGCGCGCTTTGCGGGGGCGCACGGTGTAGCCGGAAATACCGACAATCCGGTGTTCTTCACCGAGCAGGTAAAGCCATTCGGTGGTTTCCTCGGTGAGGCAAACAATGCGTTGGGGCAGCTGAATCATTTGCACAGGTCTTCGGTGCCAAAGCGAAAACGTGCGCCTGTGTATTGTTCAATTTCTGCAATGGCCTTGCAGGGGTTCTCGCCACGATCGATTAAATGCTGCGAAGCGTAGTGGTTGGCCCGGGTTTCAACCTGATCGAGAAAATTCTTAAACTCAGGGTCCTGGCCATAAGCGCCCAAAAGCGTCATGAAGGCATTGTTCATCAGTTCGGTGTCTTTGGCGTTGGTTTGGTGAATGCGTTTCAGCAAATCATACCCACGCCGGGGGTCGTCGTATTTCAGGTGCACCCGTTCATGTACAAAAACATAGCGCAGGGCAGCGTGGTGCAACTGCTTAACCAAGGAAGCAGGAACAAAACCCAAACCCAGCTAAGGCGCATTCGGTAATGAATACCAAGTTGCGAGTATTGTGACGACCGCGTATCGAAATACTACTATCAAATAGAATCGCCGGTGAAAATTTGTTCAACCACTTGGCAGCCCTCAAACCGACTGGCTGCACCTTGGTTTTTTGCGTTACACTGCCAGCCCTTTTTCAATTTCAGCGAGCCAAGCCATGTGGTTTAAAAACCTGTTCATCTTTCGCCTGACCAAATGGGAAGAAACCCCCGAATCGCTGGAAGACAAACTGGCCAAACAAGCCCTGCAAGCCTGCGGCGGCATGGACTTGCAAACCCGCGGTTGGGTTTCTCCAAAAGCCGAAGGTGAACCCTTTGTGCACCGTAGCGGCCAGCAGTTGCTGATTTCATTGGGCCTGGAGAAAAAACTGCTGCCCAGCACCGTGATCAATCAATTCACCAAAGCGCGCGCAGCGGAAATTGAAGAACGCGAAGGCTACAAGCCCGGCCGCAAGCAAATGAAGGAAATCAAGGAAGCCGTGACCGACGAATTGTTGCCACGGGCTTTTGCCATTCGCAGCCGAATCAATGCGTGGATAGACCCTCAGGGCAAGTGGCTGGTGATTGACGCGGCTAGCCCCGCCAAAGCCGACGAACTGGTCGGCATGCTCATGAAAAGCGTGGAAGGCGTGGCCATGGCTTTGGTCAAAACCAAAATATCGCCCACCGTGGCCATGACCGCCTGGCTGGCCGAGAACGACAACCCGCCCCCCTTTACCGTGGACCAGGACTGCGAACTGAAAAGTCGTGGTGAACAGGCCGCCACTGTGCGGTATGTGAAGCACTCGCTGGAGTCTGAGGAAATTGCCAAGCACATCAAGGGTGGCAAGGACGTGACCAAACTGGCCATGACCTGGGCCGACAAAGTGTCTTTCGTGCTGCATGAAAACCTGCAAGTGAAAAGGGTTGCACCTTTGGATGTGATCAAAGAACAGGCCGCCCTCAGTGCCGACGACGATGCCTTTGATTCCGACTTTGCCTTGATGACCGGTGAATTGAGAAAGCTGATTCCCGGTTTGATTGACGTGTTGGGTGGAGAACTGACTGGCGCGAATTCGCAACTCGCCGCCTAATTTTTAAAAATTCAGTGCACAAGTGTTAACTCTAGCCGCTGCGAAATTCAAGATTTCGTTGCGGCTGTACCTCAACAATCAAGAACAATTATTAAATATTTAAATTTGGGTTCATGCCAGGGGCAAGAATCAGTATGATTCCCTCATCCTTTGAACCAACTGGTAAAACCCAACCTTCAATGACCACACGAGTTGACCCCAACAGCCCGATCCACTGGCCCGGCGCAATCACCCTGTTCGGAACTTCAATCGCAGCACTCATTCTTGTACCCGCTTACGCTTGGTTCAACGACTACAGCACTGCAGCCTGGGTGTCATTCGTGGTGTTGGCCATCTTGAATGGCATTTCGATTACCGCCGGTTACCACCGCCTGTGGGCACACCGCACCTACGAAGCCCACTGGACCGTGCGCTTCGTGTTGATGTTCTTCGGCACCATGGCCGTTCAAAACAGCATTTTGATTTGGGCTTCGGGCCACCGCACGCACCATCGCCATGTGGACGACACCGAGCACGATCCCTACTCGGCCAAGCGTGGCTTCTGGTTCTCGCACATGGGCTGGATGATTCGCAAGTATGAATCGGGCAAAGAAGACTTCAGCAATTCGCCTGACTTGCTGAAAGACCCACTGGTGATGTTCCAGCACAAACACTACACCGCCTTGGCCTTGGGCATTAACTTCGGTTTGCCGGTCATTATTGGCCTGTTGGTGGGCGACTTGTGGGGTGTGGTGCTGCTGGGTGGCCTGGCTCGCCTGGTGTGGTGCCATCAAACCACATTCTTTATCAATTCGCTGGCGCACATTTGGGGCCGCCGCCCTTACACCGACGAGAACACCGCGCGCGACAACGATTTCCTGGCGATCTTCACCTACGGTGAGGGTTATCACAACTACCACCACCTGTTTCAGTACGACTATCGCAACGGTATCAAGTGGTTTCACATCGATCCCACCAAATGGCTGATTGCCGGTTTGTCGTATGTGGGCTTGACCAAAAACCTGAAGCGCTGCGACAAGTTTGCGATTGAAAAAGCACGCATTGCCATGCAATTCAAACGCGCTGAAGAAAAAATGCAGGCACAACCCACTGCCATGCATGCGCATGTTGAAGCCATGAAGGCCCGCCTTGCGCAGGAATACGAGCACTACAGCAAGGCCTTGCAAGACTGGGCCAAACTGAAGGAAGCCTGGTACCAGGACACGAAAAACGCCATTAAAAACGGTGAAACCCTGGCAGCCTACAAAGCGAAATTCAAAGCCATGGAAGTTGAAATGCGCCTGCAACGCAAGCGCCTGCAGGCACTGGTTCGCCAGGTTCAAAAACCGGCATTGGCTGCCTGATCAGTTAAATGAAACGGGCCAAGGTGACTGCCACCTTGGAGCCTGACCCGATGGCGCCCACCCAAAGCCTGGCGATCAACCCGCCGGGCTTTGTCGTTTTTGCGGCTGCCTCGTCGCGGTGTGCGCACTCATCCAGTTGAAACTCAATCAGTTGCGCCTTGAGTGCCGTGTGAGTGCCCAAGGCATTCAACTTGTCGATTTGTTCCTGGTAGTGCAGGTTCACAAAAGTTTCCACGGCAGCAATGGTTCGGTACACCGCAACCGGCCCGAACAGGGCAGGCAAAGCACCAGTGATGAAGCCCGCAATGCGCCACGGCACCAACAGCCAGCTTCGGCGAAACACGGGCAGCAGTTCATTCATGGCGTTTAAATGGCGCTGCTCAGTTTGCAGGTGTTCACTGGCAAATGCCCGAATTTCAGGGTTTCTTGAAACCGCCAAAATGCCCTTGTAAATCCACACGGCCCCGGTTTCACCGGCATGGTCGGTGCGAATGTCGGCCACCAATGTGGGCGGCAAATGGCTGGTGTCGAATTTCAAAACAAAGCGTTGCATGGCAGGGCGAACCGGCAAAAAGCCCTTGTAAGCCTTCTCCATCAGCCACAACATGCCGGGCACTTTGGCCAACCACGCCAACACCCGCCAGCCGGGCAACTGCCCCCACACATGCACAAAGGCTGCAGCACCACTGAGCAATTCGCCTTGCGCTGTGCGCGTGTGAAAACGCGCCATGAGTTGTTCTTTGGATTGCCCTTGGGGCAGAGGCGTGTCGGGTTTGGAGACATCAACCCAGGAAATGGGCTGATCGGGCGTGATGTTTTGATACACCGCGATTTCACGGCGGCACATGGGGCATGAGCCGTCGAAATACACCTCAACACATGGAGACTGCTTTGAAACTGTTTGGTCTTTTACTGCCATGACCGTACTGCCTTCATTGAAACTGCTTCGGGATAAAACGATTACCCCAGTTTAACTGTGTACTTCACGCCGTCAAACTCGATGACATCGCCCCCCACAATTTTCTTGCGCTTCTGGGTTTCAATTTGGCCGTTGACCAACACATGGCCGTCGGCAATCACATTCTTGGCCTCGCCGCCGCTGGACAACCAACCCTGAAATTTCAGGATTTTGTAAAGCTCAACGGGTTCTTTGTTGATGATGACTTCGTTCAT